>JAFEDF010000152.1 GCA_018241785.1 Pseudomonadota bacterium | reverse complement strand
TGCCGAAGACGCGCTCGGGCAAGATCATGCGGCGTCTCTTGCGCTCGATCGCCAAGGGCGAGGCAATCACGCAGGACGTCTCGACGCTCGAGAATCCGGCGATCCTCGATCAGTTGAAGCACTCGGTCTAGGTGGAGCCGAACCAGGACGCGCGCCTCGTCGCACTGTCCCCGCTCGACGGACGCTACGCGGCGAAGGTCGACGCGCTGCGCGGACACTTCTCGGAGTTCGCGCTCGTGCGCGATCGCGTGCGGGTCGAGCTCGCCTGGCTCGTCGCGCTCTCCGACGAGCCGCAGGTCGCCGAGCTTGCGCCGTTCTCGCCGGAGGCGAGGAGAGCGATCGGCGAGGCGCTGGAGTCGTTCTCGCTCGCCGACGCCGCGCGCGTCAAGGCGATCGAGGCGCGAACCAACCACGACGTCAAGGCCGTCGAGTATTGGCTGAAGGAGCGTTTCGCCAGCGTAGCCGAGGTCGCGCGCGGCGCCGAGTTCATCCACTTCGCGTGCACGTCGGAGGACATCAACAACCTCTGCTACGCGCTGGCGCTGCGCGATGCCCGGCGCGACGTGCTGATGCCCGGGCTGCAGGCGCTGGTGCAGGCGCTCGAGGAACTCGCCCACCGGCATGCGGGGCTCGCGATGCTCGCGCGGACACACGGCCAGCCGGCGTCGCCGACGACGCTCGGCAAGGAGATCGCCAACTTCTGCGCCCGCCTCGACCGCGCCGCTGCGGCGCTCGCGCGCGTGCCGATCAAGGGGAAGGTCAACGGCGCAGTCGGCAACTACAACGCGCATGTCGTCGCGTATCCGGAGGTCGACTGGGAGCGCCTCGCCGCGAAGATGGTGGCGGGGCTCGGCCTCGAGTTCAATCCGTACACGACGCAGATCGAGCCGCACGACGGTGTCGCCGAGTACTGCGACGCGCTCGCGCGCACGAACACCGTGCTGATCGATCTCGACCGCGACCTGTGGGGTTACATCTCGCTCGGATACTTCCGGCAGCGCATGAGAGAGGGTGAAGTCGGATCGTCGACGATGCCGCACAAGGTGAACCCGATCGACTTCGAGAACTCGGAAGGCAATCTCGGCGTCGCCAATGCGCTCCTGCGCCACCTCGCCGGCAAGCTGCCGGTGTCCCGGTGG
>JAFEDF010000151.1 GCA_018241785.1 Pseudomonadota bacterium | reverse complement strand
AGGATGACCTTGTGCTCGTTGATGAACGTCTGCTCGACCTGCAGCGCCTGGTTCGGCTTGGCGGCCGAATCGGCCGAGAGGAGCTTCACCTTCTTGCCGAGGACGCCGTTGTTCACCTTCGGCGCGATCTTCTTCATCAGCTCGTGGTTGGTGTTCATGTGCTCGACGGCGAGCTCCATGCCCTTCAGCTCGTCCTCGCCCTGCACGGCGTAGGTCCCGGTGAGGGGCACCGCCGCGCCGATGTAGACGGTGTCGCCCTGCGACCCGGCCGGCCACGTGCCGATCGGCGGGCGGTCGGCCGCCCAGACGAGCTGTGTATACCCCATCGGGAGCGCCAATCCACCCGCGACACCCAGGCCCGTACGCATGAACCCACGACGGCTGCTACTGTACGAATTCGACCTGCGATCACGCATTCCAACCTCCTGTGAGTGGGATACCCGCAAAGACCTGCTGCAGCGAAGGGCTGCGCCGGGCTGCCGGCAAGTGTACCTGCATCGGGAGAAGCCGTGGTAGGCACCCCGCGGGCAGCCAGCGGCCGGCATCGGCCCGGCCCGGCAGGCTCGCGACCGGCCGGCTTCCAGGCTGATGGAGCGACACCCCGGCGCAGTTTATCGGAGTGCGATATATTGTCAACCGTTTGCGGTACCTTAACCGGAAATGTCTCCCCGACGACAGATCATGACCGCCAATCCCTCCAGCGTCACGCGGCGCCGCACGGCCCGCAAGCTGCACCCTTCCGAATACCGGATCCTCGCCGAATTCCGCTTTGCGCTCCGGCAGTTCCTCTCGTTCAGCGAGTCGGCGGCCGGCGAGCTCGGCCTTGCGCCGCAGCAGTACCAGGCGCTCCTCGCCATCATCGGCCTCGGCGCCAACCAGAAGGGCGTGACGATCAACGCGCTCGCACGGACGCTGCTGATCAAGCATAACAGCGCCGTCGGGCTGGTCGACCGCCTTCAGGACGAGGGCCTGGTGACCCGCAGGACGGCCACCGACGACCGGCGCAAGGTCAACCTCCAGCTGACGCCGCGCGGACTGCGGATCTTCGAGAAGCTCGCGGCCGCCCATCGCGAGGAACTGACGAGGCTCGGCCCGCAGCTCGCCGAGTACCTCGACTACTTCTCGCGCACCCCCGGTCGGCTCGCGTCCCCGTCCATTCGGCGAGCGGCCAAGGCATCGCCGGGCGCCCACTCGCGGCGTGCCAGGGGATCCGGGCGCGGGTGACGCAGGGCGGGCACCGGCCCGCGCCGCGTCAGTGGCTTTCGCGGCCGACGCCGGCCCCCGAGCCGCCGACGAGGAAATCGAGATCGACGCCGCGATCGGCCTGCTGGACGGTCGCGCAGTAGAGCCTGACCCAGCCGCGTGCCGCGTGAGGGGCAGGCGGCCTCCAGTTCGCGCGGCGCCGCTCGAGCTCGGCGTCGGGGACGTCGAGGTGGAGCCTGCGCCTCGCGACGTCGAGCTCGATCGTGTCGCCGTTTTCGACCAGCGCGAGCGGACCGCCCGCAGCCGCCTCGGGGGCGACGTGCAGGACGACGGTCCCGTAGGCCGTCCCCGACATCCGCGCGTCGGAAATGCGGACCATGTCGGTGACCCCGCGCTTCAGGAGCTTCGCGGGCAGCGCGAAGTTGCCGACCTCGGGGAAGCCGGGGTACCCCCGCGGTCCGCAGTTCTTCAGCACCAGCACGTCGTCCGGGCGGACGTCGAGCCCGGGGTCGTCGATGCGGCGGTTGAGGTCGTCGATGTCGCTGAACACCACCGCGCGGCCGCGGTGTTTCATGAGCGCCGGCGTCGCCGCCGAGGGTTTCAGCACCGCGCCGTCTGGAGCGAGGTTGCCTTGGAGCACCGCGATTCCGCCGCGCCGCTTGAACGGTCGTGCGATGGGGGTGATCACCCTGGGGTTGCAGTTGATCGCACGCCTGCAGTTCTCCCAGATCGTGCGGCCGTTCGCGGTGAGGGCCCGCCGGTGGATCCTCCCGCCGAGCTCGCGGATCACCACGGGAATGCCCCCGGCGTAGTGGAAGTCCTCCATCAGGTACCGGCCCGAGGGCATCAGGTTGACGAGGCATGGAACGTCGCGCCCGAGGCGGTCCCAGTCGTCGAGCGCGAGCGGGACGCCGATGCGCCCTGCGATCGCGAGCAGGTGCACGACCGCATTGGTCGAGCCGCCGATCGCGCCGTTCACCACGATCGCGTTCTCGAACGCGTGGCGGGTGAGGATCTTCGACATTGCGAGATCCTCGTGCACCATCGCGACGATCCGGCGCCCGGCAAGGCGTGCCAGCACCTTGCGGCGCGAGTCGACCGCGGGGATCGACGCGTTCATCGGCAGGCCGATCCCGAGCGCCTCGACGAGCGAAGCCATCGTCGAGGCGGTGCCCATCGTCATGCAATGGCCCGCCGAGCGCGACATGCAGCTCTCCGCCTCGACCATGTCCTCCTCGGTCATCGCGCCGGTCTTCAGCATCTCGGTGAACTTCCAGACGTGCGTGCCCGACCCGATGTCCTCGCCGCGGAACTTGCCGTTCAGCATCGGGCCGCCCGAGACCCCGATCGTCGGCAGGTCGCACGACGCCGCGCCCATCAGCAGCGCCGGGGTCGTCTTGTCGCAGCCCATCAGCAGCACGACGCCGTCGAAGGGGTTGGCGCGGATCGACTCCTCGACGTCCATCGCGCACTGGTTGCGGAAGAGCATCGTCGTCGGCCGCATCAGCGTCTCGCCGAGGCTCATCACCGGGAACTCGATCGGGAAGCCGCCGGCGTCGAGCACGCCGCGCCGGACGTGTTCGGCGAGATCGCGGAAATGCGCATTGCACGGGGTCGCCTCCGACCACGTGTTGCAGATGCCGATCACCGGCCTGCCGTCGAACTGGTCGTGCGGAATGCCCTCGTTCTTCATCCACGACCGGTGCACGAGGCCGTCGCGGTCGTGCCGGCCGAACCACTGGGTCGAGCGCAGCGGCTTGCGCATCCGGTGCGGCGGGTCGGCGGCCATGGTCGGTTGTGCGAGGCGACAGGAACGTCGGCGAGGGGGAGTCACATCACCGCGCCGAGCTGCCACGGCACGAATTCGTTTTCGCCGTACCCAAAGAGCTCGCTCTTCGTCTTCACCCCCGACGCCGTCGCGAGCATCGCCTCGAAGAGCGTCCTGCCGAGGCCGTCGACGGTGGCCGTGCCGTCGAGGATCTCCCCGCAATTGAGGTCGATATCGTCCTGCTGGCGCTGCCAGAGGGCGGTGTTGGTCGAGAGCTTCAGCGACGGCGTCGGCGCGCAGCCGTAGGCCGATCCCCGTCCGGTGGTGAACACGATGAGGTTGGCACCCCCGGCGACCTGCCCGGTGGCGGAGACTGGATCGTAGCCGGGGGTATCCATGAACACGAGTCCGCGCGAGGTCACCGGCTCGGCGTATTCGACGACGTCGACGAGGCGCGTCGTGCCGCCCTTGGCGACCGATCCCAGCGCCTTCTCGAGGATCGTCGTGAGGCCGCCGGCCTTGTTTCCCGGAGACGGATTGTTGTTCATCTCGCCGCGCTCGCGCGCAGTGTAGTCCTCCCACCAGTCGAGCCGCGCGATGAGCTTCGCGGCAACCGCGGGCGACACCGCGCGCCGCGTGAGCAGGTGCTCGGCGCCGTGGATCTCGGGAGTCTCGGACAGGATCGCGGTGCCGCCATGACGGACGAGCAGGTCCGTCGCGGCACCCAGCACCGGGTTGGCGGTGATGCCCGAATAGCCGTCGGAGCCGCCGCACTGCAGGCCGAGGACGAGCGCCGAGGCGGCGACCGGCTCGCGCGCGACCGCGTTGACGCGCGGCAGCATCCGCTCGACGAGATCGATGCCGCGGGCGATCGACTTCGCCGTCCCGCCGCTGTCCTGGATCGAGAAGCTCGCGATGAACGGACTCTCGCGAAGGCCGGCCTCGTCGAGCAGTGCGCCCGCCTGGTTGACTTCGCAGCCCAGCCCGACCATGACCACGGCGCCGAAATTGGCGTGGCGCAGATAGCCGGCAAACGTGCGGCGCAGCACCCGCATGCCCTCGCCCGCGACGTCCATCCCGCATCCGGCGGCGTGCGTCAGCGCGACCACGCCGTCGACGTTGGGGAACGCCCCGAGCCGCTCCGCGGTGAAGTGGGCGGCGATCCCGCGCGCGACCGTCGCCGAGCAGTTGACCGTCGACAGGATGCCGACGTAGTTGCGCGTCGCGACGCGGCCGGCGGCGGGGCCTTCGCGGCGGACGATGCCCATGAACGTCGCGGGCGAGTCGACGTACGCGGTCGCGCGAACGTCGGCGCCGACCGCGTGCTCGCGCGCGAAGGTGCCCATCGCGAGGTTGTGCAGGTGGACGTGCTCGCCGGCAGCGATGGCGCGCAGCGCAAAGCCGATCACCTGGTTGTAGCGACGCACCGCCTCGCCCGCGGCGAGCGGACGCGCCGCCACCTTGTGGCCGGGCGGGATCGGACCGGCGACGGTGACGCCTTCATCGGCGAGCACCGTCCCTCCGGCGAGCTCCACGCGCGCGATGACGACGTCGTCGGCGGGGTGCAGCCGGATCGTGAGGGTGGAGTGCGTCGGCATCGGCGTCCACCGATCCCCGGCGGTGCCGCGGTACCGTATCCGGGTGGTCGAGTGGTCCGACCAGTATACCGCGCGCGGGCTGCCGTCCGCGCAACACTTCGCCGGCGCTGCGCCGATCGCGCGCCGATGCTCCTTGCGGGGCGGCCGCAGTCGTCTCATCCTGCTGTCGGGAGCGCGTCGCCGCGAGGTCAGCCGATGGCAGCGCAGAGTGAAAGAGCCTCGATGACGGCGCTGGCGACCGGCGCGCGGGCGTGGCTTGCGCGGCCCTCCGGGGTGCCCGGGACCGGCGTGATCGTGCTGATGGAGGTGTTCGGCTTGACGCCGTGGCTTCGCGGCGTCTGCGAGCGTTTCGCCCGCGCCGGCTACCTCGCCATCGCGCCCGACCTCTATCACGGCGACGAGTTCGGCTACGCGGACCTCGAGGCTGCGCGCTCGCGCGCGCATCTGCTCGACGACGACGCTGCGATGACCGACGTCGCCGCGTCGATCGACGCGCTGACCGCCGAAGGCGCGCGCGACGACGGCATCGCGGCCATCGGATTCTGCATGGGCGGGCGCCTTGCGTTCCTCGCCAACGCGACGCACGGCCATCGGCTCGCCGCCTCGGTGTCGTTCTACGGCGGCGGCATCGCGCCGGCCGCCCCCGGGCAGCGCCGGGCGCTCGTCGAGCGTGTGCCCGAGCTCGCCGCGCCGCAACTGCTGATCTACGGCGCGAAGGATGCGTCGATCACCGCCGACGAGCACGGGCGCATCGCGCAGGCGCTCACCGCGGCCAATCGTCGGTACACGCTCGCCGTGCTGCCCGACGCGGGCCACGCGTTCGCGACCGAGGATCGCGACACCTACGAGGCCGGCGCGGCGGCGGCAGCGTGGCGGATCGCCTTCGCCTTCATCGTCGATGCGTTGATGCACTGAGCGGCCCGCGCCGACGCGCGCGGTAGAATCCACCGGCATTGCATGCGCCCCGCCAGAGCGGGAGACGCCGGGGCGCGCGAACGGGAATCCGGAATGCCGGGCAGGCTCGCAGGAAAATCCGCGCTCGTCACAGCGGCGGCACAGGGCATCGGTCGTGCGACCGCAGTCGCGATGGCGCGCGAGGGCGCGCGGGTCCTCGCGACCGACGTCGACGCCGCGGCGCTTGCGGGCCTGCGCGGAATCGAGAACCTGACGACGCAGCCGCTCGACGTCCTCGACGACGCGGCGGTCGCCGCGACGATCGACGCGCTGCCGCCGCTGCAGGTCCTCTTCAACTGCGCGGGATGGGTTCACCAGGGATCGATCCTCCAGTGCGGCCCGGAAGACTGGGACACGAGCTTTCGCCTCAACGTGCGCGCGATGTACGTCACCATCCGCGCGGCGCTGCCGAAGATGCTCGCGCACTTCGAGGCGACCGGCGCCGGCGCTTCGATCGTCAACATGGCGTCGGTCGCGAGTTCGGTGCACGGCTTGCCGAACCGCTTCGCCTACGGCGCGTCCAAGGCCGCCGTCGTCGGGCTCACGAAATCGATCGCCGCCGACTACGTTCGCCAGGGCGTGCGCTGCAACGCGGTCGCGCCCGGCACCGTCGACACGCCTTCGCTCGCGCAGCGGATTGCGGCGCATCCGGATCCGGAGGAGGCGCGGCGGATGTTCGTCGCGCGCCAGCCGATGGGCCGCCTCGCCACCGCCGACGAGATCGCGCCGCTCGTCGTGTTCCTCGCCTCCGACGAAGCGGCTTTCGTCACCGGCAGCATCTGTTCCTGCGACGGCGGGATGACCATCTGACACTCTGGAGGAAATTCACATGAAGCTCGTACGCTACGGACCACCGGGACGCGAGAAGCCGGGGCTCATCGACGCCGACGGCGTGCTGCGCGACCTCTCGCGCAAGGTCCACGACATCGACGGCGCCGCACTCGCGCCTTCGTCGCTCGCCGCACTGCGGCGGCTCGACACGCGGCGGCTGCCTGCGGTGAAGGGCCGGCCGCGGCTCGGCCCCTGCGTGGCGGCGCCGTCGAAGTTCGTCGCGATCGGGCTCAACTTCGCCGACCACGCGCGCGAGGCGGGCGTACCGATTCCCGCGGCTCCGGTGGTGTTCTTCAAGACACCGAGCTCGATGGTCGGCGCCCACGACAACATCATGATTCCGCGTGATTCGACCGAGCTCGACTGGGAGGTCGAGCTCGCGTTCGTGATCGGGCGCACCGCGCGCTACGTCGAGCAGAAGGACGCGCTGAAGCACGTTGCCGGCTACTGCATCGTCAACGACGTGTCCGAGCGCGATTTCCAGCTGCGCCGGGGCGCCTCGCAGTGGGGCAAGGGCAAGGGCTGCGACACGTTCGGCCCGACCGGCCCCTGGCTCGTCACCGCCGACGAGATCCGTGCTCCGCAGGAGCTCGACATGTGGCTCGACGTGAACGGCGAACGCCGGCAGACCGGCAACACCCGCACGATGATCTTCGGCGTCGCCGCACTCGTCGCCGACGTGTCGCGCTACATGACGCTCGTTCCCGGCGACATCGTCACCACCGGTACGCCCCCGGGCGTCGCCATGGGCATGAAGCCGCCGCAGTGGCTGCGCGCCGGCGACGTGGTCACCCTCGGCATCACCGGGCTCGGCGAGCAGCGCCAGAAAGTCGTGCCGTTCAAGGGAAGGCGCAGCGCCGCCGCACCGCCAGCGTGATCGACGCGCGAAGCGCGCTGCCGGAGGGCGCGCTCTTCCCCGAGTGTGCCCCGCACGCCGCAGGAATGCTCGCGCTCGACGCGCGTCATTCGATGTACTGGGAGTCATGCGGCAACCCGAAGGGGCTGCCGATCCTGTTCGTGCACGGCGGCCCCGGTGGCGGCGCGCTGCCGCACCACCGGCGCTTCTACGATCCCGCGCTCTGGCGGATCGTCCTCTACGACCAGCGCGGGGCCGGCCGCTCGACGCCCCGCGCCGACGTCACCGACAACACGACCGCGCACCTCATCGACGACATCGAGCGGCTGCGCGGGCACCTCGGGATCGACCGCTGGGTGCTCTTCGGGGGCTCGTGGGGATCGACCCTCGCGCTCGCCTATGCCGAGGCGCATCGCGAGCGCGTCCTCGGCCTCATCCTGCGCGGGATCTTCCTCGCGAGCCGCGCGGAAATCGACTGGTTCATGACGGGGATGCGGCAGTTCTTCCCCGATGCGTGGGAACGCTTCGCCGGCGAGCTTCCCGCGCACGAGCGCAGCGATCTTCTGGCCGGATACCACCGGCGGCTCGTCGACCCGGATCCCGCCGTGCACCTCCCCGCCGCGCGCGCCTGGGACCGCTACGAGAGCGCGTGCTCGACGCTTCTGCCGCGCCCCGATGGCGGCGCGGCGATCGACGACTCCTCGCTCGCCATCGCGCGCATCGAGGCGCACTACTTCGTCCATGACGCGTTCCTCGCCCCGAACGCGATCGTCGACGGCGCGAGCCGCCTCGCCGGGCTTGCCTGCACGATCGTGCAGGGCCGCTACGACGTCGTCTGCCCCCCGGCGAGCGCCTATCGGCTCGCCCGTGCGCTGCCTTCGTCCGAGCTCGTCATCGTCCCCGACGCGGGCCATTCGGTCCGCGAGCCGGGGATTGCGCGCGAGCTCGTCGCCGCGGTCGCGCGGATGTCCGCACGCCTCGGATGACCGTCGAAGGCGCCGACTGGGCGCGGCGCAGCCTGCGTGCGCTGTGGCACCCGTGCACGCAGATGAAGCTGCACGAGGACGACCCGCCCCTCGCGATCGCACGCGCCGCGGGCCCGTGGCTCTACGACTTCGCCGGAAGGGGCTACCTCGACGCGGTCGCATCGTGGTGGGTGAACCTGTTCGGCCACGCGAACCCGCGCATCGACGCCGCGATCGCCGCGCAGATGCGCGAGCTCTCGCACGTGATGCTGGCGGGCTTCACGCACCGTCCTGCAGTCATGCTCGCCGAGCGCCTCGCTGCGCTCGCTCCGCCGGGACTTGGGCACGCGTTCTTCGCCTCGGACGGCGCCTCGGCGACCGAGATCGCGCTCAAGATGAGCTTCCACTGCTGGTCGCGGCGAGGGCAGCGCGCAAAATCCCGCTTCGCGAGACTCGGCGGCGGCTACCACGGCGAGACCGTCGGAGCGCTCGGCGTCACCGACGTCGCGCTCTTTCGCGAAGCGTATGCGCCGCTGCTGCACGAAGGGCCGGTGCTGCCGTCGCCGGCAGCGCGCGATGGCGCCGATCCCGAGGCGGCGCTCGACGTGGCGCTCGCCGCGCTCGAAGCGCTGCTTGAGCGCAGTGCCGGCGAACTCGCCGCGCTGATCGTCGAGCCGCTCGTGCAGGGTGCCGGCGGGATGGCGATGTATGCGCCGCGCTACCTCGCGCGCGCCCGCGAGCTCACCGCACGGCACGACGTGCACCTGATCGCCGACGAGATCATGACCGGCTTCGGGCGCACCGGAACGATGTTCGCCTGCGAGCAGGCGGCGATTGCCCCCGACTTCCTCTGCCTTTCCAAGGGCATCACCGGAGGCTACCTGCCGCTTTCGTGCGTGCTCACCACCGACCGCGTGTTCGACACGTTCTACGCCGACGGCGTCGCGCAGGCATTCCTCCACTCGCACTCGTACACCGGCAACGCGCTCGCCTGCGCGGCTGCGCTCGCCGTGCTCGACATCTTCGAGCATGACGGCGTGATCGCGGCCAACCGCGAGCGCGCCTCGCGCTGGCGCATGCTCGCACGCCCGCTCGCCGATCACCCGCGCGTGCGCGGCTTGCGCCAATGCGGGATGATCATCGCATTCGAGGTCGGCGCCGCAGGGCCGCGGTTCGCGCGCCGCTTCGCGTCGGCGGCGCTCGCTCGCGGCATCGTGCTGCGCCCGATCGGCGACACCGTGTACTTCATGCCGCCGTACACCGTCACCGACGATGAGTTCGCGTTCCTCGTCGAGCGCACCCTCCTCGCGATCGATGCGGCCTGACGGCGTGACGGCGCCCGCGAAGGCCGACGCGCTCCCATGACGCTCGCGGGCGCGCGCGCGATGGCAGCGCTGGTTGCGATGCTTGCCGCAGCGCCGGCCGCCGTCGCTGCGGGCGCCGCGCCCGCGGCGCTGCCTCCCGGCCTCGCGCAAGTCTTCGCGCGATCGGGCGTCCCGCTTGCCCACGTCTCGGTCGTCGTGCAGGACACCGCGGCGCGCGCGCCGATCATCGCGCTCAACGCCGGCCGGCTGCGATCCCCGGCGTCAGTGATGAAGCTCGTCACCACGTGGTCGGCGCTGAACCTCCTCGGCCCCGACTACCGCTGGCGCACCGAAGTCTGGCTCGGCGGCCCGCTCGAAGGAGGCGTGCTGCACGGGAACCTGGTCGTCAAGGGCTACGGCGATCCGTCGATCACCGTCGAACAGCTCCAGGCG
Organism: Pseudomonadota bacterium; assembly: GCA_018241785.1. GTDB lineage: Bacteria > Pseudomonadota > Gammaproteobacteria > Burkholderiales > Casimicrobiaceae > VBCG01. The sequence continues at coordinate 8,520 of JAFEDF010000151.1, read as the reverse complement.
CTCGCCGCCGAACTGCGCGCGAACGGGCTCGACGCCATCGACGGCGACCTCGTGCTCGACCGAAGCTTCTTTCGGCTGCCGCCGTTCGATCCCGGGGCGTTCGACTCCGAGCCCGAGAAACCCTACAACGTCGGTCCCGATGCGCTGCTCGTGAATTTCAAGGCGATCCACCTGGTCCTTGCGCCGTCGGCGAGCGATTCCGGAGTCGCCGTGACGATGGAGCCGGCGCTCGCCTCGGTGACGCTCGCACATGCTCCGTCGCTCGCGCAGGGCATCGACTGCGGCAACTGGCGCGAGCGTGCCGGCCTTGCGATCGACGACCGCGGCGACCGCGCGACGCTCGCCTTCCACGGCTCGTATCCGGCGAGCTGCGGCGCGCGCGACTGGTGGATCTCGGTGCTCGATCACCGGCACTACGCCGGCGACGCGCTCGCGTGGGCGTTCCGCGCCGCCGGAGGACGTTTCGACGGCGCCCTCCGCGAAGGCCGCGCCCCCGCCGGCGTCGCGCCGTTCGCGACGCTGGCGTCGCCGCCGCTCTACGACGTCGTCACCGACATCAACAAGTATTCGAACAACGTGATGGCGCAGCAGCTCTTCCTCACGCTCGCGACGGCGGCGAGGCCGCCGCCGGCGACCTTCCCCGCGGCGATCGGCGCGGTGCGGCGCTACCTCGCCTCGACCGGGCTCGCGATGCCCGGACTCGTCCTCGTCAACGGCTCGGGTCTGTCGCGCAGCGCGCGGGCGACCGCCGCGGGACTGAATCGCCTGCTCGTCGCCGCGAGCCGCAGCAACCTGCGCGATGCGTTCGCCAACACGCTGCCCGTCGCCGCGACCGACGGCACGCTGGCGCGGCGCTTTCGCGACGAGCGCGTCGCCGGGCAGGCGGTCCTCAAGACGGGAACGCTCGACGACGTGCGCGCGATCGCCGGATACGTGATCGATGCCGACGATCGCTGGTTCTCGGTAGTCGTCCTCGTCAACGATCGCCACGCCGAGCGCGCGTCGCCGGCGCTCGACGCGCTCGTTGAATGGGTGTACGACCACGGCGCCGCGTACGGCGAGGCGCGGCGCCGTTGACGCGCCTTACATGCCGGGCACCGGCTGGCTCGAATGGAACAGCAGGTAGCCGCGGATGACGCGGTAGATCACCCAGATCGTGTCGACCGCCCAGATCGCGAACGCGATCGGAATACCGATCAGGACGAGGCCGAGCGTCACCAGCACGAGCCCGCCGATCATCGCCCACAGCAGCGACCACCAGAACGTGCGGATCAGCCAGCGGAAATGCGACGCGAGCCAGGTTCCCGTCGCCTCGCTTCGCTTCACGTACGCAACGACGATGGCGATCAAGCCGACCAGACCGAACAGCGGCGCGAACAGGGGAAAGCCGTGCGACGCGACGCCGATCACCGCCGCCACCGCGAAGAGAACGTAGACGATCAGCGCGGCGCCGGTCGGAAGCGGGGGTGCGGCCTGCGTCGACGGGCCAGCGGATACGGGAAAATCGGCCATCGTGGTCTCCCTCGGGCGAAGCGCCGGGTGGCGTCGCCCGAAACGGTCCGATAGATCGGGGTGGCGCGATCGGAATCAAGGCCCGGCCGGCGCCGTCGCATCAGACCACGACCCGGCACCCGCTGCAAGCCGGCGTCGCTATAATGGCCCCGGCGCCGCGCATCGCTCCACCGCGTACCGGCGCACCCGCACCTCACCCGATGGAGTCGAGCATGAACAGTCCGCGCGAAACGCTCCTCGACGATTTCTCGGCGCTGATCTCCGACGCCGAAGACCTGCTGAAGCGTGCCGGAGCCGAATCCGGCGAACGCGCCAAGGACCTGCGGGCCCAGGTCGAGGCGAAGCTCCTGGCGGCGAAGCTGCGCCTGCAGGAGCTGCAAGGCGAGGCGATCGACCGCGCGAAGGATGCTGCGCAGGCGACCGACGCCTACGTCCGCGACTACCCGTGGATCGCCGTCGGCGTCGCCGGCGCGCTCGGGCTCGTGGCCGGGCTGCTGATGAACCGTCGCTGAGCGAAAGCGGCCGCCATGTCCGGCGAGGACGGCGGGATCCGCGACGCGGCGAGCCGGGTCGGAGCGTCGGCGCTCGCGCTCGTTCGCACGCGCCTCGAGCTCGCAAGCGTCGAATTCGCACAGGAGCGCGAGCGCATCAAGTCGTCGATCGTGCTCATTGCCGCGGCGGCCGTGGCCTTCGCGCTGACCGCGATGGTGGTGACCCTCGGCGTCATCGCCTGGTTCTGGGACGATCATCGCTACGCTGCGATCGCGATCGTGGCGATCGTCTACGCGGCGGCGGGCATCGCCGCGCTGGCCGCGCAGCGGCGGGTGCGCCGCGAAGGCGCGGTTCCGTTCGCTGCGACGGCCGAGGCGCTGCGCCGCGACGCCGAGTGGCTGGGGGCGCACCGTCCGCGCAAGCAGGAAGCAGGCGGCGGATCCGACAGCGGGAGCACAGCTTGAGCGCCCGCGCCGATCTCGCCGCGCGGCGCGAACTGCTCGTTGCGCGCGTCGATCTCGACCGCGTCGACTTCGCGGTCGCAACGCGCGAGCTTGCCGATTCGTTCGGCACACGCGGTGCGGCCGGCCGCTTCCGGAACACCCATCCGCTGCTCGCGCGTGCCCTCGGCCTCGCGATTCCCTTCGTCGGCGCGAGCCGGCTCGGCGTCGCGGCGCGCGCGATCTCGATCGGAATCGTCGCCTACCGCCTCGTGCGCGCGCTGCGCGGACACCGGCGCGTGTCGGACCGGTGAGATCAGAGGCCGGCTGACTTGAGGAGCAGGTCGACGCGCGCGGCAAGCGCCGCGTCGGGTGCGATCGGACGCCCCCAGTTGCGCGCAGTCTCGCCCGGCCACTTGTTGGTGGCGTCGATGCCGAGCTTGCTGCCGAGCCCCGCGACCGGCGACGCGAAATCGAGGTAGTCGATCGGCGTGCCGGGCACGATCAGCGTGTCGCGCGCCGGGTCGACCCGCGTGGTGAGCGCCCACACGACCTCCTTCCAGTCGCGGATGTCGACGTCGTCGTCGGTCACGACGATCATCTTCGTGTACATGAACTGGCGCAGGAAACTCCAGATGCCGAACATCACGCGCTTCGCGTGCCCCGCGTATTGCTTCCTCATCGACACGACCGCGAGCCGGTAGCTGCAGCCCTCGGGGGGCAGGTAGAAGTCGGCAATCTCCGGAAACTGGCGCTGGAGCAGCGGGACGAACACCTCGTTCAAGGCGACGCCTAGCACCGCAGGCTCGTCGGGCGGCTTGCCGGTGTAGGTCGAATGGTAGATCGGGTCGCGGCGAAGCGTGATGCGCTCGATCGTCAGCACCGGAAAGCGCTCGACCTCGTTGTAGTAGCCGGTGTGGTCGCCGAACGGTCCCTCGAGGGCCGTCTCGTATCCCGACGGATCGCCGGCATCGGGCCTGATGGATCCCTCGAGGACGATCTCGGCCGACGAAGGCACCTGCAATTCGTGTCCCAGGCAGGCGACGACCTCGGTGCGCGCACCGCGCAGCAAACCGGCGAACTGGTATTCGGACAAGGTATCGGGCACCGGGGTCACGGCGCCGAGGATCGTCGCCGGATCGGCGCCGAGCACGACGGCGAGCGGGAACGGCACCCCCGGTGACGCCTGCGCGTGATCGCGGAAGTCGAGCGCGCCGCCGCGGTGCGCAAGCCAGCGCACGATCACCTTGTCGCGCGAGAGCACCTGCTGGCGATAGATGCCGAGGTTCTGGCGCTTCTGGCGCGGGCCGCGGGTGACGGTGAGGCCCCAGGTGATGAGCGGCCCGGCGTCGCCCGGCCAGCAGGTCTGGATCGGCAGCCGGCCGAGGTCGACGTCGGCGCCCTCCCAGACCACCTCCTGGCACGGTCCGGAGCTGCGCAGCTTCGGCGCCATGTCGAGCACCTTCATCATCAGCGGGCGCGTGTTGCGCCACGCGTCGGCGAGTCCTTTCGGCGGCTCGGGCTCCTTCAGCGCCGACAGCAGGTGACCGACCTCGCGCAGCGAACGCTGCCAGTCCGCCGGATCGGCGCCCATTGCGACGGCGACCCGCCGAGGCGTGCCGAACAGGTTGCCGAGCACCGGGATCACCGCGCCGCCCGGACCTTCGCGCCGGCCGGCAGGCGATTCGAACAGCAGCGCCGGGCCGCCCTGGCGCAGCACGCGGTCGCAGACGGCGGTCATTTCGAGCCTGGGATCGACGGTCTCGCGCACGCGCACGAGTTCGCCGCGCGCTTCGAGCTGGGCGATGAAATCGCGCAGGTCGCGATAGCTCATGGCTCGCGGCGCTCCGCCGGCCCCTGAAGCCCGGGCGCAACGTGAATATTCGGCCTTCGCGGCATCGAAGGTTCACTCGCCGGGCGCGGCGCCACGCGCGATAGTCGAATCATTGCGATCGGTCGTGGTCGAAGAAACGGGTGAAGGGGTGCGCCACCCGTGTGCCGCCGGGAGTTTACCGCGGACCTCGAGCGATTCCGGGCGCGCCGCCGAATTCGAATCGAAAGCGATGAATCGACTGCTGCACGACTCCATGCTGCGCTACGCGAGCCTCGCCGGAGCCGGCCTCCCTGCCGGTGAACGGCACCTCGCGAGGACCGCCACGCGCGGGAGGATCCGCGACGCCGCCGCAGCGGCGGGAACCGCCGTGCGCGCGGGAACCCCGATGGCGGCGATGACCGAGGTCGCGTTCACGGTGACCCTCGGCGACCGCGCTCCCGAGGTCGTGCTCGCAACCGCCGCGGACGGCGTCGCCGGACCGGCCGATCGCGCACCGGCGAGACACCGCGCGCACAAGCTCGTCCTGCTCTCGTACTGAGCGATCGCCGGGTCACAGATAGTCGGCGAGCCGGCGCCACGCCGCCAGCTTGGCGTCGACCGGAAGCGTGTAGGCGGGGCTCGTCGACGGCAGCTGCAGCGTCCGGTACCCGGCCGCCTCCCAGGTGCCCCGTGCGCGCCCGGCGGTGGCGCCGTTGAAGCAGACGGCAACGAGGCCCGCTGCGACGCGCTCGACCCGTCGCACTTCGGCACGCGACGCATTGCGGATCGCCGCGTCGAGGCTGCCTCGCCGCTCGCACGCAACGATCGTGTCCCAGATGGCGATGCGATTGGCCTTGACGCGGCCGATCCGCTCGCCGTACGGCAGCTCGGCGAGCGACTCGCCGACGAGCGCACCGAGGATCGGCCAGAAGTGGTTGCGCGGGTGCGCGTAATACTGGTGCGCGGCGAGCGAGGCCTCGCCCGGGAAGCTGCCGAGGATCAGCACGCGAGCGTCGGGTGCCAGCACCGGCGGCAACCCGCGCCGGAGCGAAGCGGTGCGCCGCCCCGCGGCTACCACGTGTGCGGCCAGCTCCCGCGCGAGAACGCGTAGTCGAGCGCAATTCCGGCGAAGACCGCGAAGCCGAGCCAATGGTTGCCGAGGAAGGCCCGGAAGCAGGCGTTGCGGTCGCGCCCGCGGATCAGCCACAGGTGCTGCAGCGCGAAGGCCGCCGCGGCGACGAGGCCCGCCGCGTAGAGCCACCCGAGCGCGTAGACGCGCCCGACCCATGCCATCGCGGCGATGTAGACCGCGTAGCAGGCCGCCACGGCGAACACGTCGTAGCGTCCGAATGCAAGTGCCGACGTGTGGATGCCGAGCCTCACGTCGTCGTCGCGGTCGACCATCGCGTACTCCGTGTCGTAGGCGATCACCCAGAAGAGGTTGATGACGAGGAGGATCCAGGCGATCGCCGGAATCCGGTTCTGTGCGGCGGCATACGCCATCGGGATGCCGAACGAGAACGCGACGCCGAGAAACGCCTGTGGAATGGCGAAGAAGCGCTTGAAGAACGGGTACGCGATGGCGATCGCCAGCGCCGGGAGCGACCACAGGATCGCCGTGCGGTTGGTGAACAGCACGAACACGAACGCGACCGCCGCGAGCGCCGCCGCGAGCAGCAGCGCCTCCCACGGCGCGATGACACCGGCGGCGAGCGGCCGCTGCGCAGTGCGCTTGACGTGCCCGTCGAAGTCGCGATCGGCCCAGTCGTTGACCGCGCAGCCCGCCGAGCGCATCAGCCACGTGCCGACGACGAAGATCGCGATCAGCGAGACCCCCGGCGCGCCGCGCGAGGCGAGCCACAGCGCCGACAGCGTCGGCCACAGCAGGAGAAGCGTGCCGATCGGCTTGTCGAGCCGCAGCAGGCGCTCGTAGGCGTCGAGGCGCTCGACGAGCGTCAGCGCACTCATGTCGGCACCCCGCTCATATCGGCAACGCGAGCTGGCGCTTCAGCGTGCGCGGCGCGCTCTCGGCGAGCATCGCCGCCGGAGTTGCGTAGTGCAGGCGCACGCGAAGCTCGCGCTTCATCCGCAGGTTGGACAGGCGCCGCGACTCGCTCATGTACGAAAGCAGCATCGGCGCGATCTGGCGTTCGGCATCCTCCCATGACACGCGCGGCGGGCGCGCCAGATGGTAGGCGTCGGCGACGGCGTCGAACCACGCGCCCATCTTCATCGCGCTGTCGTCGTTGACGTTGTAGGCGCGGTTCGGGCGTCCGAGCCACAGGGCGGCGACGACGGCACGCGCGAGATCGTCGGCGTGGATGTGATTGGTGTAGACGTCGACGTCGGGAGCGAGCGCCGGAGTGCCCTGGCGCACGCGCTCGAGCGGCAGCCGCGTGGGCGCGTAGATTCCGGGAACGCGCAGGATGGCGAGCACCACGCGCCTTCGCGCGGCCCAGGCGCGCAGGCGCTCCTCGGCGGCGACGCGGCGGCGCCCGCGCGGGGTCTGCGCGCGCCGCGGGCGCGTTTCGTCGACCTCGGCGCCGGCGCAGTCGCCGTAGACGCCCGACGTCGAGATGTACACGAAGCGCCGCGGTATAATCCGCGCCCTCGTGAGCGCAGCCAGCAACCGGCGCGTGCGCGGGTCATCGCGACCTTCGGAAGGCGGCGGCGCGAAATGAAGCACGGCCTCCGGGGCGAGCTTCAGCCGCGCGAGCGTCGCGAGATCGTCGAGGTCCGCGGTGAGCGGCACGACGCCGTGAGCGCGCATCCTCCGCGTGTCGTCGCGGTTGCGCGTGACGCCGTAGAGCCTTGCGCGATCGCGCAGCCGCTCGGCAACGCGCAGTGCGACGTCGCCGCAGCCCACCAGCAGAACCCGTTGCGTCATGCCGCCGCGACGCCCATCCTTCGATGACATTCCAGATTACCACACGCCCCGGCGGCCACACGTTCCCCTGCGAGCCCGATGAGACGGTGCTGCAGGCGGCGATGCGCGCCGACCTGATGATTCCCTACGGCTGCCGCAACGGCGCGTGCGGATCGTGCAAGGGCAAGGTCGTAGAGGGCAGCGTCGACCACGGCGCGTGCCAGCCGTCCGCCCTGACCGACGACGAGAAGCGGCAGGGCTACGCGCTCTTCTGCTGCGCGCGCCCGCGGGGCGACCTCGTCATCGAGGCCCGCGAAGTGCGGCGTGCGGGAGACATCTCGATCAAGCGGCTGCCCTGCCGGATCGAGTCGATCGACAAGCCCGCCCCCGACGTCGCCATCGTGCGGCTGAAGCTGCCGGCGAGCGAACGCCTGCAGTACCTGCCCGGCCAGTACGTCGACTTCCTGCTGAAGGACGGGCATCGGCGAAGCTTCTCGATCGCGACCCCGCCGCACGCCGATCGACTGCTCGAGCTCCACATCCGGCACACGCCGGGCGGGCTGTTCACCGACCCGCTGTTCACGAGCTATCACGGGCGCGAGATCCTGCGCCTCGAGGGTCCGCTCGGCAGCTTCTACCTGCGCGAGGACACCGACAAGCCGGTGATCTTCGTCGCCGGGGGCACCGGCTTCGCGCCGATCAAGGCGATCATCGAGCACATGCTGTTCCACCGGATTCCGCGCGAGATGGCGCTCTACTGGGGCGCGCGAGCGAAGCGCGACCTCTATCTCGCCGAGCTACCCGGCCGCTGGCAGACGCAGCACGCGAACTTCACCTTCATCCCGGTGCTCTCCGAGCCTGCGCCCGACGACGCGTGGCCGGGACGCAGCGGCCTCGTGCACCAGGCGGTGCTCGCCGATTTTCCAGACCTGTCCGGCTACCAGGTGTATGCCTGCGGCGCTCCCGCGATGATCGACGCGGCGCGGCGCGACTTCACCGCGCTTCGCGGGCTCGCGTCCGGCGACTTCTACGCCGACAGCTTCACCCCCGCCGCCGAGACCGAAGCGCGCCAGGTGTGAAGCTCCGCGAAACGGGAACGGACCCTGTTTCAGCGATCGGAAGCGGCGGGGATGCTCCGGCGCGCTCTACACCGACCGCGGAGGCCGGGGGAGCGGGGTACCGTGACGCGCGAGTTCGGCTGCGGAACGCAGCCGGTGTCTGAGCCCGTCACGGTACCCCGCTCCCCCGGCCTTCGCGGTCGAACTCGCGCGCCGGAGCATCCCCGCCGCTTCCCGGCGCGGCCGATCGCTGAAACAGGGTCCGTTCCCGTTTCGCGGAGCTTCACACCTGGCGCGCTTCGGTCTCGGCGGCGGGGGTGAAGCTGTCGGCGTAGAAGT
>JAFEDF010000150.1 GCA_018241785.1 Pseudomonadota bacterium | reverse complement strand
GGTGCCGGTTCGCTCGTGCTGGGCCGCGTGTTCGATCGGCATGGCTTCCCGGTCCTGATCGCGTTGACCGCGTTCGGTGCGCTCTTCGCCCCGCTGGTGTTGCTCGGCGGCTACTGGGTGGCGCTTCTTGGTGCGGCGATCTGGGGCCTCGGCATCGGCGTGCACGAGTCGATCATTCCGGCCGCAGTTGCGCCGATGGTTGCCACCGATCGTCGAGCGTCGGCGTTCGGCCTCTTCACTGCGGGATACGGCATCTTCTGGTTCCTCGGCAGTGCCGCCATCGGTGCACTCTACGATCGCTCCCTCGACGCAACGATCGCATTCTGCGTGATCACGCAGCTCCTCGCGATCCCGCTGTTTGGCTGGGTTGCACGTCGGCGCGGAGCGGCGAGATGAAGGTCGACGACAACGCAACGCTCGTTCGGGCGGCGGATCCGGCCGAGGCTGGGCCACCCAAGTTCTTCAGCATCGTCTGGCGCTGCGAGCGCGACGCGGTGGCGGAGACGCGTGACGAGCCCGAGTACTTCCGTGATCTCGCGCTCGACCGCATCGTCGACCCGATCGTCGCTGAATGGAAGGACTACGACCTCGCGCCGTTCTTCTATACGCGCCTCGACGACGTCGACGCGATTGGCTGGCGGCACGAAGTATTCCGCGACCTCGAGTGCGACGAGACACTGGCCGCCGTGCGCGCGTTCTCCGGGCGCATGCGTACGGTCGGAATGCGCCTTACTCACGCGGCGAAGGCACACTATCGCTACGAGAAGGAGCGTTTGCACCTGGAGGCAGCGCGCCACTACGCCGAAACGGTCGAGGAGCTTCTGCCGCGTCTTTCCGCGGCCGCGCTCGGTTCGCGCGGAATGCGCGCATTTCGCACCTGGCTCGCGGCGTACGCGCAATCGCCGGCGTTCCTAGCCCTGAAGAGCGAAGTGCGCGCGGTGCTCGACGCACTCGCTGCGGTGCACTACTGCATCCTGATCGACGGCGACACCGTGACCGTGCGCCCGTATGCGGGAGAGACCGACTACACGGCCGCGGTCGAGACGACCTTCGAGAAATTCCGCCGCGCCGCGGTCGAGGATTTCCGCGTGCGGTTTCCCGCGTTCTCGGGGGTCAATCACATCGAGGCGCAGATCCAGGACCGCGTCGCGCTCCTCGATCCCGGGCCGTTCCAGGCGCTAGATGCGTTCGGCGCCGCGCATCCGGAGTTCATCGATCCGGTCATCGCGCGCTTCGATCGCGAGGTGCAGTTCTACGTCGCTTGGCTCGGCTATTTCGCGCCGGTCGCCGCTACGGGGCTGCGCTGGTGCTACCCGCGGATGCTGCAGGAGCGTCGCGAAGTGCGCGCGCGCGACACCTACGATCTCGCGCTCGCGAAGGGGCTGGCAGGCGCGGGGAAGGCGGTCGTATGCAACGACTTCGCGCTCCACGGCGTCGAGCGCATATTCGTAGTCTCGGGTCCCAACAACGGCGGCAAGACGACCTTCGCCCGTACGTTCGGGCAGCTCCACCACCTTGCGCAGATCGGTTGTCCCGTCGCCGGGAGCGAAGCCGCCCTATGGCATTTCGACCGGATGTACGTGCACTTCGAGCGACAGGAGGACATCGCCAACCTGAGGGGGAAGCTGCAGGACGACCTCGTCCGCATCCGCGGGATCCTCGAGCGGATGACACCCGACAGCATCGTCGTCATGAACGAGATCTTCTCGTCGACGACGCTGCAGGACGCGATTTTTCTCGGGCGCAAGGTCCTCGAGCGCGTATCCGCGCTCGATGCAATCGGCGTCTGCGTCACGTTCCTCGACGAGCTTGCGACCGTCAACGCGAAGATGGTGAGCCTTACCAGCACGGTCGATCAGCGCGATCCCGCGATCCGCACGTTCAGGATCGTGCGACGGCCGCCCGGCGGGCGGATTTACGCGCTCGCGATCGCCGAGAAATACCATGTCGACTACGCGTCTCTGGCGGAGCGCTTCAAGCGATGATGGAGGTGCGGCTGATGCACCCGGAGCGCGACTTCGTGCCACCCGACGAGGTCCCGCGTCAGGTGCACTTTCGCGATCCCGACGCGGGCCCGCGCCATGAACCGGCCGCGTGCGAGAAGGAATTGTGGGCGGACCTCGAGCTCGACACGCTCGCGGGCGCGATGGCGGGCGGCGACGCCTACGTGTTCGACGTCGCGCGCAAGGCGCTGCTGCTCGGTCCGCGAAATGACGCCGCGACGATTCTCTACCGGCAGGCGATCCTGCGCGACTGCCTCGCGAACGCCGGCGTCGTCCGTTCGATCTACACGCTGGTCGAGGAAACGGTCGAGGAGAAGAAGAAATACTATTTCGGAGTGCTGACGCGCTACCCTGCAGGCATCCTGCGCGGAGCCGTCGAGCTGATGCAGATGCTGATGTCGAGGCTGAGGCGGCTCCGGGGCATCGCCGATGCGCAGGCGGATCGCTTCGACTCGCCGGGAATGTCGGCGCTCTTTGCGATGCTGAGGCGGGAGTTCGGCGAGGACTACCTCAACGAGATCGAGCAGCATCTCGCCGAGCTGAGGTTCCGCGGCGGGCTCCT
>JAFEDF010000014.1 GCA_018241785.1 Pseudomonadota bacterium | reverse complement strand
TTTGGTATTTCATGTCGGAATTACCTCCGTTCGCATCGGCTGCGACGTTCCCGCACTCGCGCCGTCCCGCCCCGGCGACTCACACGTCGGCGAGCACCCGCTCGAGCTTCGCGCGCACTTGCGCCGCGAGCGCCGCAATCTCCGGCCGGCCGACGAGTTGCATCACCGATTGCGGATCCATGATCTCGACCTGCGTGCGCCCGGCTGCATCCTCGCGCACCACCACGTTGCAAGGCAGCAGCGCGCCGATTTGCGGCTCGGCCTCGATCGCGCGGTGCGCAAGCGGCGGATTGCACGCGCCGAGGATGCGGTAGGGACGCATCTCGGTGCCGAGCTTCTTCCTGAGCGTCGCCGCGACGTCGATTTCGGTGAGCACTCCGAACCCTTCCTTGGCGAGCGCGGCAGTGACCTTGGTCACTGCCGAGTCGAATGGTTCCTTGACCGTCTTGCCGAACGTGTAATCGGTAGCCATCGCGAATCTCCTTCAGGTTCATGTACTGAGATTCGCCCGATTCTCCGCCTTTCAAGGGGCGGGAGTCATGCCCGCCGGCGGCGCCCCAGCGGGCGCCGCGATCGTCATCCCGTGCCGGCGGAAGATCGCCGCCATCGCGCCGGGATCGGGTGGACCGCCCGACGAAGCTCGCATCAGTTCGACGGCATCGTGGAAGTACTGCGGGCCCATGATCGCAGGGGCGATCACCGCGAGCTGCTTCGCCGTCACGCTGCCGAAGTTGTCGAAGCGGTGCACGGCGCCGCGCCGGATGCAGACCGCCTGGCCGGGCCCCACCTCGAAGGGCTTGCCGTCGATCGTCCACGTCAGCACGCCTTCGACGCCGTACAGCGTCTCCTCATAGGCGTCGTTGCGATGCGCTGGCGCGGGAATCTTGTGGCCGGCGGGAACGGTCATCTCGAAGATCGACATGCTCCCGCCGGTATCGTTCGCCGTCAGCAGGAAGCGAATGGCGATCGGGCCGACGCCGATCGTCTCTTCCGACGGGTTGATGGCTGTGCCGATTGACATGGTCGCGCTCCAATAGTAAATTAAGTTTACCTGCGAGCAAACGGTACATTGCGTTGACCGCTATGTCAAGGCGCCGGGTCGACCCGGCAAGACCGGCTTCCCTGCTGATCGGCGCGCTGCTGCGCGTGCCGGCGCAGGCGATCCAGCGCCGGCTGATCGCCGGGCTCAACGCGTCGGGCTTTCCCGGGCTTCGTCTCGCGCACATGGCCGTGCTGCAGTACCCGGGGCCCGACGGCTGCCGTCCGCTCGAACTCGCGCATCGCGCCGGGATGAGCAAGCAGGCGATGAACCAGCTGCTGAAGAGCCTCGAGCAACTCGGCTACCTCGGCCGCGAGGACGCCGCCGACGATCGCCGCGCGCGCCGCGTCTACCTCACGAAGCGCGGCCATGCCGTGTGGAACCGGATGATCGACCTGCTGGAGGAGATCGAGGCCGAATGGCGCGCAGCGCTCGGCGCGAAGCCGTTCGCGCAGTTGAAGGAACTGCTCGCGAAAGTGTGGAGCCTCGACCTCAGTCGCGCGACGGAGTCGGCGGCCTCGCCGGCCCCGCGCCGCAGGCGGTCGCTTAGCGCTTCGTGACGACCACCTCGAGGTACTCGCCGGGCACGACCATCGTTTCGTCGCCCGAACGGTTGCCGTGCGCGACGACCGCTGCGAGATCCGTCGCGAGCGCCGACTGTCCGGCGGTGTCGAGGGATGCGAACGCCTTCAGCACCGGGCCGTAGTAGTTGCGGAACACGTCGATGAAGTGCGCGGGTGACCGGTAGCGAAAGACGAAGTTGCGCGGTGTCGCCGCGACCGTCGCGAAGGCGCCGAAGAGCTCGTCGAGACGGTCGCGCGTGCCCCACAGGCCCGGCAGCTTTACTCCTGCGGGAGGCGGGACGTGCCGGCCGATCGCCTTGAACACCTGGCCGATGAAACCCTGCGGGGTCCAGTTCGCGAGCCCGATGCGCCCGCCCGGCCGGCACACGCGCAGCATTTCGGAAGC
>JAFEDF010000149.1 GCA_018241785.1 Pseudomonadota bacterium | reverse complement strand
TGAGTCCCGTGGCCGCCATGGGGATACCGATACCGTTGAAGAGAAACGCGAGGGTCACGTTCTGCAGCATCTTGCGATAGCTGCGCTGACTCACTTGACGGGCAATCGGCAACGCCGCGAGTCGGTTCGACAAGATGATGATATCGGCCGACTCGAGGGCGATATCGGTACCTCCACCCATCGCGATGCCGACATCGGCCTGCATGAGGGACGGCGCATCGTTGATGCCGTCGCCGACCATTGCCACGCGACCACCCCTCTGCAGGCGCCGGATGACCTCTGCTTTCGCGTTGGGAAGCGCGCCCGCATACACCTCGTCGATGCCGACCTCCTCTGCGATGCGCCGCGCCGCGCGCTCGTTGTCGCCGGTTACCATCACGGTGCGGAGCCCTGCATTGCGGAATGCCGCGATAACTTCCGTGGCGTCGGCGCGAAGCTCATCGCCAAGGGAGATCAAGCCGAGCACTTGCGTGTCGCGACCCACGGCGATCACTGTCCTTCCAGTCTCCTCCAGGTGCTCGATGCGCTTCGCGAGCGGAGACATATCCATTCCGCGGTCGGTCAGGAGCCCGGGTTTGCCCACCAATATTTGGCCTTTGTCGCTCAGCGCAGCGACTCCCTTCCCCGGCATTGCCTCGAACGATCGCACCTCCGGTAGTGTTGCGCTCATGGCGAGTGCCGCTTCGAGCACAGCCTGCGCGAGCGGATGCTCGGACGACGTTTCCGCTGCCGCAGCCACCGCGAGGAGTTCCTCCTCGGTACCCTCGGCGATCTCGATCTCGCGCACGACGGGCCGTCCCTCCGTCAATGTGCCGGTCTTGTCGAGCACGATGGTGTCGCAGAGTCGATAGCCCTGGAAGGCCTCTCCGGTCCGCATGAGAATGCCGTGCTCGGCTGCTTCGCCTGCGCCGCGCACAATCGATAGCGGCGCGGAGATTCCGACTGCGCAGGGGTAGCCCATGACGAGCACGCTCAGGCCAGCGAACACCGCGCGCTCGATATCCATCTGCCCGTCGAGAAGCCATGATGCGGTCAGCCAGCCGACAACCGCTAGCGCCGCAACGATCAGTACGGCAGGCGTGTAGACGCGCAGCACGCGATCGACGAGATGCAGGATGCCGGGTTTTAGCGCACGCGCATCCTCCACTTCGCGAATCACGCGGTTGAGGAAGCTCTCTTCGCCGATGGCGGTTACCCTGAGCAGGAGCGTTCCGGTGTGGTTGACCGATCCCCCGAGGACATGGTCACCGACGCATGTCTCGACCGGAATGGGCTCGCCGGTGACGAGCGACTGGTCCACGGCCGAATGTCCGCTCACCACCTCGCCATCGACCGGCACGCGCTCGCCAGGGCGGACACGCACGCGGTCATCGAGCGCAACCTCCTGGACGGGAACCTCGATTTCTTCGCCTCCCCGCACCACGCGAGCGATATCGGGCCGCAGATCGAGGAGACGCTTCACCGCCTGCGAGCTCCGCGTCTTGACAACGAGCGAGAGCCACTCGGAG
>JAFEDF010000148.1 GCA_018241785.1 Pseudomonadota bacterium | reverse complement strand
GCGGGCGCGATCGTCTCGCACGCGCCGGGATAGGGCATCGCGTCGGTGTGCGCCTCGATGTCATGGACCTCGAAGGCGCGATCGATCGTCACGCGCACCCACATCTCGTGCACCGGCTCGCCCGCGGGCCGCACACCCGAGAGCAGGTTGAGATCGCGATCCTTGGTGTCGACGAGGTGCCCCTCGATGTCGATGAGACCATCGTCACGCTGATAGCCTTCGTAGGAAACGTGCCGCGTGTGCAGCCGCTGGCGCGGATGAGTCGGGTGCGAGAGAGGCATCGGGCGGTGAAGGGACGAAGGGGACGAATCGGCGATGTGGATCGCGAGCGATCCGATCGCTGCGAGGCGGGTGATTTTACGCGGCACTGCTCCCCCCGATGCGGGCGCCTTGAAATCAATGCCTGCATTGCCTACGATCACAGCGTTGCCACTACAAAGTCGATTGCCGTGACCACGGTGACCATTCGCAAGCTGGACGAGTCGACAAAGGATCGGCTGCGGGTCCGTGCAGCCAAGAACAAGCGCTCGATGGAGGACGAAGCGCGGACAATTCTGCGCGATGCGCTCGCCGACGAAGCGGCGGCATCCGAAGACCTCGGTCGCGCGATTCACCTTCGCTTCAAGGCTCTGGGTGGCGTCGATCTCGAGCTTCCACCGCGAGGTGCCGTTCGCCAGCCGTCTGAGCCGCAATGATCATCCTGGACACGACGAGCATCGCCATGGCTGAGACCCCTCATGCCATCGCTCATTCGGTGACGGCAACAGTGGCGACGCGCAACGCGCCCGATTTCGACGCTTGCGGGATCAGCGTCATCGATCCGTGGGAAGCGTAATCAATGAGTCGGGCAGCAGTTGACCCGGCGGCACGCGTGGTCATCCTCGCCCTCGACCAGGGCACCACCAGCTCGCGCGCCATCGTGTTCGATCGCCGTGGCGCGGTGCTCGGCAGCGCGCAGCAGGAGTTCCGTCAGCACTTTCCGCAGCCCGGATGGGTCGAGCACGACGCAACCGAGATCTGGGCGACGCAGTCGGGTGTCATGCACGAGGCGCTCGCGCGCGCCCGCGTGGCGGCGCGCGACGTGGCGGCGATCGGCATCACCAACCAGCGCGAGACCACGATCGTGTGGGAGCGCGCGGGAGGCCGCCCGATTGCGCCGGCGATCGTCTGGCAGGACCGGCGCACCGCGCCGATGTGCGACGCGCTGCGCGAGCGCGGAGAAGCGGCACGCATCGCTGCCAGGACAGGGCTCGTGCTCGACGCCTATTTCTCGGGTACCAAGATCGCGTGGCTCCTCGACCACGTACCCGGTGCGCGCGCACGTGCCGAGCGCGGCGAGCTCGCCTTCGGCACCGTCGATAGCTGGCTCGTCTGGCAGTTGAGCGGCGGCAAGGTGCACGTCACCGACGCGTCGAATGCGAGCCGCACGCTGCTCTTCGATCTGCACACTGGCGACTGGAGCGACGAGCTGTTGCAGCTCTTCGACGTTCCGCGCAGCCTCCTGCCGCGCGTGGTCGACTCGTCCGGCGTCTGCGCGACGACCACGATCGACGGCGTCGCAATCCCGATCGCAGGCATCGCCGGCGACCAGCAGGCGGCGCTCTTCGGGCAGGCGTGCGTCGAGCCGGGACTCGCCAAGAACACCTACGGCACCGGCTGCTTCCTCCTCCTCAACACGGGGCACACCGCGGTCGCGTCGGCGAACCACCTCCTCACCACGGTGGCGTGGCGCCGCGCGGGGACGCTCGACTACGCGCTCGAGGGGAGTGTGTTCATCGGCGGCGCCGTCGTGCAGTGGCTGCGCGACGGGCTGCAGGTGATCCGCAGCGCCGCCGACGTCGAGGCGCTCGCGGCGAGCGTCCCCGACAACGGCGGCGTGTACTTCGTCCCCGCGTTCACCGGGCTCGGCGCGCCGCACTGGGATGCCTACGCGCGCGGCGCGATGTTCGGCTTGACGCGCGGATCGACGGCCGGGCACATTGCGCGCGCTGCGCTGGAGGCGATCGCGTTCCAGAGCGCCGACGTGCTCGACGCGATGCAGAAGGACGCCGGCATCACGCTCTCCGAGCTTCGCGTCGACGGGGGCGCTGCGGCGAACGACCTCCTGATGCAGTTCCAGGCCGACGTCCTCGGCGTGCCGGTCGTGCGTCCGAAGGTGCTCGAAACGACCGCGCTCGGCGCCGCCTACCTCGCAGGTCTCGCGGTCGGCTACTGGCCGGACGCCGGTGCGATGGCGGCGAACCGCCTCGTCGACCGGCGCTTCGAGCCGCGGATGCCGCGCGATCGCGCCGCTACGCTTCGCGGCGAGTGGGCGAAGGCGATCGAGCGCGCGAAGGCGTGGGCGTGAGGCAATCCCCAATCCGCGCGATGCCGTCACCTGCCCGCTTGCGTGCTCGTCAAAGCCTGGAATCGACCGATGTCGCAGGTGATTGGCGAAGCCCTGCGATGGATTCGGGAGAATGAAGATGTCATCCGACGTACGCGGAACGATCACTTCGGAAGTTGAAGTGACGAACGTTTCCGTTCACGGATTCTGGCTGCTGCTGCCGGACGGCGAGCGTTTCGTACCCTTTGCGGAGTTTCCCTGGTTCCGCGACGCTCCGATCGGCAAGCTCGTCAACGTCACCCTGGCGTCGGCGGATCACCTCTACTGGCCGGACCTCGATATCGATCTTGCCGTCGAGTCGATCGATCATCCGGATCGTTTTCCACTGGTGAGCAAGGCCGGGCACTGACCAACGTCAGCGTACCCCAGCAGGTGCGATCACATCGATCGCATCGGTGATCACCGTATCGACGCCCCACTCGAGTAACCGGTCTGCGCGGGCTGCGTCGTTGACCGTCCATGCGAGCACGCGCAGCCCGGCTGCGTGGAACTCGTCGACGCGCGCCCGCGTGATGAGGCGCTGGTCGAGGTCGACGGCGATGCAACCGGCCTTCGACACGCGCGCCTCCCAGTCCTTCGGCAGCCGCTCGGCGAGGTAGGCACGCGGCAGTTCGGGCGCCGCCTCGCGCGCGGCGTCGAGCGAGACCTCCGAGAACGACGACAGGAGCGGCGCCACCTTCGCCCCGCTCCACAACGCCTGAGCGTCGAGAGCCACCGCGGCGCCCGTCTCGCGCTCGCGCCCCGGCATCGGCTTGATCTCGATGTTGAGCGCGACGCCCTGCGCGCGGCAGAACGCGGCGACCGCAGCGAGCGACGGCAGCGGCTCACCGGCGTACTGCTTCGAATGCCAGCTTCCCGCATCGAGGAGCGCGAGCTCGCGCCAGGGGAGCGCGTCGGCGCGCCCGCGCCCGCTCGTCGTGCGCTGCAGTGTTTCGTCGTGCAGCAGGAACGCGACGCCGTCGGCCGAGAGCTTGGCGTCGATCTCGGCCATTCGGTAGCCGCGGCTCGCGCCGAGGCGCAGCGAAGCGAGCGTGTTCTCCGGTGCCAGCTTGCCCGCACCCCGGTGCGCGGCAAGCTTCGGATACGGCCACGGCGGCAAGCGTCGCGTCATCTCGTCACCCCGCTCCTCATCCAACGATCCTCGCACCGCTTTGCGCGTCGAACGCGAACACCCGTCGTGCCTCCGCGCGCAGGCTGCACACCGATCCGGCCGCCGGCGACTGGCCGTGCGGCATGCGCGCAATCACCGTCCCGCCGCCGTGCGCAACGTGAACGAGCACGTCGGCGCCGAGCTGCTCGACGAGCTCGACCGGCCCGCGAACCGTCGCCTCGTCGTCGAGGCACGGTACGAGGTGCTCGGGGCGGATGCCGACCGTCAGCGGCTGCCCCGCGGCGAGCCCCGCCGCCGCGACGCGCGCGCTGCCGCCGTGCTCGAGCGAAGCGCTGCCATTGCCGTTCGCCTTCGCCGGCATGAAGTTCATCGCCGGCGAGCCGATGAAGCCTGCGACGAACACCGTCTGCGGGTTCTCGTACACCTCCATCGGCGTGCCGATCTGCTCGGCGCGCCCGGCGTTCATGACGATCATCCGCTGCGCGAGCGTCATCGCCTCGACCTGGTCGTGGGTAACGTAGAGGCTCGTCGTCGCGAGCCGCTTGTGCAGCTTCTGGATCTCGAAGCGCATCTGCACGCGCAGCTTGGCGTCGAGGTTGGACAGCGGCTCGTCGAACAGGAACACCGCGGGCTCGCGCACGATGGCGCGCCCCATCGCAACGCGCTGACGCTGGCCGCCCGAGAGCTGGCGCGGTGTGCGCGCGAGAAGCGGAGCGAGCTCGAGGATCTCCGCGGCATTGCGCACCTTGCTGTCGATCTCGGCCTTCGGGACGTGCCGCAGCTTCAGGCCGTAGGCCATGTTGTCGCGCACGCTCATATGCGGATAGAGCGCGTAGTTCTGGAACACCATCGCGATGTCGCGATCCTTCGGCTCGAGATCGTTGACGACACGGTTGCCGATCGCGATCTCGCCCGAGGTGATTGCCTCGAGTCCGGCGACCATCCGAAGCAGCGTCGACTTGCCGCAGCCCGACGGGCCGACGATGACGACGAACTCACCGTCGGCGACGTCGACGTCGATGCCGTGGATGACCTCGACCTCGCCGTAGCGCTTGGTGACGTGCCGGAATGCGACGCTTGCCATCCTCTCCTCACTTCTCCGAGTCGACGAGACCCTTCACGAACCAGCGCTGCATGCCGACGATCACCGCTGCCGGAGGCAGCAGCGCGAGCATCGCGGTCGCCATGACGAGCTGCCACTCGATCAGCGTGTCGCCGCCTGCAACCATGCGCTTGATGCCGATCACCACCGTGTACATGTCCTCGCGGGTAGTGATCAAGAGCGGCCACAGGTACTGGTTCCAGCCGTAGATGAACATGATGACGAAGAGCGCCGCGATGCTCGTGCGCGACAGCGGAAGCAGCACGTCGACGAAGAAACGCATCGGGCCGGCGCCGTCGATCCGCGCCGCCTCGGCGAGCTCCTCGGGGACGGTGAGGAAGAACTGGCGGAACAGGAACGTCGCCGTCGCCGATGCGATCAGCGGCAGCGTGAGCCCGGCGTAGGTGTCGACCATCCCGAGTTCGGCGACCACCTTGTAGGTCGGCATGATGCGCACCTCGACCGGCAGCATCAGCGTCACGAAGATCATCCAGAAGCAGGTTCGCCGCAGCGGAAAGCGGAAGTAGACGATCGCGAACGCGGAGAGCATCGAGATCGCGATCTTGCCGATCGCGATCGACAGCGCCATCACCAGGCTGTTCCACAGCATCCGTCCGACCGGCGCCTTCGACGCAGTCTCGGTGCCGTGGGTCAGCACTCCGAGGTAGTTGTCGACGAAATGGGTGCCGGGAACCATCTGCATCGGAACCGTCGTCACCTGGTCGAAGGAGAGCGTCGACGCGACGAAGCACACGTAGAGGGGCAGCGCGATGATCGCGACCCCGGCGATCAGCACGAGGTGCGAGAAGAGCGTTCCGACCGGGCGGCGCTCGACCATGGCGTCAGTACTGGACCTTGCGCTCGATGAAGCGGAACTGGATCACCGTGAGGCCGATCACGATCGCCATCAGCACGACCGACTGCGCGGCCGAGCCGTTGAGGTCGAGCGCCTGCACGCCGTCCTGATAGACCTTGAAGACGAGGATCGCCGTCGCCTGCACCGGCCCTCCCGACGTCGCGGCGTCGACGATCGCGAAGGTGTCGAAGAACGCGTAGACGACGTTGACGACGAGCAGGAAGAAGGTCGTCGGCGAGAGCAGCGGGAAGGCGATCGTCCAGAAGCGGCGCGCCGGGCCCGCGCCGTCGATCGCCGCCGCCTCGATCAACGATTTCGGGATCGACTGCAGCCCCGCGAGGAAGAAGAGGAAGTTATAGCTGATCTGCTTCCACACCGCGGCGATCACGATCAGCGTCAGCGCCTGCCCCGCGTTCAGCACGTAATCCCAGTGGTAGCCGAGCCGCGCGAGGAAGTGCGTGATCACGCCGAGCGTCGGATTGAGCAGGAACACCCACAGCACGGCGGCGACCGCGGCGGCGACCGCGTAGGGCAGCGTGAGGAGCGTCTTGTAGACCTTCGCGCCGCGCAGGATGCGGTCGGCGAATGCCGCGAGCACGAGTGCCAGCGCGAGGCCGATCACGGTGACGAGCACCGAGAACACCGCGGTCACCTTGAACGATGCCAGGTAATGCGAGTTCTCGAACAGGTCGCGGAAGTTGTCGAACCAGACGAACTGCGTCTTCGACGCGAACGCATCCTGGATCAGCAGCGACTGGTAGAGCGCCTGGCTCGCCGGCCAGAAGAAGAACACCAGCGTGACGGCGAGCTGCGGTGCGACGAGCGCGTACGGAAGCCACGGCGACCGGAAGACGACGCGCTTCTCCATGGGGTCAGGTCTTGCCTTTTGCCTCGGGCGGGGTCAGGCCTGAACTGGGCTCACACGCAACGCCGCCCGAGGCAAAAGGCAAGACCTGACCCCCCAACGGTTAACCCCCGATGGGGCTACTCGTTCGCCTTCTGGAAGCGACGGAGCTGCTCGTTGCCGCGCTTCACTGCGTCGTCGAGCGCCTGCTTCGCGGTCTTCTGGCCGCTCCACACCGACTCGAGCTCCTCGTCGATGATGTTGCGGATCTGCACGAAGTTGCCGAGGCGCAGGCCGCGCGAGTTCGCCGTCGGCGGCTTGTTGGTGAGCTCCTTGATCGCGATGTCGAAGCCCGGGCGCTCGGTGTAGAGGCCCTTTTCCTGGGCGAGCTTGTACGCGGCGAGCGTGATCGGGACATAGCCGGTCGCGGCGTGCCAGTCCTCCTGGATCTCGGGCGACGACAGGAACGTGAAGAACTTCGCGATGCCGGGGTAGACGGCCTTGTTCTTCTGCGTCAGCACCCACAGCGTCGCACCGCCGATGATCGTGTTCTGCGGGGCACCCTTGACGTCGGCGTAGTAAGGCAAGGTCGCGACGCGCCAGGCGAACTTCGAGTTGGCCTTGATGTTCGCGTACGAGCCCGACGACTGCGTGAGCATCGCGCATTCGCCGCTGGTGAACGCGGCGAGCGGCTCGTCCTTGCGGCCCTTGTAAGTGAAGAGGCCCTTCTTCACCCAGTCACCGAGGTTCTGGATGTGGCGCACCTGCACCGGACCGTTGAACTCGAGCTTGGTGCCGAGGCCGCCGAAGCCGTTCTGCAGCGATGCGAACGGGATGTTGTGCCACGCGCTGAAGCTCTCGAGCTGCACCCACGACTGCCAGCCGGTGGTGAACTCGCACGGCTGTCCCGACGCTTTCAGCTTCTCGGCGTCCTTCTCGAGCTCGGGCCAGG
>JAFEDF010000147.1 GCA_018241785.1 Pseudomonadota bacterium | reverse complement strand
GTGAGCCCGCGCGCGAGATCGCGATAGTTGTAGATCTCGCCATTGGCGACGAGCCACAGCGTGCCGTCCTCGTTGGAAAGCGGCTGGTGGCCTCCGGCGAGGTCGATGATGGAGAGCCGCCGCATGCCGATGCCGACCGGGCCGTCGACGTGCTGGCCCTCGTCGTCGGGGCCCCGGTGGCGCGTGATCGCGCCCATGCGCGAGAGCGTCTCCGGCGCAACCGGAGCGCCGGTGTAGTCGGGGATGCCGTGAATGCCGCGCGTGGCCGTCTGCGTCCCGGCGTCGGCGTGGGTGTGCGCGGTGGCGAAGCGGCACGTCGGCCGCACTCGTTGCCGTACCCGCTGTCGCTCCCGCTACCAGACCCACACCAGGCACCCGCACACCCGTCGCGACCGCCCCGTAGACGTCGCGATAGCGGCGCACGCTCGCGCTCCACGTCCGCTCGTCCTCGATGAACCTCCGTCCTGCCCGCGCGATGTGCGGCCACGACGCTTCGTCGTCGAGCACCTTCGCAATCGTCGTCGCCAGCGCGTCGGCGTCGCCCGCCTTGAACAGGAACCCGGTCTCGCCGTCGCGGACGAGTTCGCGGTGCCCGCCGACGTCGGAAGCGACGAACATCCGCCCCTGCGCCATCGCTTCGAGCGGCTTCAGCGGCGTCACCAGCTCGGTCAGGCGCATGCTTCGGCGCGGATAGGCGAGCACGTCGACGAGCTCGTAGTAGCGCTGCACGTCGCTGTGCGGGATGCGCCCGGTGAAGATCACCCGATCCGCGAGCCCGCGCGCTGCCGCCTGGACGCGCAGCGCCTCGTCCTGCGGACCACCGCCGACGAGGAGGAGCGCGAGGCCGGCGCGCTTGCGCGCGAGCGTGGCGAACGCGTCGACGAGGAGATCGAGACCCTCGTAGCCGTAGAACGAGCCCGCGAAGCCGATCACGCGCTTGCCGGCGAGGCCGAGCTTCGCGCGAAGCGCCGCGTCGGCAGGCACGCCGAACGTGAACTCGCGAGGGTCGACGGCGTTGGGAATCATCGTCACCCGGCCTGCGGGCACGCCGCGCGCGACGATCTCGCGGCGCAACCCCTCGCAGATCGTCGTCACGTGGTCGGCGCGCCGCAGCACCCAGCTTTCTAGCGCGCGCGATGCGCGGTAGCGAAGGCTCCCTTCGCGAGTCGTTCCATGGTCGACTGCGGCGTCCTCCCACAGCGCGCGCACCTCGTAGACCAGCGGGATGCCGTGCCGGCGCGCGACGCGAAGCGCGGGAAGCGCGTTCAGCACCGGCGAGTGCGCGTGGACGACGTCGGGCCGCCACTGCGTGAGGAGGTCGTCGAGCCGCCTTGCGGTCGCCGCCATCTCGCGCAGGTAGCGCCCGCCGGGTAGCGCGTCGAGCCCGCCAGGCGCAAGGGGCGTGCGGTGGAAGCGCAGCGAATCGGCATCCTCCTCGGTCGCGTCGCCGCCATTCTGGCGCGGTGTGGTGAGCTGCAGCGTCTCGTAGCCCTGCACGTGCTGCTCGCGCAGGATCGCCGCCGTGCGAAACGTGTAGCCGCTGTGAAGCGGCAGCGAGTGGTCGAGAACGTGGAGAATGCGCATGCTCACGCCGCCTCGACGAGCGCAGCGGACGGCGCCTGCGCGTCCTCGCCGATCACGTTGCGCAGGAACGCTTCGAACATCAGGAGCGTCCAGATCGGCGTCGAATGGTCGCGCACTCCGCGAAAATGCTGATCCCCGATCCGCGCGAGCGTCGCCGGGTCGAACCAGCCGCAGTCGACGAGCGCGCCGCCGGCGAGCGTGCGCCGCACGCGCTCGCGCAGAGGCCCGCGGAACCAGCGCGCGAGCGGCACCGCGAAGCCCATCTTGCGCCGGTAGAGGATCTCGTCGGAAAGACGCCCCTCCATGGTCTTCTTCAGCAGGAACTTGGTCTCGCCCGAGCGGATCTTGAGGTCCGATGGCAGGCTCGCGAGCCATTCGACCAGCGGATGGTCCATCAGCGGCTCGCGCACTTCGAGCGAATGCGCCATGCTCGCGCGGTCGACCTTGGTGTTGATGTCGCCGACGAGGTAGGTCTTGAGGTCGAGGTACTGGACGAGTGCCAGCGGATCGTCGGTCGCGGCGACACGCGCGTGGCGCTCGAACACTTCGCGCGCGTGGTAACCGCCGAGCTCGGCCTTGAGGTGCGGGCTGAAGAGCTCGGCGCGCAGCGGGTCGCGCAGGTACGCAACGCTCGCGAAGTACGCCTCCACCGAATTCCGCGCGAGCGATTCGAACGTCGTCTTGGCGCGAAAGACGCGCGGCGCCCAGTCGAGCTTCGGGCACGCGCGGCCGAGCGGACCGAAGAGCGAGCGCCTGAGCCCGAGCGGCATCGCGGCGCGCATCCGCTCCTCGGCGAGGTGCAGGCGATAGCGGCGGTAGCCGCCGAAGCTCTCGTCGCCGCCGTCACCGGAGAGCGCCACCGTCACGTGCTGGCGTGCGAGCTGGCAGACGCGGTAAGTCGGGATCGCCGAGCTGTCGGCGTAGGGTTCGTCGTAGAGTCTCGCCAACTCGCCGATGAGGTCGAAATCGTCGCTCTCGACGAGGTCGCTGTAGTGCCGCGTCGCGTAGCGGTCGGCGACCTCCTTCGCGTAGCGTGACTCGTCGAAGGCCGGGTCGGCGAACGCGATCGAGCAGGTGTTGACGGGATCGGCCGAGAGTCCGGCCATCGTCGCCACGACGGCGCTCGAGTCCACACCCCCGGAGAGGAACGCGCCGAGGGGCACTTCGGAAATCATCCTCAGCTTCACCGAATCGGTGAGCCGGCGCGTCAGCTCCTCGCAGGCTTCGGCGACGCCGATTTGCGTCGCGCCGGTGAAGCGCACGTCCCAGTACTCGCGAGGCTCGGAAAGCGGCCTTCCGCGCCGCACCGCCAGCGTGTGCGCCGGCGGAAGCTTTCTCGCCCCGCGAAAGATCGTCCGCGGCTCGGCGACGTAGCCGAGCGCGAAATACTCCTCGATCGCGAGCGGGTCGAGGTCGCGACGCATGCCGCCGTGCGCGAGGAGGCTCTTCAGCTCCGACCCGAAGAGGAGCGTTCCATCGGGGAGGAGCGCGTAATGGAGCGGCTTCACGCCGAGCCGGTCGCGTGCGAGGAAAAGCATCTCGCGCTTCGCGTCCCACAGCGCGAACGCGAACATTCCGCGAAGATGCGTCACGCAGTCCTCGCCCCACTCCTCCCACGCGTGGACGATCGCCTCGGTGTCGCTCTTGGTCTGGAAGCGGTAGCCGAGCGCGGTGAGCTCGGCGATCAGCTCGCGGTAGTTGTAGACCTCGCCGTTGTAGACGATGCAGAGGCTGCGATCAGCGCTGTAGAGCGGCTGCTGCCCCGTCGAGAGGTCGATGATCGACAGGCGCCGGTGCCCGAGCCCGAGCCCCGGCTCGAGGTGGAGCCCGACTTCGTCGGGCCCGCGATGGTGCTGTGACTCGTTCATCCGCACGAGCGTCGTGCGGTCGATCTCGCGCCGCCCGCGCGTGTCGAGGATGCCGGTGATCCCGCACATCGTCAGCGGCTCCCCTCGTGTGCCGGCGCAGCCGTACGGCCGACGCGGACACCCCGCGCGAGCAGGCGATCGTAGAGCGCCGTGTATTCGCCGACCATCGCGTCGAGGCTGAAGCGCTGCAGCGCACGTGCCCGCCCCGCCTCGCCATGGGCGCGGGCGCGCTCCGGTTCAGCCGCGTAGCGCTTCATCGCCGCGGCGAGCGCGTCGACGTCCTGCGCCGGCACGATCTCGCCGGTCGCCGCGTGGTCGACCAGTTCGGCGTTGCCGCCGACGGCGGTCGCGATGACCGGGAGCCCGGAAGCCATCGCTTCGAGGATCGTGTTGGAGATGCCCTCGGCGATCGATGGCAGCACGAAGACGTCGAACCCGCGCAGGATGGCCGCGACGTCGTCACGCGCGCCCGGCAGCCACGCGAGCTCGGCGATCCCTGCCTCGGCGAGCGTGCGCTCGACGGCAATGCGCTCGGGCCCTTCGCCGATGATGGCGAGCCGCGCCTTCGCCCGCAGGTCGGGCGACTCTCGGACGAGCTTCGCGAACGCTCGCGCAAGGAGCGCGGGATTCTTGACCGGCTGAAGCCGTCCGACCGCGCCGAACACGATAAGGCGCGGATCGTTGAACGGGCTCCCCGGGATGCCTGCGCGCACGGGCGCTGGCGCAAAGCGCTCGGTATCGACGCCGTTGACGATGCGCGAGATCCGCTTCGCGGGCACGCCGACCGCGTCGACGAGGTAGCGCTCGAGGTCGCGCGACAGCGCGACGTAGTGGGTGACGAACGGGCGATGCATCCGGCGCACCCAGCGGTACGTGCGGTTCGAGCCATCGAGGTCGCCGATATCGCGCCCGTGCTCGCCGTGCACGCGCACCGGTACGCCCGCCATCGCGGCGGGGATGCTCGCTTCGAGGGCCGCGAGGTTGCGCGTGTGGACGATCGCCGGTCGCAGGCGGTGAAAGGCGCGGTAGAGCCGGGGGAAGAGACGAATGCCATGTCCCGGAGTCTTCCCGAGCGCGATAAATTCGACGTCGCCGCGGGTGACACGCTCACGAAACGACGTGATGCCGGTGAGAGCGATGATCGCGTGACGGTAGCGCTCGGCGGGCATCCGGTTGACGAGGTTCACGACGCCGTTCTCGAGCCCGCCGATGTCGAAGCGGAAGACGACGTGCGCGATGAGCGGGCGCGCGCCACGCCCTTTGCTCACTGCGTGCGGCGGCTGGTTGCTCACCGGCCGGCACCCCGCGCATCGGCCAAAGCTTTCGAGATCGCCGGCCAACCGGTGTCGACGAACCCCTGCAGCGTGGCCGCTGCGGAGGGACCGGCGGGCGCGTAGGCAACCACGACCCCGGCGCCGCGATAGCGGCCCGTGATCCGGCGCCAGGCGATTTGCCCTTTGGCGAGTGCGTCGCTCGCGGTGAGCGATCCGTCGATCCAGTACCACATCCTCGTCTCGAGGCTGCGTCCCTGTGCATCACGAATCGTCGCCGCCCGCACTGGAATCGTTCGCCCGCCCAACGCCAGCTCGGCGCTGCCCTCGCGCGTCGCGTGCCACACCTTGTCGTCGGCTCGCAGCAGGACGTTGCCCGAGGTCACCAGCTTGTGCGTGTCGTCCTCACCGCGGTAGAACGCGACATAGAGCCCGACCGTGGCGTCACCGTGCTGCAGGATTTCGCTCCGCACCGCCGATGCGTTG
>JAFEDF010000146.1 GCA_018241785.1 Pseudomonadota bacterium | reverse complement strand
GGAATCCGGTGCAGCACGTATCGGTGCAGGATGTACTCGGTCAGCGTCCAGAGGGCGATTCCGGCGGCCGCTGCGGTGATCCAGACGAGCCGCCCGTCGAGCGTCTCGGTCGCCAGCGAGAACCAAGCGAGCAGCCCGATCAGCAGAGGGTAGACGAGAAAGTCGGCAAAGTATCCGATCCGGGTGAGGCGCATCGGCAAATCTCCATGACGCTGACAGTGCGATGGACCGCGCGGATGGCGGCGAGTGCCGGAAGCTCATGATAGTCCCGTTGCTTGCCGGCCCGGGAGCGGTTGGCTAGAATCGAGCGCGGGGTGGTCAGCGGGGTGGCCTGGCGCAATGTCTCCTTCGTGGACCCGGCGGTCGAAGTCGCTGCGGTCGTCGCGGCAGGAGGTCATGCGTGGTCACGTGGAGTTCGATCGTTGCCGTCGGCGCGGGCGCGGCCGTCGGCGCGTGGATTCGCTGGGCCCTTGGCCTTGCCCTCAACCCGATCTTTCCGGCGCTGCCTCTCGGCACGCTGACCGCGAACCTCGCCGGCGGGCTCGTCATGGGCTTTGCGATGGAGCTGATCGCGAGGCACGCACTGCTTTCTCCCGAAGCGCGGCTCTTCGTCACGACGGGCTTCCTCGGCGGCCTCACCACGTTCTCGACGTTCTCAGCTGAGATGACCACCTTGCTCATGCGGCGCGAATGGCTGTGGGGGGCGATTGGCATCGTCGTTCACGTCGGGGGATCGCTCGTGATGTCGGTGCTCGGGATCGTGCTGATGCGCGCGGCGTTCGCTTGGGGGGCATCGTCATGAACGGAACGCTGCTTCGCCTCTACATGCACGAGAACCGCAAGCACCGGCACATCCTGCTCTACGAGTGGCTGCTCGAGCAGGCCAAGGGGCTCGGCATTCACGGCGGGTCGGCGTTCAGGGCGATCGCCGGCTACGGCAGGCACGGCGTGCTGCACGAGGAGCATTTCTTCGAACTTGCCGGCGATCTCACCGTCGAAGTCGATTTCGCCGTCACCGAGGACGAGGCGGATCGGCTCCTCGAGAAGATCCGGGCCGAGGGCATCAGGATCTTCTATCTGCGCGTCCCGGTCGAAGTGGGCGTCATCAACGGAGAGGCGACCGGACGATAGGCCGAACGTCAGGTCGTACGCGAACCATGGTCACCACCGATCGCGATCAGGTTGGGCCAGGGTCTTCGGCCCGGTTTCGGGATCCGCGCATCGAAGCTGCCGGACGCCTCGCGCGATCGTGGCCCAGCGCGTGGCAACTCTGGTGGGGCCGTACGGCGGGCGGGGGGCTGCTCCGCGATACGGCGCGACTCCGCTTCGATGCGCTGGTCGCGCACGCAAGGCGGCACTCGCCGCTGCTGCGCGAGCTCTACCGGAACGCCTCCCGGACCCCGGCGCCGGCCGAGCTGCCGGTGACGCGCAAGCGTACGCTGATGGAACGCTTCGACGACTGGGTGACCGATCCGGCCGTGCGCCGCTCGGGCGTCGACGCGTTCCTGGCCGATTCGTCGAGGGTGGGCGAGCGTTACCTCGACCGCTACGTGGTGTGGCAGAGCTCGGGTACGACCGCCGAGCAGGGCATCTTCGTGCAGGACGCGGCCGCGCTCGAAGTCTACGACGCGCTGATCGCCGTGCAGATGGGCGGTGGCCGCATCGCCTCGCATTGCTTCGCAGGCCTCGTCAAGGGAGGCCGTGCCGCTTTGATCGCCGCGACATCGGGACACTTTGCGAGCATCGCGTCGTGGCAGCGAACCTGCGGCGCGCTGCCCGGCCTCGGTGCGCGCAGCTTCTCGATCGGGGCGCCGATGCCGGAGCTGGTTCGCCAATTGAACGCCTTCGGTCCCGCGTATCTCGCGACGTATCCGGCGATGCTGCAACTGCTCGGCGACGAGCGCCGTGCCGGACGGCTTCGCGTCTACCCCAGTGTCGTCTGGTCGGGTGGAGAGTCGCTCGCGCCTTCCGCGCGGATCGCGCTCGAACGCGCGTGGGGTTGTCCCGTCGTCAACGAATACGGCGCGTCCGAGTGCATGAGCATCGCGTTCGGCTGCTCCGAGGACTGGCTGCACGTGAACGCCGAGTGGGTGCTCGTCGAACCCGTCGACGCAGACGACCGTCCGGTGC
>JAFEDF010000145.1 GCA_018241785.1 Pseudomonadota bacterium | reverse complement strand
CCGGGATCAGCCAGCCCGGGACGCGCTCGCCCGGGTTCGACGCCCGCCTCGCGCAGATCGGCGCCCACGCGCCCGCCTTCACCGCGATGCCGACGGTGTTCTGGGACGTTTTCGGCGAGCAGGGCCATCCGGTGCGCGCGACGGTGAGCGACCTCGGCCCGCTGCTCCTTGCGCGGGTGCTCGAGTTGAACGAGACGCAGCAGGGCGTGCTCGCACTCGTGTTCCGCTTCGCCGACGACCGCGGGCTGCTGCTGCTCGATCTCAAGGACCTGCGCGCGCTGCTCGAGTACGTCGCTGCGCACGCGAGCGAGCTCCAGACGGCATACGGCAACGTCTCGGCGGCGTCGGTCGGCGCGATCCAGCGCGGCATCCTCGCGCTCGAGGAACAGGGCGGCGCAAAGTTCCTCGGCGAGCCGATGCTCGATATCGACGACCTCCTGCAGACGACCGGCGGCCGCGGCAACGTCAACGTCCTCGCCGCCGACCGCCTGATGCGCTCGCCGAAGCTCTACGCGACGATGCTCCTGTGGCTGCTGTCGGAGATCTACGAGCGGCTGCCCGAAGTCGGCGATCGCGACAAGCCGAAGCTCGTATTCTTCTTCGACGAGGCGCACCTGCTCTTCGACGACGCGCCGCGAGTGCTCCTCGACAAGATCGAGCAGGTCGTGCGGCTGGTGCGCTCGAAGGGCGTCGGCGTGTGGTTCGTCACGCAGAATCCGCTCGACGTACCGGACACCGTCCTCGGCCAGCTCGGCAACCGCGTCCAGCACGCGCTGCGCGCATTCACGCCGCGCGACCAGAAGGCGGTGAAGGCGGCCGCCTCGACGATGCGCGCCAATCCGAAGCTCGACACCGAGAAGGCGATCACCGAGCTCGGCGTCGGCGAGGCACTGGTGTCGCTCCTCGACGAGAAGGGCCGGCCCGGCGTCGTCGAGCGCGCGTGGATCCTTCCGCCGGCGTCGCGGATCGGCGCGATCACCGCGGAGGAGCGCGCGAAGGCGATGCGCGCCTCGCCGGTCGCCGGCGTGTACGACACCCCGCAGGATCGCGAGTCGGCCTACGAGAAGCTCGCCGGACGCGCGCGGGCGGGCGCCGACGCTGCGGCGGGTGCGCCGGCAGGCACCGTGGCAGGGAGCGCAGACGCCGGCGGCGCGGGAGGCGGCGTGCTCGGCTCGCTGGCCGGCTCGCTCGGCGGGCTCGTCGCCGGCAGCGGACGCAAGGACAGCCTCGTCGAGGCGGTCGCGAAGAGCGCGGCGCGAAGCGTCGGCTCGTCAATCGGGCGCGCGATCGTGCGCGGTGTGATGGGGTCGCTGTTCGGCGGCCGCCGCTGACGGCGCGGCCAGGCGGGAGCCGGTCGCCGTGGGATTCAGCGCGGGGCGATCGCCGCGCAGCCCGGACGAAGCTCTGCCATCACCGGGAGCGGATCGGGCCTGACACCCCGCCACAGCAGGAATGACTCTGCCGCCTGCGCGACCAGCATGCCGAGCCCGTCCGAGACCTGTGCCGCGCCGCGCGCCGAGGCCGCGCGCATGAACGGCGTCGGCTGGTCGGCGTAGACGAGGTCGTAGGCGAGCACGCAGCGCCCAAACACCGGCGCAGGAAGGGGCAGCGTGTTTCCGCCAAGGCTCGCCGACGTCGCGTTGATCACGACGTCGAAGCCGCGATCGTCGAGATCCCCGAAGGCGCCGCCCGACACGCCTGCGTGCTGCGCATGCCGTGCAGCCAGCACGCGGGCCGCCTCCGGACTGCGGTTGACGATCACGAGCTCGGCGACATGGCTAGCGAGCAGCGGGCCCACGATGCCGCGAGCCGCTCCGCCGGCGCCGGCGACGAGCACGCGCCGGCCGGCGAGCGCGACGCCGAGACGAAGCGTGATGTCGGCGACGAGGCCGGCGCCGTCGGTGTTGTCGCCGAGCGCCCCGCCGCCGTCGTCGAAGCTCAGCGTATTCACGGCACCCGCATCGCGCGCGCGATCGGTGAGCTCTTTCGCGAAGGCGCAGGCCTCGATCTTGAACGGAAGCGTGACGTTGAGCCCGCGCCCGCCCGTTGCGCGAAACGCACGCACCGCTTCGACGAAACCGCCGAGCGGGGCGAGGATGCGCTCGTAGCGAAGGTCCTGCCCGGTCTGGCGCGCGAATGCCGCGTGGATCTGCGGCCCCTTGCTGTGCGCGACGGGGTTGCCGATCACGCCGTAGCGATCGGTCATGCGCTGACCTGCGTCACGCCTCCTTGCGCGATGCCCCCGCCGCCGTGCGTGCGCAGCAGCGCATCGACGGCGAGTGCGTAGCCGGTGATGCCGAAGCCCTGGATGACGCCGAGTGCGACGGCGGCGAGATACGAATGGTGGCGAAACGGCTCGCGCGCGTGCGTGTTCGAGAGGTGCAGCTCGACGACCGGCACTCCGGCGGCGGCGATGGCGTCGCGCAGCGCAATCGACGTGTGCGTGTAGGCGCCGGCGTTCAGCACGACGCCGACGAGCGTTCCCGCCGCGTGCTCGCGCCCGGCCTCGTGGATCCAGTCGACGAGCTGCCCCTCGTGGTTCGACTGCCGGCAGTCGACGCCTGCGCCGTGCCGTCTCGCCTCATCGGCGCACACGCGCTCGGCGTCGGCGAGCGTCGCGCGGCCGTAGATCGCGGGCTCGCGCGTGCCGAGGAGATTTAGGTTGGGTCCGTTCAGGACCAGGACTTTGCGCATCGCCAATCCATGCGGGCCAATGCCCGGTTGAACGCCGATTCTGCCCCATGCGTCGCGGCGTTGCCAGCGAACTCGGCGTCGCGCGCGTCGCGCAAAAAACGAAGCCCCGGTCGCGTTGGCCGGGGCTTCGTCTGCTGCATGGGTGCCTGACAATGACCTACTTTCGCACGGGCAGTCCGTACTATCATCGGCGTGCCGCCGTTTCACGGTCCTGTTCGGGATGGGAAGGGGTGGGGCCAGCGGGCTGTGGTCGTCAGGCTTTGAGGGTCATCCGGAAGGCAAGGTGGGTCGAGATGCATCGGCGCAACGCCGTCATCCTGTTATGGAGTCAAGCCGCACGGGCCATTAGTACCGGTTAGCTCAACGCGTTACCGCGCTTCCACACCCGGCCTATCAACGTGGTGGTCTGCCACGACCCTTCAGGGAGGTCTAGCCTCCGGGAGATCTCATCTTCAGGCACGTTTCCCGCTTAGATGCTTTCAGCGGTTATCGCTTCCGCACATAGCTACCCGGCGATGCGACTGGCGTCACAACCGGTACACCAGCGGTGCGTCCACTCCGGTCCTCTCGTACTAGGAGCAGCCCCCGTCAAATCTCCAGCGCCCACGGCAGATAGGGACCAAACTGTCTCACGACGTTTTGAACCCAGCTCACGTACCACTTTAAATGGCGAACAGCCATACCCTTGGGACCGGCTACAGCCCCAGGATG
>JAFEDF010000144.1 GCA_018241785.1 Pseudomonadota bacterium | reverse complement strand
AATCTCGTCGAACGGGTTCATCGACATCTTGAGGTTGGCGAGATCGACGCCGCTGCCGTCGGGGCGAACCCGAACCTTGACGTTGAAGTCGAGGACGCGCTTGACGGCGACGAGGATTTTCATGGATATACTTTGCGACTCGGAATCACGCGAGTCAGCGCCCGCCTCTCTCAGCAGCGATCGTTCACGCTCGCCAGTCCAGCATACACGATCCCCACGTGAAGCCCCCGCCAACGCTGAGCAGCAGGATACGGTTGCCGCTGATGATCCTACGATCGCGAACTGCTTCGTCCAATGCCATCGGGATCGATGCAGCGGACGTATTGGCATGTCGATCGACGGTCACGACCACACGCGCTCGATCGATCTGAAGCCGTTTGCTCGATGCCTCAATGATTCGCAAATTCGCCTGGTGCGGAATCAGCCAATCCAGGTCCCGAGGTTGCATCCCGTTTTCAGCAAATGAGGCTTCGCCGGCCTCAACAAAACCCTTCACGGCAAACTTGAACACTACCGGACCGTCCATGTGAAGATATGGACTGTCCACCGCCGGTGTGCGTAATACCTCCGGCATGCTGCCGTCGGCATGGAGGCTCGAGGTACGAACGCCAGGCTCGTCACTGGCAACGAGCACTACGGCGCCAGCCCCGTCACCGAACAATACGCACGTACCGCGATCGCGCCAGTCCAGAAGCTTCGACATGCGCTCCGATCCTATAACCAGTGCCGAACGACAACGACCGGCAGAGATCATCGCATCCGCCGTGGCGAGCGCAAACAGAAATCCCGAGCAGGCGGCCGAAAGATCCAGGCAGCCGACATTTCGCGCGCCGAGACGTGCCTGGACAAGTGCCGCTGTGGACGGGAAAACGAGATCCGGCGTGATCGTCGCGACGATGATCAGGTCCATCTCGGAAGCATTCATCCCTGCTGCCGAGAGTGCTTCGCGCGAAGCCAGTACCCCCATCTCCGCGGTCGATTCCCCATCACCTGCGATGTGCCGCTGTCGAATGCCGGTCATCGACCGGATCCACTCATCGCTTGTGTCGACTGATCTGGCCAAGTCCTGATTGGTCAGAATTCTGCGCGGAAGGTACCTCCCGGTACCGACAATACGGCTATGCATCAGCGTTACCCCGTCGTTCGCTCATCATCCACACACATTTCCACCCGCGACAGGAGCCCGGCGTACCCCCGAGCTTCGGATTCCGCAATTCATACGGAAACTTCGTTGCAAAGGTGCCACCAGGATGCACTGTGGGTGCAACGCGACCGTTGGACCTTGATGCGGACATGGAAATCGAATGAGTGCTCGGATCAGTCGATCGTGAGGATTGCATCCTAACACCATGTTTCTAAACGATAACTATACTATTGCCCGATACGGGGTGTGCACTCGGATTCGCCTGCCCGGAGGGTGACAGGCGATGATCGCTTTGAAACGTGAGTTGGCGTGAACTTTGCTCGCTAGTGTGCTGGATTCCAACTCAGGTTTTCCAGTGAATCGGCTAGCAGCGCTCAAGACCAGGCTTCATGGCCGCTCGGACAGCGAGCACGAGCAGGCCGTGCTCCGGATCGTCATCATCGGGTTGATCCTCGCCTACATGGCGCTGTTTCATGGTCGCCCGGATCACTGGTCGCAAACCGACTGGACAATCGTCCTGACGCTGACTGGGTTCCTTTCGGCGGCGCTCGCGATTTTCGTGGCCATCTGTCTGTGGCCCGCGGCAAATGTTCCCCGACGCCTTCTCGGGATGCTCCTCGATAACGCCGGAGCCACCTGGTACATGACCATGGCCGGTGAGTATGGCTACGCGATGATCGGTGTCTACCTTTTCGTCGCGTTTGGAAATGGCTTCAGATATGGGCGCGAATATCTGTTCTTGAGTCAGGCCTTATGTCTGATCGGGTACGTCGGTGTACTCGTCTTGGTGCCGTTCTGGGAGCTTCACCAGACGGCAGGAGTCGGACTGCTTATCGCGCTCGTCGTTCTTCCGCTTTACGTCTCGACCCTTCTCAAGCGGATCCAGGAGGCGCGCGCCCGAGCCGAGGAGGCCAATCTCGCGAAGTCGACGTTCCTCGCGAACATGAGTCACGAGATGCGCACGCCGCTCAATGGCATCGTCGGTGTCGTCGATCTCATGAAGACCACGGCGCTGTCGACGCGGCAGTCCGAGCTCGTCGGGCTGCTGCGGCACTCGATCACCGTGCTTCGCTCGCTCGTCGACGACGTGCTCGACATCAGCAAGATCGAGGCGGGGCACCTGACGATCGAGGTCGCGCCGTTCGACCTGCACACCTGCGTCAACGGCCTCGTCAACCTGCTGCGCCCGCATGCGCAGGCGAAGGGGCTCGTGCTCACCGCGATGATGGATCCTGCCCTCGAGTACCGGGTGAGGGGCGACCAGCACCACCTGCGGCAGGTGCTGCTCAATCTCGTGGGCAACGCGATCAAGTTCACCGAGCACGGCGAGGTCGCACTCTCGGTGATGCTCAAGCGGGAAACGACCGAGGGGGTGACGGCACGCTTCGAGGTCCGCGACACGGGGATCGGGATCGCTCCCGAAGCGATCTCCCGCATCTTCGATCGCTTCGTGCAGGCGGATCAGTCGACCACGCGCAAGTACGGGGGTACCGGCCTCGGGACGACGATTGCGAAGCAGCTCACCGAACTGATGGGCGGGAGCATCGGCGTGACGAGCACGCTCGGCGAAGGAAGCACGTTCTGGGTCGAGTTGCCGTTCCTCCACGACGACACCGTCCAGAGCGCCGTCGCCGCCGACGAAACGCTGGCGCCGCGCGAAGCAAGTGCCGGAGGCCTCACGCTCGTCTACGCCGGCGCGCGCTCGCCGCAACTCGTGTCGACGCTGCAGTCGATCGGCGAGCATTGCGAAATCGTGCCCGTCTCGGTGTCGATGGGTGCGCGGCTCGACGAACTTGCCGCCGCAGGGGTCGTGATCCGCGCGATTGTCGCGGCATGCCCCGTCGAGCAGGCGTGCGCGGCCTTCAGTGCCGCGACGCAGCGCGCGGGCGAGCGCCCGGTCGCGCTGGTGTTCATTGCCGACGACGGCATCTCGGTGGTCGATCGCGCGCGCATCACGAGCATCCGCGGCGCCTATGCGCTCGACTACCCCTCGGCGCGCCTGCTCGCCAATGCGATTCACGCCGCGACGGCCGGAGTCGAGGTCGACGATCCGGCGCACCCCGATCTCGCGCGCGTGCTCGACAGCCGGCGCACGGCGCTGAGGATCCTCGTCGCCGAGGACAATTCGACCAACCAGGCGATCATC
The DNA here is from genome assembly GCA_018241785.1 of Pseudomonadota bacterium. Taxonomy (GTDB): domain Bacteria; phylum Pseudomonadota; class Gammaproteobacteria; order Burkholderiales; family Casimicrobiaceae; genus VBCG01. Next base: position 25,595 of record JAFEDF010000144.1, on the reverse strand, counting down.
CGCCAATTGCTCGAGCGTGCGGGTCATGAGGTCCTGCTCGCCGGCGATGGCGAGGAGGCGCTCGACATCTACGAGCGGCAGCGGCCGGACCTCGCGATCCTCGACTTCAACATGCCGAAGCGAAGCGGCGTCGAGGTCGTGCGCGCGATTCGCGTCATGGAGCCGCCGGGGGAACGGACTCCGGTCGTCGTCCTGTCCGCGTCGGTGACCTCCGAGTCGCGCCAGCTCGCCGAATCGGCCGGCGCCGACGGTTACATCGGCAAGCCCTTCGATGCCGTTGCGCTGATCCAGCAGATCGACCGGCTGGCAGCCGGGCGCCGCGGAACGCCGCCGCCCAAGGTGCCAGCGAGGCAGCCGGCCGTCCAGCGGACCACGCCGGCGGCCGGGTTCGATCCGGACCTGATCGATGCGAGCCGCGTCGCGCAGCTCGAGGACATCGCGCGCGATCCTGGCTTCCTCGCCGAGCTGATACGGGGCTTCCAGAACGACGTCGAGAGCCTCCTCGCGCGCACTCACGATGCGCTCGAAGCCGGCGACAGCGAAGCTCTCCCCGATCTCATGCACACGCTGAAAGGGGCTGCAGTGAGCGTCGGTGCGATCCGCCTCGCCGCCCTCACCCGCGAATTCGACGCGCGCGTCGACGCGGGGGGCGCGGAAGCTGCGCATGCGACGTTCGCCGAGCTGAGCTCGTGCTTCGACGCAACCGCCGCGTCGCTGCGCGAGTATTTGCGCGTCCAGCATCACGCATCCATCTGACTGACCGCGAGTCGCCGTCCGGACGCGCCGGTCAGAGCCGTGCGTCCGCGGCGAGGACGCCGCTACCAGTTCATCGCCTCTTCACGCGGCGCGCAGATCGCGTCGATCATCGCGTCGTCCTGCGAACGCGCTTCGAGCCGATCCTGCGCCCGCACGAGGCGCGCCATCATGCGCAGGTCACGGTTCTCGAGCCGAAGCGCGGCGTCGACCCACACGGCGACGACGTTGCGCATCTCCGCGTGGCTCACCGGCTGGAATTCGCGCTTGGCAGACGACATTGCGCGGAAACTGTTGCGCTTGCGCTGGCGCGCCTGGATCATGGCGCGCGCGGTGTCGAGCCCTGCGCCATCCTCGGCGAGCACGTCGACGACGCCGAGGTCGTGCATCTCCTTCGCCCCGAAGACGCGACCGCTCATGATGATCTCCTCGGCGCCGCGCATGCCGATCTTGCGCGCGAGCAGGGACAGCGCGCCCATCCCGGGGAACATGTTGAACAGCACTTCGGGGAACGAGAACGTCGCGCTGCGCTCGGCGACGAACACGTCGCTCGACAGCGCGCACTCGAACCCGCCGCCGAAGGCCTTGCCCTGCACGAGCGAGAACGTCTGGATGTCCGAGCGAAAGCCGGTGATGCGCCGGAACATGTTGTCGACGCAGAGATTGCCGTAGTGCGTGAGCGATTCACGGTCGCGGCGCAGGATCGCCTGCACGAACATCGAGAGATCGCCGCCGAGATTGAAGACTCCCGGAACGCGGCTTCCGAACACCGCATACTCGACCCTGCACTGGCTGCCCTGGTGTTGCATCCAGCCCTGGTGCTGCTCGAGCGCGCGCTCGAAGCGCGCGGTTTCTTCGAGGAATGCGAGATTGAACGAGGGGCGCGGAGCGGGCTTCATCCACCAGTACATCGTCGACGAATCGGCGTCGTACTCGACCTCGATCTGACGCAGTTGCGATGTATTGGCGACGGTCGGAAATTCGGTCACTGCGTTCATCGAAACACCCCCGAAGAAAAGCTCGCGTTACGACACATCGGCCGGAGCGGCGAGTTCGGCTTATGACGCGGAGCGTCACCACCCCCGTGCTTTGAACGCCCAGCGGCAACAATTGCCGCCCTGCGGCACGCGTGTACTCTACATCAAGTTGCAGCGGGAAAGGAATCCTTGCCGAAGGCAACTCCGTCGCTTCGTTGCATTTTCGCCAATCGGAAGCGAATGCAGAGAGTTAGCCGCTGGAGCGCAACCAATTCCGAGTTGAGTGCGCAGGCGATCAATCGATGTTTCGGCCAGTTTGTAGCCCACATATATGCGGCCGGTACATACCGCAATGCGTCGCGGGCAACGCCCCCGCTGACCACAACGGATTGCGCCCCGGCCGAGCTAGGCGAGCGTGGTCCAGCGGCCGGCGACGAGCCCCTCGATGGGCCGGAAACTCGCCTTGTAGGCCATTTTCGGACTCTCGCTGATCCAGTACCCGAGGTAGAGGTAGGGGAGTCCGAGATCGCGGCAGCGGTCGATCTGCCACAGGATGCTCGACGTGCCGTAACCGGCGCTCGCCGGCTCCGGGTCGAAGAACGTATAGACCGAAGACAGGCCGTCCGCGAGCCGGTCGACCAGGCTCACGACGCGCAGCACCGGGCCGTCGCGAAACTCGTAGAGCTCGGTGGCGACGTTGCTGTGCAGCAGGAAGTGCTGGTACTGCTCGCGGCTGTCCTGGTCCATGCCGCCGCCGGGGTGCCGCGACCGCTGGTACCTGAGGTACAGCGCGTAGTGGGCGGGGTCGTAGACGAGCTCACGCCGCGCGGCGGCGAGGCCGGCATTCCTGCGCCGGGCGCGGCGCTGGCTGCGATTCGGAGCAAAGCGCGCGACCGGAACGCGCACCGGGACGCAGGCGTGACAGTGATCGCAGTAGGGCCGATAGGTGAACGCGCCGCTGCGCCGGAAGCCGAGGCGCACGAGTTCGCTGTAGACGCGCGAATCGATCAGGTGGCTCGGCGTCGCAACCTGCGAGCGCGCCGCACGATCCGGCAGGTAGCTGCACGGGTACGGCGCCGTGGCGTAGAACTGCAGCGTCGCCAGCGGAAGGTCGTTCAGCCTGCTCACGCGTGCTCCGGTAGCGTTCCCGGGATCCAGCCCCGGGGAGCTTCGTTCGAGTGTATCAACTGGACGAGCGCGCGCGCAAAGCGCGCGCGCGGGATCGGCCGCGCACCGAGCGATGCAAGATGCCGCGTCTCCTGCTGACAGTCGATCAGCGCGATGTCTCCCCGGCGAGCGGTTCCCACGAGTGCCGCCAGCGCAACTTTCGAGGCATCGGTCACGCGTGCGAACATCGACTCGCCGAAGAACACCTGCCCCAGAGCGAGACCGTAGAGCCCGCCCACGAGTTCACCGCCCTGCCAGGCCTCGACCGAATGCGCGTAGCCCAGGCGATGCAGCGCGCGGTAGGCATCCTGCATCGCCGGCGTGATCCACGTGCCGGCAGGGCCATCACCCTCCCGCGGCGTCGCCGCGCAGGCCCCGATCACCGCGTCGAACGCGGTGTCGATGCGCACATCGAACTCGGCCCGGCGGATGCGGCGGGCGAGCGAACGCGAGAGGTGAAATTCCGCCGGGTAGAGCACCATCCTGGGGTCGGGACTCCACCACAGCACCGGCTGGCCCTCGCTGTACCAGGGGAAGATGCCGTGCCGGTACGCGTCGATCACCCGCTCGGGTGTGACGTCGCGGCTCGCGGCGAGAAGGCCGTTCGGCGTGGCGAGCGCGCGTTCGGGCGGAGGAAACGCCGCGCCGGGACGCAACCACGCGATCACTGCCGGAGCGCCGGCGGAGCGTGCGCGCCGGGAGGATAGAATCGGCGCTCGCCGCCCCCGTAGCTCAGTGGATAGAGCACATTCCTCCTAAGAATGGGGTCGCACGTTCGATTCGTGCCGGGGGCGCCAGGATGAACGCTAACACGGCGCGTCGCCACAGGCCGCCGATCTGCCCTCGATGATCCGCGAAACCTCCGCCGGCGGCTCCCGCGACCCGGACGCACACCCCGCGACGAACCCACCCTCCGACCCGATCCATTACCGGGTCGAGCCCATCGACCTTCGCGCACACCGCTTCGAGGTCCGCTGCACGATCGCGCGGCCCGATCCGGCCGGGCAAAGGCTGCGCCTGCCGGCATGGATTCCGGGAAGCTACCTCATCCGCGAATTCGCGCGTCACGTGGTCGCCTTCCGCGCCGAGTGCAACGGTACTGCCGTGCCGATCATCAAGGAGACGAAGGACGTCTGGCGCGTCGCCGCCGCGCCCGGGCCCGTGACGGTGACCGCCGAGGTCTTCGCATTCGACGCCTCGGTGCGCGGCGCCTACCTCGACGCCGCGCGCGGCTTCTTCAACGGGGCCTGCCTGCTTCCCTGGGCCGAAGGCTTCGAGACCGCACCGTGCACGCTCGACATCGTGCCGCCGCGCGACCCGCTCGCGGCGGAGTGGCGAGTCGCCACCACGCTTGCCGGCGGCGCCGGAACCGCGCGCGGCTTCGGGCGCTACCGCGCGGCGAATTACGACGAGCTCATCGACCATCCGGTCGAGATGGGGCGCTTCGAGCTCGCCGGCTTCGAAGCGGGCGGCGTGCCGCACGCAATCGCGATCAGCGGCGCTGCGCGCGTCGGGACCGGCCGACTCGCCGCCGACCTCGCACGCGTGTGCCGGTGGCAGATCGAGCTCTTCCACGGCGCCGGCGCAAGACCCCCGTTCGAACGCTATCTCTTCCTCGTTCACGCAACCGACCGCGGGCATGGCGGTCTCGAGCATCGCAACTCGGCGAGCCTCGTCTGCTCGCGCGCCGAGCTGCCCGCGGCGGACCCCGCGGCGGACCCCGGCGCAGCACCGCCGATCGACGACGGCTACCTGCGCTTCCTCGGGCTCGCGAGCCACGAATACTTCCATGCGTGGAACGTGAAGCGCATCAAGCCATCCGCTTTCGTTCCCTACGACCTCGCGCGCGAGGCGTACACGCGCCAGCTCTGGATCTTCGAGGGCGTCACGTCGTACTACGACGACCTCGCGCTCGTGCGCTGCGGGCTGATCGACGCATCGCGCTACCTCGGCGTCGTCGCGAAGAGCATCACGACGCTTCTGCGCACGCCGGGCCGCGACGTTCAGTCGCTCGCCGAGGCGAGCTTCGATGCCTGGATCAAGCACTACCGCCCCGACGTCGACACTCCGAACGCCGCCGTCAGCTATTACCTCAAGGGCTCGCTCGTCGCGCTCGCGCTCGACCTCACGCTGCGCGCCGCCGGCCGCACGTCGCTCGATGACGTGATGCGCGCGCTCTGGCAGCGCTACGGCGATCCCGCGACCGGCGGCGTGCCCGAGGACGGTTTTCGGACCGTCGTCGAGGAGCTCGCCGGGCATTCGCTCGCGTCGTTCTTCGCGGGTCATGTCGAAGGCACCGCGGAGCTGCCGCTCGCAGCGCTCTTCGGCGCGTTCGGCATCGAGCTCCACGTGCGAAGCTCCACCGGCGTCGCGGACAAGGGCGGCAGCGCAGCGTCCGGACCGAGCGCCCGCTGCTGGTTCGGCGCGAGCGCCGACCGTGATCTCGCGCTGCGCCACGTGTTCAGCGGCGGCCCCGCCGAGCGCGCCGGGCTCGCGCCTGGAGACGTGCTGGTGGCCCTCGACGGCGTCAGGGCGACGCCCGAGTTGCTCGCCGCGCTGGCGATGCGGCGCTCGCCCGGCGAGCGCATCGAAGTCCTGGCGTTTCGCGACGAGATGCTGCAGGCGCAGGTCGTCGAGCTCGCTGCCGCCCCGCTCGACACCGCCTGGCTCACGCTTCGCGAAGCGCCGTCGCCGCGCGAGCTCGCGCTTCGCCGCGCCTGGCTCGGCGCCTGAGCCGCGGCGCCCGTCAGCCGCCGGGCGCGCGGCGGGCGCGCTTGTGCGCCGCCGGCGCATGTGCGCCCTGCAGCGCCTCGAGCGAGGCGAGCTGCAGTTCGAGCGTCTTGATGCTCATCTGCATCAGGTTGAGGCTCATCGCGAGCCAGCCTTCGATCACCTTGAGCTCGCCGATCTTGCGCTCGACCTCGGCCGGATCGAGCGCCGCGAACATCGCCGCCGGATTCGGGAACGGCAGCATGCCGGGGAGCGCAGCCGCGGCCGCTCCGAATCCCGCGCCGGCGTCGGGGCGCCCCGCCGCTTCCACCGTCGCCGACGCCGAGGCGCCGGCTGCCGGCGTCCGTGCGTCGGTCGATGCCGGCGCCGGCGCCGATCCCGGCATCGGCATCGCGAACGGATTCCACATCCGCTGCATGAACGCCATCGCATCCTCCGCGGTGAACGGAGTCGCGCCGGGGGCGGGTTTGTCCTGATGCTCGCTCATCGTCATCCCATCGCAGAGGAAGCCGTGCGCTAATATCCTGCGCCATGGGCGCATCGGCCGCAACTCTGCGCGAGACCCTCGCCGCGATCGTCGGCGACGCCCATCTGCTCGTCGAGGCGCACGCCACTGCTCCGTATCTCGTCGATGCGCGCAACCGCTTCCACGGCGCTGCGCTGGCGGTGGTGCGCCCGGACGGCACCGACGAGGTCGCGGCCGTCGTCCGCGCGTGTGCCGGCGCCGGCGTCACCGTCGTCGCCCAGGGCGGCAACACCGGGCTTTGCGGAGGGGCGACGCCGGACCCTTCCGGCGGCAGCGTGGTGGTATCGCTCGCACGCATGCGACGCATCCGCTCGGTCGATCCCGCCAACGCAACCGTCACCGTCGAGGCAGGCGCGACGCTCGCCGAGGTACAGGCGGCTGCCGCGGCGGCAGGACTGCGCTTCCCGTTGTCGCTTGCCTCGGAGGGAAGCTGCACGATCGGCGGCAACATCGCAACCAACGCCGGCGGCACCGCGGTGCTGCGCTACGGCAACACGCGCGCGCAGGTGCTCGGGCTCGAAGTGGTGCTCGCCGACGGGCGCGTCTGGAACGGGCTGCGGGCGCTGCGCAAGGACAACACCGGCTACGACCTGAAGCAACTGTTCATCGGCAGCGAAGGCACGCTCGGCATCGTGACCGCCGCGGTGCTCACCCTCGTCGCGCCGGCGCACAGCCGGGCAACGGCGCTCGCCGCGCTCACGGATCTGGCACAGGCCGTGCTCCTGCTCTCCCGGATGAAGGAAGCCCTGGGGGACCGGTTGACCGGGTTCGAACTGATGAGCGACGTCGCACTCGGGCTGTCGCGCAAGCACCACCCGGACCTTCCCGATCCGCTGCCTGGACACGCCTGGTACGCGCTGATCCAGGCCGATGCGGGAGCGGGCGCCACCACCCTCGCAGCCGACGTCGAAGCTGCGCTGGCCGAAGCGATCGCGGCGGACGCTGCCGACGACGCGACCGTCGCCGCCTCCGGCGAGCAGGCGAAGCGGCTCTGGGCATTGCGCGAGAACATCAGCGAAGCCCAGCGCCGCGAGGGGCCGAACGTCAAGCACGACATCGCGCTGCCGGCGTCCGCGATCCCCGCATTCGTCGCTTCCTGCGGCAGTGCGCTCGCGATGTCCTTCCCGGAGGCGCACCTCGTCGTCTTCGGGCATCTCGGCGACGGCAACCTGCACTACAACGTCGCGGCCGCGTCCGGCGCGTCAGCCGAATCGCTGATGCATCGTGCCGCGGACATCAACCGCATCGTCTACGACGAGGTCAATGCCCATGGCGGGACGATCAGCGCCGAGCACGGCATCGGCCAGCTGAAGCGCGAGGCCCTCGCGCGGTATCGCAGCCCGCTCGAGCTCGAGCTGATGCGCCGCGTCAAGGATGCGCTCGACCCGCACGGCGTGTTCAACCCCGGCAAGGTCCTTCCCGACGCGGCGCGGCCCTGACCATGGGAAGGATCATCTTCTGGCTCGTCATCGCGTTCGGAGCGCTGCTCGCGCTGCGGCTCGTGAACACCGCCAAGGCCCGCTCGCGCAACGGCGCGGCGACGGGGGCTGGATCGCGCCGGGGCGGCGGCGGCGGCGCGATGGTCCGCTGTGTCGGCTGCGGCGTGTTCGTGCCCGGGGCCGACGCGGTCGCCACCCCGCGCGGCCCCACCTGCGGCGACGCCCGCTGCCTGCGCCTCGGCCGGAGCGACGCCGCGTGAGCGCCGCGGTGAACCACCCATCGGCGGCGGCAGTCGGCGACCCGCTTGCGCTGCCGGCCTCGATCACCGGCTCGACGCGGCGCATCCTGTGGATCGTCGGGCTGTTCCGCGCCGCGAGCGGCGCGCTGCTGCTGGGACTCGCGCTGCTTCTCGACCTGCGCAGCTTCGACGTCACCGCGCCGGGCTCGTTCGTCATCGCGGCATCGCTCTACTTCATCTTCGGCCTCGCGGCATTCGGGTGGATCCAGCAGGAGCGCCTGCCGCTCCCGCTCGCGCAGACGCTGCTGGCACTGCTCGCCGGCGACATCTTCTTCCTCGGCCTCGCGATGATCGCCGGCGGCAGCACCGGGGCGCCGCTTCCCATCCTGCTGTTCCCGCAACTCGCCGCGAGCGGATGGCTCCTGCGCACGCGCGTCGCGTTCTTCCACGCGGCGCTCGCCGCGCTGATGCTGCTCCTGCTCGTCGGCTGGCACGCGATCGGCGGCGACATCGGCGGCCCGCAGCTCTTCCAGACCGCGCTCGTGTGCATCGGCTACTTCGCGATGGTCGGCACGGCGGTGGTGATCGGCCGCTACACGAAGGCTTCGGAGGACCTCGCGACGCAGCGCGGGATCGACGTCGCCAACCTCGAGCAGGTCAACCGCCTGATCATCCAGGACATGCAGGACGGCGTGCTGGTGGTCGACCTCAATGGCGTCGTGCGCGGCCACAACGCGCAGGTGACGCGGCTGCTCGGCGGGTTCGGACGGATGCGCGGCGGCATGCGCCTCGCCGAGTTCTCGGCGACGCTGCACGATTACTGGCGGCGCTGGGACGAGGATCAGGGCGAGCTGCTGCCTCCGTTCAAGGTCGAGGCGACGCAGCGCCTCCTGCGCGTGCGGCTCGTGCGCATCGGGTCGGGGCTGAACGGCGGCACGCTGATCTACCTCGAGGACCTCGGCCGCGCGCAGAACGAGGCCCAGCAGATGAAGCTCGCCGCCATGGGCCGGCTGACGGCGTCGATCGCGCACGAAGTGCGCAATCCGCTGTCGGCGATCAACCAGGCGGCGCAGCTCCTCGAAGAGGACGGCGTCGTCGCGCCGGGCGGCGCGAGGCTCCTCGGGATGATTCGCAACAACGCCCGCCGCATCGATCGCATCGTCGGCGAGGTGCTGCAGCTCAACCGCCGCGACCGCCAGCAGCCCGAGGCGCTGCGGCTCGCCGAATTCATGCAAACGATCGTCGACGAGATCGTGCAGGCCGAGGCGATTCCGCGGCGCGCGATCCGCATCGACGTCGAGGATTCGCTCGCGATCATGTTCGACCGCGGGCATCTTTCCCAGATCGCGTGGAACCTGGTGCGCAACGCGTGGCAGCACTGCCAGAAGCGCGACGGCAGCATTGCAATCGCTGCGCGTGCCGGCTACAACGGCGACGCGGTGATCTTCGAGCTCGCCGACGACGGCCCTGGCATCGCAGCGGAGAACCGCGCGCACATCTTCGAGCCGTTCTTCACGACGCGCCCCGGCGGAACCGGGCTCGGCCTCTACATCGCGCGCGAGCTCGCCGACGCCAACGGCGCGACGCTCGACCTGCTGCCGAAGAGCCCGGGAGCGATGTTTCGCATCACCTTCAGGCGCGCGACGATGCGTGCCGTCGCGGCAGGCGCATAGCTCGGCGACGTTGCCGCTGCCCGCCCCCTTCCCACCCTTCTGCTCCCAGCGATGGCCTCCATGTCACGTCGAATCCGCGGTCAACCCAAAGTGCTGGTCGTCGACGACGAACCCGACCTTCTCGAGCTGCTCGAGCTCACGCTGTCGCGGATGGGTCTCGACACGATCCGCGCCGAGTCCGTCGGCGAAGCGCTGCGGCTGCTCGACTCCGGCCCCTTCGACCTGTGCCTCACCGACTGGAATCTTCCCGACGGCGAAGGGCTCAAGGTCGTCGAGCACATCACGCAGAAGTCGCTCGACGTTCCCGTTGCGGTGATCACCGCGTTCGGCCGCCCCGAGAACGCGGTCGCGGCGCTCAAGGCCGGCGCGTTCGACTACCTCGCGAAGCCCGTCGCGCTGGAGCAGCTGCGCGCGCTCGTCAAGCAGGCGCTCAAGGTCCCCGAGAAGCCGCAGCCGGCGGCAAGCTACCAGCTCCTCGGCGACTCGCCGGCCATGCAGCAGGTGCGCGGCCTCATCGACAAGCTCGCGAAGAGCCAGGCACCGGTTTTCGTGAACGGCGAATCGGGAAGCGGCAAGGAGCTCGCGGCCCGCATGATCCACCTCAAGGGCCCGCGTGCCGAGCAGCCGTTCATCGCCGTCAACTGCGGAGCGATTCCCGAGAACCTGATGGAGAGCGAGTTCTTCGGCTACCGCAAGGGCGCCTTCACCGGCGCCGAGGCCGATCGCGAGGGGTTCTTCCAGGCGGCCAACGGCGGCACGCTGTTCCTCGACGAGGTCGCCGACCTTCCGCTCGCGATGCAGGTCAAGCTCCTGCGCGCGATTCAGGAGAAGAAGGTGCGCAAGGTGGGTTCGACGACCGAGGAGCCGGTCGACGCGCGGCTGATCAGCGCGACCCACAAGAACCTCGCAGCGCTCGTCGAGAGCGGCGAGTTCCGCCAGGACCTCTACTACCGGCTGCACGTGATCGAGCTCGCGATGCCGAGCCTGCGCGAGATGCGCGAGGACATCCCGCCGATCGCCGGCGCGATCCTCGCGCGGCTCGCGCGCGGGAATGCGGCAGCACTCGAGCCGGAGGCGGTCGCCGCGCTCGAGCGCTATCCGTTTCCGGGCAACGTGCGCGAGCTCGAGAACATCCTCGAGCGCGGACTCTCGCTCGCCTCCGACCCGCAGCGGATCAGCGCGGAAGATCTGCACCTCAATCCGGTTGCCGAGGAGACGGAAGCCGCCATTCCGGCGGGCGAGAAATGGCCGCTGCAGGACTACCTCGACAGGGTCGAGCGCGCGGCGATCAACGAGGCGCTCGAAAAGACCCGCTTCAACCGCACCGCCGCGGCGAAGCTGCTCGGGATCACCTTTCGCGCGATGCGCTACCGGATGGAGCGGCTGGGGATCAAGTAGGCCGGCGCAGGCTTGACTCCGGACGCTTCGGCGAGGGATCGCGAAAGCGCAGCCCGCGGCGGCTCCGCCGCCAACGGAGGATCGGCGAAGCCGGCTCTGTGCGTTGCGGCCAAGCGTGCTCTGGCGAGAACGCCGGCATTGGACGAGCGGCTGTCGGAACGAGTTGCATTCCCGCCGATTGACAAAGCTGCCCTGTAACGCCAGTCTACCGGGCCGCGCGTGCGTCGCACCGCACCACCCTCGTCCGGAGAAATCATGCGCAATCGAGTGTTGGCGGCCCTGACCGCCCTCGTTTTCGCCGCGCCAGCCGCTGCTGCGCCCGTGCTGATGTCCCCGGACTGGGCAAAGGACGCCTGTGCGGCCTGGAACGACGATCCCGTGCTCACCGACAAGCTCGCCGAAAGCGGCTGGGCGAAGAACGACAAGGGCCGCGGATTCAAGGTGATGCAGCTCTATCGCAGCGATTGCGGCGACACACCCACCGCCGAGATGCGGATCGCGCTGAAGGACGAAAAGGCGATGTGCGTATACGGGGGTGCGCCCGAGACCGCCAAACTCGATTCGGGTGCCGACTACGTCATGAATGCCGAGACGACGCGCTGGATCGAGATGGGCCGCGGCGACTACGGCCCCATGGCCGCGATGATGCTGCGCCGGCTGGGCTTCGACGGTCCGCGCCTCGAGGCGATGGGCAACATGGGGCCGTTCGCAAGCTTTCTGCGCCTCGTCGGCAAGGTCCCAGGCGAGACCTCGGCTTGCCCGGCGAAGTGATGCACGGCGCCTGTGCACCGGCGTAGGCCGAGCGAAGCGCTCGGTCGGGCGCGCCATCACAGCTTGCCGGAGCACGATGAGCGCGGCCAGGCGGTCCGGATTGCCCTGCCGAACGGCTGCCCATCGCGTGACGCAGGCGTGATCGCGCGGCGTGGGCGCCGGCTGATCGTCGATGCTGGCGGGCTGGTCGCCGGGGTCACGCAGGTCGCGTCGCCGAACTGCGACTCCCGCCCCGAGGGGATGCCGATCGTCCTCGCCGTGATCCACGGCATCTCGCTGCCGCCCGGCGAATTCGGCGGCGACGCGATTGCGCGCCTGTTCACCAACCGGCTCGACGCCGGCGCGCATCCATCGTTCGCCGGGATCGCCGCGCTTCGCGTGTCGGCGCACTTCCTGATCCGCCGCGACGGCGCATTGGTGCAGTTCGTGCGCTGCAGCTTGCGCGCGTGGCACGCCGGGGAGTCGTCCTGGCGCGGGCGCGTTCGCTGCAACGATTTCTCGATCGGGATCGAGCTCGAAGGCACCGACGTCCTTCCTTACGCCGACGCGCAATACCGCGTTCTGGCGGCTCTGCTGCGCGCGCTGCGCCGGCGCTATCCGATCAGGGCGATCGCCGGGCACAGCGACATTGCGCCCGGGCGCAAGACCGATCCGGGGCCCGCGTTCGACTGGCGCCGGGTCGAGGGCACGGCGCGGCTTTCACGCGTGGTATGATCGATCGTTTATGCGCCTTCTCGCGGATTTCTTCCCGCTCCTCCTCTTCTTCGTCGCGTTCAAGTGGCAGGGAATCTGGGTCGCGACGGCCGTCGCCATCGGCGCATCGGTCGTCCAGATCGCCTGGTTCCACTTCCGCGGCACGGTGTCGCCGGTGCACTGGATCTCGCTCGCGATCATCGTCGTGTTCGGCGGCGCCACGCTTCTTCTCCGGGACGAAGCGTTCATCAAGTGGAAGCCGACCGTGCTCTACCTCGCCTTCGGCGCGATCCTCGCCGGCGGCAAGCTCATCTGGCGCCGCGACCTGCTCTCGCACCTGATGAAGGACGTGCAGCTCCCGCCGCCGATCTGGACGCGGGTGACGTGGTCGTGGACGGCGTTCTTCGCCGCGATGGCGTTCGCCAACTGGTACATCGCCTTCCATTTCCCCACCGCCACCTGGGTCAATTTCAAGGTCTGGGGCGGCATCGGCCTGTTCCTCGTGTTCGGCCTGCTCCAGGCGCTCTTCCTCGCCCGCCACGTGATCGAGCCCGCGGAGCGCACCCGGTGAGTCATGCCGGAACCGCGGCGACGCTCGAGGCTCGCCTTGCCCCATTCGCGCCGCTCGTGCTCGAAATTCGCGACGACAGCGCGGCGCACGCCGGCCACGCCGGCGCGGCCGGCGGAGGCGGGCACTTTTCGCTGACCATCGTGTCCGAGCAGTTCCGCGGACTGCCGCAGCTCGCCCGCCATCGTGCGATTCTCGATCGCGTCGGCGACCTCATCCCCCATCCGGTGCACGCGCTGGCCATCCATGCTCTCGCGCCCGGTGAAGCCTCTCCATGACGAAAGGATCCGCAACATGAAACGCACGTTGATCGTCCTCGCAGCTTCGGCTGCCTTCGCCTCCGGCGGTGCGCTCGCGCAGGGCACGGCCGCCGCACCCGCCAAGGCGCCCGCCGCGAAGCCGTCGGCGTCTGCGGTGCCGGCGGCGCCCGCCAAGACCCTCTACACGCAGGGGCAGTTCGACATGGTGCTGCAGCAGCAGATCGGGCAGGGCGCCAAGGATTCGCCCGAACTGCGCGAGGCGCTGCGCAACAAGCTCAATACCGTCGTGCTGCTCGCGCGCGAAGCGAAGAAGGCAGGCCTCGACAAGTCGCCCGAGGTCAAGACGCAGGTCGAGCTCACCACCGACAGCGCCCTCGCCAACGCGTACATCGGCGATTGGCTGAAGAAGAATCCGGTCCCCGAGGCCGACCTGCACAAGGAATACGACGAAATCAAGGCGCAGCGCGGCGACAAGGAGTACGAGGTCCGCCACATCCTCGTCGACAAGGAATCCGACGCGAAGGAAATCATCGCCGAACTGCAGAAGGGCGCCAAGTTCAGCGACCTCGCGAAGGCGCGCTCGAAGGACCCGGGATCGAAGGACAAGGGCGGCGAGCTCGGCTGGAACTCTCCGGCCAATTTCGTGAAGCCGTTCGGCGATGCGATCAAGACGACGCCGAAGGGCAAGTTCAGCGCCGAGCCCGTGCACACCCAATTCGGCTGGCACGTGATCGAGGTCCAGGACGTCCGCGACGCCAAGTTCCCGCCTTACGAGGAAGTGAAGCCGCAACTCGAGGAGCATGCGCGCGGCGCGTGGATCGAGAAGCACGTTGCCGACCTGCGCCTGAAGAACGGCGTCTAGCGCAACCGGGGCCGAACGCCGCGCAGCGATGGCGGCCGGCCCCTCTGCCCCGCTCCCGCATGGACTGGTCGCTTCCCTACCCCTCGCGGCGCCAGCCGATCCTGGCGGACAACGTCGTCGCGACGTCGCAGCCACTGGCGACGCAGGCCGGCATCGCGATGCTCGCGCGAGGCGGCAACGCCGTCGACGCGGCGCTGGCGACGGCGATTGCGCTGGCCGTCGTCGAGCCGTGCAGCAACGGCATCGGATCGGATCTCTTCGCGATCCTGTGGGATGGCGAGCGCATCGTCGGGCTCAATGCGTCCGGCTGCGCACCCGCCCAATGGTCGCCCGCGCGCTTCGCAAGCCGCGATGCGATGCCGCAGCGAGGGTGGGACACCGTCACGATTCCCGGCGCCGTCTCGGGCTGGGTCGCGCTGTCGCAGCGCTACGGCAAGCTGCCGTTCGCCGATCTGTTCGAGCCGGCCATTCGCTACGCGCGCGACGGCTTCGCCGTCTCGCCGGTCGTCGCGCACAAATGGGGGCTTGCGGTTCCGGTGATGCCGCAGGACCTCGGCTGGCAGGACCACTTCCTCCCGCGCGGTCGCGCGCCGCAGCCCGGCGAGCGCTTTGCCTCGGCGGCGCTCGCCGCCACGCTGGCGGCAATCGCCGAATCGAAAGGTGAGGCGTTCTATCGCGGCCGCCTCGCCGATGCGATGGTCGCACACGCGCAGGCCCACGGTGGCGCGCACACCCACGCCGATTTCTCCGGGCACGCCGTCGACTGGGTGACCCCGGTCAGCGTCGACTATCGCGGCACGACGATCCACGAGATCCCCCCGAACGGCCAGGGGATCGCTGCGCTGATGGCGCTCGGCATGCTGGAATCGTTCGACCTCGCCTCGCTTCCCCCCGATTCGGTTGCGAGCCAGCACCTGCAGATCGAGGCGATGAAGCTCGCCTTCGCCGATGCCCAGCGGTTCGTCGCCGACGTGCGCTCGATGCCGTTTCCACCTGCGTCGCTTATCGACCGCGACTACCTCGCGCGGCGCGCGCGGCAGATCGACCCGAAGCGCGCGCAGCGCTTCGGACCGGGCGAGCCGCCGAAGGGTGGAACCGTCTACCTCGCGGCGGCCGATTCGGGCGGCATGCTGGTTTCGCTGATCCAGTCGAACTACATGGGTTTCGGGTCGGGGGTCGTCGTCCCCGGCACCGGCATCAGCCTGCAGAATCGCGGAGCGGGCTTCACCCTCGAGCGCGGCCATCCGAACCAGGTGGCCGGCGGCAGGCGCCCGTACCACACGATCATTCCCGGCTTCGCCACGCGCAACGCGCAGCCGTTGATGGCCTTCGGCGTGATGGGCGGGCCGATCCAGCCACCCGGACACGTGCAGATCGTCGCACGGATGCTCGATCATTCGATGAATCCGCAGGCCGCGCTCGATGCGCCGCGCTGGAAGGTCAATGCCGACCAGTCGATCGAGCTCGAGGCAGGCGCATCGAGCGAGTTGCGCAGCGGGCTCGCCGCGCTGGGGCACGCGCTCGATGCCGTGCCCGACACCTACATGGATTTCGGAGCCGGACAGGTCGTCATGCGCGCCGGCGACGCGGGATGCGTCGCCGCATCGGACTGGCGTCGCGACGGGCAGGCGGCAGGGTTCTGACCCGGCGCGGCCGAATCAGCGCGGCCGCGCCTTCACCGCGGAGAGCGGCAGGAGCTCGGGAAGCTCGAGCCGGCGGCGATCGGCTTCGACGGCGGTGAGCGGCGCAGTCGCCTTCATCGAAGCGAGGCTGCGGCGCGTCAGCTCCTGGTAGCTCTGCGTGCCCTCGGCCTTCCAGCCGAGCTCCTGCTCGGTCAGGTCGCGCACGACGCGCGCCGGCATGCCGGCGACCAGCACCCGCGGCGGCACCACCATCCTCGCCTTGACGAACGCCATCGCCGCAACGATTGCCGCCTCGCCGATCGACGCGCTGTCGTTGACGACGGCATTCATGCCGACGAGCGCGTTCTTTCCGACGACGCAGCCGTGAAGGATCGCCCCGTGGCCGATGTGCCCGTCCTCCTCGACGACCGTGTCGGTCCCGGGGAAGCCGTGCATCACGCAGCAGTCCTGCAGGTTCGCCCCATCCTTCACCACGATGCGTCCGAAATCGCCGCGCAGCGACGCGCAGGGCCCGATGTAGCACCCGGCACCCACGATCACATCGCCGATCAGCACGGCGGACGGGTGAACGTAGGCGCGCGGATCGACGACCGGCGTCACGCCGTCGATCGAATAGACAGTGAGCTTCATCGGCGCATCCTAACCAAATCCACGTGCCAGCGCGACGCCCGGGGGCCCGGGCGGGAACTGCCGCCGCGGCGGCTCATCCGACGTAGCGCCGCGCGTTCGCGAACATCCGGTACCACGGCGAGCGCTCGCCCCACTCCGACGGGTGCCACGAGCACTGCACCGTCCGCCAGGCGCGCTCGGGATGCGGCATCAGAACCGTGAAGCGGCCATCGGGGGTCGTGAGCCCGGTGATCCCTCCGGGCGAACCGCTCGGATTGTAGGGATAGGTCTCGGTCGCGCGGCCGTGGTGATCGACGAGCCGCAGCGCGACCTGCGGGCCCGCCGCGGTCATCTCGGCAGCGGAACGGAACTCCGCGCGGCCCTCGCCGTGCGAAACCACGACCGGGAGCACGCTCCCCGCCATGCCGTCGAAGAAGAGCGAGGCGCTCGGCAGCACCTCGACCTGCACGAGCCTCGCCTCGAACTGCTCGGAGCGATTGCGCGCGAAGCGCGGCCACTGCGCAGCTCCGGGAACGATCTCGCGCAGGCTGCTCATCATCTGGCAGCCGTTGCAGACACCGAGCGCGAAAGTTCCGTCGCGCGCGAAGAACTCCGCGAACATCTCGCGCAGGCGGGCGTTGAACACGATCGACTTCGCCCAGCCCTCGCCGGCACCCAGCACGTCGCCGTACGAAAAGCCGCCGCACGCCGCAAAGCCGCGGAACTCGCCGAGCGTGTGCCGTCCCGTGGCGAGGTCGCTCATGTGCACGTCGTACGCGTCGAAGCCCGCGCGGGTGAACGCGGCCGCCATTTCGACGTGGCCGTTGACGCCCTGCTCGCGCAGGATCGCGATCCGCGGCCGCGCGCCGCGCGCGACGAACGGCGCCGCGACGTCGTCCTCGGGGTCGAAGGCGAGGCGCGGAGCAAGGCCGGGATCGCCGCGGTCGCCGATCCGGGCGCGCTCGGCATCGGCGGCGTCGGGATGGTCGCGCAGCTTCTGCATCGCGTGGGTCGTCGACGACCACGCGCGGTGCAACTCGGCGCGCGACTCGTCGAGAACCGCCGCACCGGCGTGCCGGATGCGGATGCGCTCGCCGGGGGAAGGCGATCCGATCGCGTGCGCAGCGACGCCCGCTGCCCGCGCGCGCGCGAGCAGCGCGGCGGCATCGCTCGCGCGGACCTGCACCACGGCGCCCGGCTCCTCGGCGAAGAGCGCGGCAAGCGGGCCGGCGTCCGCCGCCGCCGGAAGCTCGACGCCGAGACCGCAGCGCGATGCAAAGGCCATCTCGCACAGCGTGACGAAGATGCCGCCGTCGCTCACATCGTGATAGGCGAGAAGGAGATCTTCGGCGTGGAGCGCCTGCACGAGCGCGAAGAACGCTGCGAGCCGCGCGGGATCGTCGAGATCGGGCCCGCTGTCGCCGAGCTGCCGGTAGACCTGCGCGAGCGCCGATGCGCCGAGCCTGCGATGTCCGCCGGCGAGATCGAGGTGGACGAGCACGGTATCGCCGCAGTCGGAGCGCAGCAGCGGCGTCAGGCACCTGCGCGCGTCGGCGACCGGGGCGAACGCCGACACGATGAGCGACACCGGCGAGGTCACCGACCTCCGGGCGCCCGCGTCTTCCCACGCGGTTCGCATCGACAGCGAATCCTTGCCGACCGGGATCGCGAGCCCGAGTGGAACGCAGAAGTCGAGCGCCACGGCGCGCACGGTGTCGAAGAGCGTGGCATCCTCGCCGGGATCGCCCGCCGCAGCCATCCAGTTGGCGGAGAGCTTGACGTCGCCGAGCCTGCCGATGGCGACGCCGGCGAGGTTGGTGATCGCCTCGGTCACCGCCATGCGCCCCGATGCCGGCGCGTCGATCAGCGCGAGCGGCGTACGCTCGCCGATCGCCATCGCCTCGCCCGTGAAACCTTCGAAATCGTCGAGCGTAACGGCGGCGTCCGCGACGGGAACCTGCCACGGTCCGACCATCGGGTCGCGCGCGCAAAGCCCGCCGACCGTGCGGTCGGCGATGGTGACGAGGAACGTCTTGTCCGCGACTGCCGGGAGGTTCAGCACGCGATACGCCGCTTCGCGCACTTCGATTCCTGCGAGGTCGAGGGCGGGCGGCGCGCGCGCGGTGCGTCCGGCCTCACGCAGCATCCTCGGCGGTCCGCCGAGGATGACGTCGAGGGGAACGTCGACCGGCACGTCGTGAAACCGCGGATCGTCGACGCGCAGGCGGCCATCGGCACGCGCTTCGCCGACGACCGCGTAGGGACAGCGCTCGCGCCGGCAGATCGCATCGAAGCGTTCGAGGTCGGCGGCCGCGACCGCAAGCACGTAGCGCTCCTGCGCCTCGTTGCACCAGATCTCGCGCGGGCTCATGCCGGGGTCCTCGGTCGGGATGCGGCGCAGGTTCACGCTCGCACCGGCGCCGCCCCCGTGAACGAGCTCGGGAAGCGCGTTCGACAGGCCTCCCGCGCCGACGTCGTGGATCGAAACGATCGGGTTCGCCGCACCAAGCTGCCAGCAGCGGTCGATGACCTCCTGCGCGCGGCGCTCGATCTCGGCGTTGCCGCGCTGGACTGAGTCGAAATCGAGGTCGGCGGTGTTCGCGCCGGTCGCCATCGACGACGCTGCCCCGCCCCCCATGCCGATCGGCAGCCCCGGACCGCCGAGTTGCACGAGCAGCATGCCGCCGGCGAGGGGTAGCTTCGTCACCTGCGCGGACGCGATGCTGCCGAGGCCGCCGGCGAGCATGATCGGCTTGTGATAACCGCGCCACGCCCCGCCGACCTGCTGCTCGAACGTGCGGAAGTAGCCGGCGAGGTTCGGCCGCCCGAACTCGTTGTTGTAGGCCGCGGCACCGATCGGACCTTCGAGCATGATGTCGAGCGCCGAGGCGATCCGGCCGGGCTTGCCGGCCTGCGCCTTGCCGGTGGACTCCCACGGCTGCGGCAGGCTGGGGATGCGCAGGTCGGACACCGTGTACCCGACGAGCCCCGCCTTCGGCTTCGCCCCGCGTCCCGTCGCACCCTCGTCGCGGATCTCGCCGCCCGCGCCGGTCGCCGCTCCGGGAAACGGCGCGATCGCCGTCGGGTGGTTGTGCGTCTCGACCTTCATCACGATGTGCAGCGGCTCGAGCACGTGGCGATAGCGGCCGTCGTCCCCGGCATCGAGGCGGCGAGCCGCCGACCCTTCGATGACGGCCGCATTGTCGGCGTAGGCGACGAGGGTTCCCTGCGGATGGGCGGCGTGCGTGGCGCGAATCATCGCGAACAGGCTGTCGCGCTCGTCGCGACCGTCGATGCGCCACGCGGCGTTGAAGATCTTGTGGCGGCAATGCTCGGAGTTCGCCTGCGCGAACATCGTGAGCTCGACGTCGGTCGGATCGCGGCCGAGCGCCGCGAACGCCGCCGCCAGGTAGTCGATCTCGGCGGCACTCAGCGCGAGCCCGAGCTCACGGTTCGCAGCGACGAGCGCGGCGCGCCCCCCGGACCGCAGCGCGATCGGCCGCATCGGCCGCGCCTCGATATGGTCGAACAGCGCGCGGGCGTCGTCGACCCCACCGACGACGGCCTCGATCATGCGATCGTGGAGCAATGCGTCGAGCGCCGCCGCGCGCGGCGCATCGGCGTCCGCGGTCCGCGCCGCCTCCACGCGAGCGCCGCCGGCGCGATCGTCGCCCGCGTCGCCATTGCCGCGATCAGCGAGGCCGATCGCGTAGCGGATGCCGCGCTCGATCCGCGCCACGGCGCCGAGCCCGCAGATGTGCGCGATGTCGGTCGCCTTCGACGACCACGGCGACACCGTCCCCGGCCGCGGCACGACGACGCGCTCGACCGCGCGCCCGCCGTCCAGCCCTTGGCACCCGGGCGCGCGCCAGCGCGCATCGCCGTCGCGCCGGTCGTCGAGCAGCCGCCCGAGCCGCTCGCGCTCGGCGGGGGAGAGCGCCGAGCGCAGTTCGACGAAATGCCAGTAGCGTGCGTCGATCGAGATGCAGCGCCGGGTACCCAGGGCGGCATCGATCGCGGAAGCGAGCCTTGCAGCGCGGAACGGCGACAGCGCTGCGCTGCCCTGCAACGCGAGAAACTCGGACATCGGCGACAGCCGCGGAAAAGGCGAATTATACGGTGGCGCCGCGAACCTCCGCGGCGACGCAGCGCGAGCCGCCGCACGCGCGGCGCGCGGCGGCGGGTCAGTGGTGCAGGATCTTGGCGAGAAACTGCTGTGCGCGCTCCGAGCGCGGCTTGCCGAAGAACTCGGCTTTCGGCGCGTCCTCGACGATATGCCCGGCATCCATGAAGATCACCCGATTGGCGACGCGGTTGGCAAAGCCCATCTCGTGCGTGACCACCATCATCGTCATGCCCTCGGTGGCGAGCTGCTGCATCACCTCGAGCACCTCGTTGATCATCTCGGGGTCGAGCGCCGAGGTCGGCTCGTCGAAGAGCATGCAGATCGGGTCCATCGAGAGTGCGCGCGCGATGGCGACGCGCTGCTGCTGTCCGCCCGAGAGCTGCCCGGGAAACTTGTCCTTGTGCGAGGCGAGCCCGACGCGGTCGAGATACCTGAGCCCGCGCTCGTCGGCCTCGCGCTGCGCGCGCCCCAGGACCAGCGTCTGCGCGAGCGAGAGGTTCTGGCGCACGGTGAGGTGCGGGAACAGCTCGAAATGCTGGAACACCATGCCGACGCGCGCGCGCAGCTTCGGCAGATTGGTCTTCGGGTCGTTGACCTTGACGCCGTCGACGAAGATGTCGCCCTTCTGCACCGGCTCGAGGGCGTTCACGGTCTTGATCAGCGTCGACTTGCCCGACCCCGACGGCCCGCAGACGACGATCACCTCGCCCTTCTCGACGCTCGTCGTGCAGTCGGTCAGCACCTGGAAGCTGCCGTACCACTTGGAGACGTCCTTGATCTCGATCATCGCCATGTAGAGGTCTTTCCGTGTCTGAGATGCGGGCAGATATGGGTGGCAGGCCGATGCGCGCGCTCGACGGCGGTCGGCGCCGAATCAGCGGATGACCGCGATGCGCCGCTGCAGCCTGCGCACGAGGACCGAGATGATGACGCAGATCACGAAATAGACGACGGCCGCGAAGATGTAGAGCTCGACGTAGCGCCCGTCGCGCTCGGCGATCTTCGACGCGGCGCCGAGGAAATCGGTGATCGACAGCACGTAGACGAGCGAGGTGTCCTGGAACATGACGATCGTCTGCGTGAGCAGGATCGGCACCATGTTGCGGAATGCCTGCGGCAGCACGATGCGCGCCATCGACTGCCAGTAATTGAGGCCGAGCGCGTAGCCCGCCCATACCTGCCCGCGCGGGATCGACTGGATCCCGGCGCGCATGATCTCGGCGTAGTACGCGGCCTCGAACATCGAATAGGTGATCACCGAGGACAGGAACGCTCCGACGCGCACCGGGGTCGGCGACCGGATGATCCACGCTCCGATGTACGGGACGAGGAAGTAGAACCAGAAGATCACCAGCACGAGCGGCACCGAACGCATCAGGTTGATGTAGGCGGTGGCGAACGCCGACAGCACCCGGATGCTCGATAGGCGCATCATCGCGAGCAGCGTGCCGAAGACAATGCCGAGCACGATCACCAGGGCGGTGAGCTCGAGCGTGAACATCATCCCGACCTTGATCAGGTACGGGAGGTTCCTCGTGATGACGCCGAAGTCGAATTGCCCGAACATCGCCGCGCCCGCCCGCCGTCAGTGGCCGCCGGTCCGGATCGCCGGACCGATGAAGCCGGGAATGGCGAGGCGCCGCTCGACCCAGCGCATGCCGTAGATGACGACGATGTTGGTGAGGATGTAGAGGACGGTCGCTCCGGTGAATGCTTCGAAGACCTGGAAGCTGAACTCCTGCATCGCACGCGCCGCCGCGGTCAGCTCGATGACGCCGATGGTGAGCGCCACCGACGAGTTCTTGATGATGTTGAGGAACTCGGAGGTCAGCGGAGGCAGGATGATGCGAAAGGTCATCGGCAGGATCACGTAGCGGTACGTCTGCGGCAGCGTGAGTCCGAGGGCGGTGCCGGCCATCCGCTGGCCGCGCGGCAGCGCCTGGATGCCCGCACGAACCTGCTCGGCGACGCGCGCCGACGTGAAGAAGCCGAGGCAGAGCACCGCAGGGACGTACGACGCCCACGGCGGCGGCATCTGCTTGATCGCGTCGCCGAGGTGCTTCGGCAGCAGTTCAGGCAGCACGAAGAACCAAAGGAACATCTGCACGAGCAGCGGAATGTTGCGGAAGAGCTCGACGTAGCCGTTGCAGAAGCGCTCGGCCCACTTGCGCGGCGCGGTCCTGAGCACGCCGATCACCGCGCCGAGCGCCAGCGCGATCACCCATGCCGCGAGCGCCGTGGCGAGGGTCCACATGAGGCCGACGAGGAGCGTGTGCAGGTAGGTGCCGCTGCCCTCCGGAGTCAGGTCCCAGAAGATCTTCCAGTTCCAGTGGTAGTTCACGGGTCACCCCCCGCGTCCGGCGGCAATCACGCTCGCCACCGCACTGATGCGCCAATGCGCGACGGGGGGCACCTTCGCCCCCCGTCGTCCTCCATCACCCCGCGCGCCCAGGATCGACGCGCGAGAGCGTCACTCGTAGACCTTCGGGTCAGGCGAATCGGTCGGATTCGCGAACACCTTCTTCAGCGCGTCCGAGATCGGCACATCGAGGTTGATTCCCTTCGGCGGGATCTTGCTCAGGAACCACTTGTGATAGATCTTCTCGATCTCGCCGCTCTTGTAGAGCTTGGTCATCTCATCGTCGACGACCTTCTTGAACTCGGGGTCGTCCCGGCGGAGCATCAGGCTGTACGGCTCGAGCCCGAGGCTGTCCTTCGAGATGTGGAATTCCTTCGGGTTCTTCGAGTTCGCGACGAGGCCCGAGAGCAGGATGTCGTCCATCAGGAACGCCTTCGCGCGCCCCGTCTCGACCATCAGGAACGCGGCCGGGTGGTCGTTGGCCGACAGCACCGTCATGCCCATGTTCCTCGACGTGTTGAGCTCGTTCAGCGCCTTGATGTCGGTCGTGCCGGCCGTCGACACGACCGTCTGGCCCTTCAGGCTGTCGATCGTGTCCATGTGGTCGGACGCCTTCGACACCCAGCGGTACTTGATCACGAAGTAGGTCATCCCGAAATCGACCTGCTTCTTGCGCTCGGCGTTGTTGGTCGTCGACCCGCACTCGAGGTCGATCGTCCCGTTCGCCATCAGCGGGATCCGCGTCGACGACGTGACCGGGTTCAGCGCGACCTTGATGTTGGGCATGTTGAGCTTCGCCTTGACCGCGTCGACGACCTTGTAGCAGATGTCCATCGCGTAGCCGATCGGCTTCTGGTTCTCGTCGAGATAGGAGAACGGGATCGAGGCGTCGCGGTAGCCGATCGTGATCGTTCCGGTGTCCTTGACCTTCTTCAGCGTCCCGGTGAGCTCCTGGGCAATGGCCGGGGCGGCGACGAATGCGAGCGCTGCGATGAGCAGCGGAAGCTTGCGGATATGCATGCGGTTCACTCCTCGGGCAAAAGCAGAGTTGTCGATAGTGTCGGCCCGCCTGCGCGGGCGATCGTCACGGCCCGCCTTGGCGGATCCGCGTCCCTACAGGGGACGGATTCTACGGGCCCGCACGATGAAAGTCCAAGCCGCCGTCCCCGGGACCCCGAGCGGAGTGCCGGCGCCGGCGCGGCCTCCTCCTGCGGCAGGGAAGCGGCGTAAGCTTCCTGGCAGCGAACCCCGAATGACCTCGACTGCCGCCCGCGTGCTGCCCGGAATCGCCGACGACGACCGCCCGGGCGCTCGAGCCATCCTGACGATCGACGCGCTGCGCGCGCTCGAGCGCCGTCATGCCGCATTGCCGCTGATGGAGCGCGCCGGACGCGCTGCCGCGGGAATCGCGGACGCGATGATCGCCGGACGCGGGCGCGTCGTCGTGCTCGCCGGACCGGGCAACAACGGCGGCGACGCGTGCGTCGTCGCGCGATGCCTGCACGAGGCGGGGCAGATCGTCGAGGTGGTCGGACGCCCGTCGGCATCGGCGCCTTCTACCGACGCGGCCGCCGCGTGGGCGGCGATGCGCGCGGCGGGCGTGCGCGAGGTCGGCGCACCGTCTGCCGAGCCGCCAGCGCTCATCGTCGATGGATTGTTCGGGATCGGCCTCGCGCGACCGATCGCCGAGCCCTGGGCATCGTGGGTTGCCTGGGCCAATGCGAGCGGCTCGCGGATCCTCGCCCTCGACGTCCCGAGCGGCCTCGACGCGGCGACCGGCGTCGCGCATGGGCCAGCCATCGTCGCAACGCGCACGGCCACGTTCATCGCGCTGAAGCCGGGACTGCTCACCGGCGACGGACCCGATCACTGCGGCGCGATCTCGGTGCACGGCCTCGGCCTCGACGATGTCGCCTTGGCGCGCGCAGGCGCCCGTCTCACCTGGGTCGACGTCGCGGCCGAGCTCCCCGAAGTGCTCGAGCGGCGCCGCCGCGCGACGCACAAGGGAACCTTCGGCACCGTCGTCGTCACCGGCGGCGCCGAAGGTATGGTCGGGGCGGCGTTCCTCGCCGCGCGCGCGGCGCTCGCGCTCGGCGCGGGACGCGTGGCGGTCGAATTGATCGCCCAGGACGGCCCGGCGTTCGATCCTGCGACCCCCGAACTGATGATGGGCGAACGGCGGATCGATGCCACGCAGGCGCAGGTCGTCGGTCCGGGGCTCGGGCGAAGCGCGCGCGCGGGCGCGGTGCTCGCGGCCGCCGTCGCGCGCGAGATCGCGCTGGTGCTCGACGCCGACGCCCTCAACCTGGTTGCCGCGGGGGCGCGCGGCGATGGTCCCGGCGCGGCGGACGAAAGCCTCGCAGCGGCTATCGCTCGGCGCGGCGCCGCCACGATCCTGACGCCGCACCCGGCCGAAGCCGCGCGCCTGCTCCGCTGCGACACGGCAGCGGTTCAGGCCGATCGCGTCGCGGCGGCAACGACGCTCGCCGAGCGCTTCCGCGCGACCGCGGTCCTGAAGGGTGCAGGGAGCGTCGTCGCGTATCCGGGCGGCGCCTTCGACATCAACGCAACCGGCAATCCGGCCCTCTCGACCGCCGGGTCGGGCGACGTCCTCTCAGGAATGCTCGGCGCGCTGCTCGCGCAGCGCGTCCCTGCACCCGACGCCGCGCGCATCGCCGTGTGCCTGCATGGCGCAGCAGCCGACGCGCTGGTTGCCGGCGGCATCGGACCTGTCGGCGTGCGCGCGTCCGAAGTGATCGAGAAGGCGCGCGCGCTCGTCAACGCCGCATCGCGGCGCACCTT
>JAFEDF010000143.1 GCA_018241785.1 Pseudomonadota bacterium | reverse complement strand
GCAGAGCGCGGCCGCCGCACTCCGGCCCCGCCCAGTACGAGCTGATGCGGCCGGTGCAGAGCGCGGCCGCCTCACTCCGGCCCCTCCCAGTAAGTCGATTCACCGGTCGTCGCGGCCGGGCTCGCCCGAAGGCGTATCGGGCGGCGACTCGCCGGGCGCCTCGTCGGCCGGGACACGGTAACGCTCGGAGAGCCACGCTCCGAGATCGAGCGTCTTGCAGCGCTCGGAGCAGAACGGGCGCCACTTCGATTCAACGGTCCACGCCACCGGCTTCCCGCACTGCGGGCAGCGCACGAGTCGCGGAGGACTGGCAGGTTTCCCGCTCATCCGAAATCGAACAGCGATCCGGTGAGCGACACGGGCTCGGCGGCGGTCATGGCGGCCAACGCCGCCGGAACGAGCCCGCCGACGCGAACGCCGAGCAGTCGAATGCGCCGCTCGAGCGCGACGCGCTTCAGGCAGCTTCCCGCGGCGCGCCGGATCGCCGAGGGGTCCTGCGTCGGCGCGGCGAGCGTCACGTCGCGGGTCACCGTGTGGAAGTTGTCGTAGCGAAGCTTGAGGCCGATCGTGCGCCCGGCGTAGCCCTTGCGCCTGAGGTCGTCGCCGACACCCTCGCAGAGCTCGGTGAAGATCGCCGAAAGCTGTGCGCGGTCGCGCGTCGCCGAGAGATCGCGCTCGAAGGTCGTCTCGCGGCTGATCGACCGTGGCTCGCTCGACGTGACGACGGGCCGCGAATCGCGGCCGTGCGCCGCAGCGTGCATCCATTCGCCGTGCGAACGGCCGAAGCGCTCGATGAGAAGCTGCGGGTCGGCGCGTGCAAGTTCGGCGATCGTGTGAATGCGAAGGTCGGCGAGGCGTACCGCAGACCTGGGGCCGATGCCGTTGATCCGCCGGGCAGGCAGCGGCCAGATGCGGCGCTCGAGGTCGCCCTCGCCGATCAGCGTGAGACCGTCGGGCTTGTCGAGATCGGAGGCGATCTTCGCGAGGAGCTTGTTGGATGCGATGCCGATCGAGCAGCCAAGTCCGGTCGCCGCACGCACGGCGTCCTTGATCGACTTCCCGAGCGCGCGTACAGCGTCGCTTCCAGCATCTGCGGGTATGAGATCCGTGAGGTCGATGTAGATCTCGTCGATGCCGCGATCCTCGATCTTCGGCGCGAGCGCGCGCACGGCGTCCTTGAACCTGCGCGACATCTTCCGGTAGGCGTCGAAATCGACCGGGAGGAGGATCGCGTGCGGGGCGAGTGCCGCGGCCTTCATGAGACCCATCGCGGAGTGGACGCCGAGCGCGCGCGCCTCGTAGGTCGCCGTCGTCGCAACACCGCGTCCGGCGTAGCGCTCGAGCGTCGCGAACGAGCGATGGACTGCCCCGGTCACCGGATCAGTCCGCTCGACTGGCCGATGCGCACCGCCGCCGATCACCACCGGCAACCCCGCGAGCTCGGGATAGCGAAGGAGCTCGACCGACGCGTAGAACGCGTCCATGTCGAGGTGGGCGATGACGCGTGCGCTCAGAGGTTGCAGAACGCGAGCTCGAACGCGACGTCGTCGTCGACGACGTTGCCGCGGTTCATTCCCGACACACCGATGAAGCGGATGTTGAGCGCGTACTTGTTGGCGCTGATCTCGGGCACGCAGGGCAGGTCGCTGTCGACCGATAGGCGCAGGAGCTGCGCGACCTTGGTCGTCGTCAGCATGAGCTGGAACACGCCGTGGTAGGCGACGTGGCGGCTCGTGCGGGCGTTCTCGCGCAGGAGGTGCAGCACGATCGCGCCGCCGGTGCGGATCGGCTCGAAGGGCTCCATCCACAGGGCGAGGTCGCCGTGCCTCGCCGCCGCCGTGCGGTTCAGCCAGTGATGGTAGGCGGGAAGGTCGAACTCGGACACGCCGCCGGGGATCGCCGCGCGCTGCTTCACCGCCATCAGCCATTCGCTCTCGCGAAGGTGCGTGCCGACCTTGCCGGCCTGCGCGAGCAGCCCGGTGCTCACCACGTCGATCTCCGCTAGGAGGCGCGCAAGGCGCTGCGAGTCGATCTGCGCGTTGTCCCGGAGCGGCAGCAGCACCTGCTTCTGGCGCTCGAGCTCCTGCAGCAGGTCGGCCTTGAGGTCCGCGCGCGCCGCGACATCGGTGATCTCGAACAGCGACACGAGCGCCGCGTGGTGCTCGTGCGGATCGTCGCGGCTGGCGAAGAAGTGCGTCCGCGCGAACAGGTCCTCGAGGCGCATCAGCGTGCGGATGCGCTCGTTCAACGGGTGCTCGTAGCGGATCACGATCGGGCAGGACGGGTCAGGCCGTCATTCTGCCCCATTCGCCTGCATCGTTCACGCGTTCCCGCGCGCTTCACGTCGACCCGCGCGCGAGGATGCGGTAGCGCAGGTCGAGCCCCTCGACCTGGGGAGCGATCCGGCCGGGCGGGCCCGTGTTGTCGATGACGTCGTCGGCGGCCTCGAGGCGCGCGGCGCGCGAAAGCTGCGTCGCCATGATCGCGCGCACCTCGGCTTCGGTGAGGCCGCTGCGCATACGCACCCTCTTCACCTGCTCGTCCTCACTGCAGTCGACGACCAGCACGCGCGCGATGCGCTCGCGCAGGCCGCCGCGCTCGAGGAGGAGCGGCACGACGACGATGCCGTAGGGTGCCGTCCAGCGCGCGACCTCGCGCTCGGCGCGCGCGCGGATCAGCGGATGGAGCAGGGCCTCGAGCTCATGCCGCGCTCTCTCGTCGCCGAAGGCGCGCCGGCGAAGCGCTACCCGGTCGAGCTCGCCCGAGGCGCCGACGAAGGCGGATCCGAAGCGCTCGACGATCGCGCGGTAGCCGGCCTCACCCGGCCGCGAGAGCTCGTGCGCGAGCGCATCGGCGTCGACGATCGGGACGCCGCGCTTCGCGAACGCCTCCGCGACGACGGACTTGCCGCTGCCGATGCCGCCGGTGAGCCCGACGGCGAGCGGCACCGTCACGGCAGATAGACCTGCGCCAGCGCCTGGCCGAAGAACAGCGCGACCGCACCGGCGATGGCGAGGAACGGCCCGAAGGCAATCGGCAGGTTGTGGTCGCGGCCGCGGAACACCATCAGACTGATGCCGATCGCCGCTCCGGCGACGCACGAGAGCACGATGATGACCGGCAGCACCTGCCAGCCGAGCCAGGCGCCGAGCGCAGCGAGGAGCTTGAAGTCGCCGTGGCCCATCCCTTCCTTGTTGCGGATCAGCTTGAACGCCCAGTAGACGAGCCACAGGACGAGATAGCCGGCGATGGCGCCGATCACCGCGTCGGCGAGCGGCGTGAAGAGGTGAAACAGGTTGGCGGCGAGTCCCGCCCACAGGAGCGGCAGCGTCAGGTTGTCGGGCAGGTACTGGGTGTCGAAGTCGATGAAGGTCAGCGCGACGAGCGTCCACAGGAACACGCATGCCGCCGCAGCCTGCCAGGTCGCGCCGAACCGCCAGATCGCGAGCGCGGCGAGCGCGCCGCCGAGGAGTTCCACGATCGGGTAGCGCGCCGAGATCGATTGCGCGCACTGCGAGCAGCGGCCGCGCAGCACGAGCCACGACACGAGGGGCACGTTCTCGAGCGCGGTGATCCGGTGCCCGCAGCCGGGGCAGCGCGAGCGCGGCAGCGCGAGGTTGTAGACCGGAGGGTCCTCGGCAGGAGCCTCCTCGCCGCGCATCTCGGCGCACTGCGCGCGCCAGTCGCGCTCGAGCATCTTCGGCAGCCGGTGGATGACGACGTTGAGGAAGCTGCCGACACAGAGCCCGACGACCAGCGCGATCGCGGTCGCGGCAAGCGGGGAGGCGATCACGCGCTCAGCGGCTCAGATGACCGCGCCCAGCTTGAAGATCGGCAGGTACATGGCGACCACGAGTCCGCCGACGACCACGCCGAGGAACACGATGATGATCGGCTCGAGCAGGCTGGAGAGCGCGGCGACGGCGTCGTCGACCTCGCGCTCGTAGAAGTCGGCAACCTTGCCCAGCATGTTGTCGAGCGAGCCCGACTCCTCGCCGATCTGCGTCATCTGCAGCACCATCGACGGAAACAGGTTGGTCGCCGTCATCGCGTTGGTGAGACTGGTGCCGGTCGCGACCTCGGTCTGGATGCGCTTGGTTGCGTTCGCGTACACGATGTTGCCCGAGGCTCCGCCGACCGCATCGAGGGATTCGACGAGCGGCACGCCGGCGGCGAACATCGTCTGCAGCGTGCGCGTCCAGCGCGCGATCGTCGCCTTCTCGAGGATCGGCCCGACTGCGGGAAGCTTCAGCATCAGCCGATGCACGGTGAAGCGCACGGTCTCCGAGCGCTTGATCGACAGGCGAATGCCCACGACGACGCCGACGGCGACGATGAAGATCGCCCACCACCACGCGACGAAGAAATCCGAGATGCCGATCACCACCTGGGTGAGCCACGGCAGGTTGGCGCCGAACGCCGCGAAGACCTTCTTGAACGCCGGGATCACGAACACCATGATCACCCACACGACGACGATCGCGACGACGATGACCGAGATCGGGTAGAACAGCGCCGACTTGATCTTGCCCTTGATCGCGAGGATCTTCTCCTTGTAGGTGGCGAGGCGGTCGAGGATCGCGTCGAGCATGCCGGCGGTCTCGCCCGCCTGGACCAGGTTGCAGTAGAGCGGGTCGAAGTACTTCGGATATGCGCGGAACGCCTGCGACAGGCTCGATCCGGTCTCGACCTTGTTCTTCAACTCCATCATCAGCCGCGAGAAGCGCGGGTTGCTGTGGCCGCGCGCGATGATGTCGAACGACGTCAGCAGCGGCACCCCGGCCTTCAGCATCGTCGCGAGCTGGCGGGTGAAGAACGTGATGTCCTTGTCGCCGACCGAGCGCCCGCCGCGGAACGACTGGCGCTTGATCTTGTCGACGCGGATTCCCTGCCGGCGCAGGTTCAGCGTGGCGACGGTCGCCGAGACTGCGCGGAATTCGCCGCGGACGCGCCGCTTGTTGCGGTCGTAGCCTTCCCAGAGGAACGTGTATTCCCGGATCGCGGGGTCCCTGGTCGGAGCGGTGATGGTGGCCATCGTGGTGTCCTCGGAAAGCGTGTCCTGCGGCTACTCGTTGGTGACCGCCTCGATCTCCTCGAGCGAAGTCACTCCGGCCTTCACCTTGCGAAGCCCCGACTGCCGCAGCGTGCGGATGCCCTCGGCGCGCGCCTGTGCGGCGATGTCGAGCGAATTGCCGTTGCGCATGATGACCTGGCGCATCTCGTCGCTGATCGGCATCACCTCGTAGACGCCGACGCGGCCCTTGTACCCGGTCCCCTTGCAATGGTCGCATCCGGCCGGGCCGAGCGGCTGCCAGGTTCCGTCGAGGTCGGCTTCGTTGAAGCCGGCGCGAAGCAGCGCCTCGGGCGGGATGTCCTCGGGCCGCCGGCATTGCGGACAGAGCTTGCGCGCGAGGCGCTGCGCCGTGATCAGGTTGACCGACGACGCGATGTTGAACGGGGCGACGCCCATGTTGAGCAGCCGCGTCAGCGTGGTCGGCGCGTCGTTGGTGTGCACGGTCGACAGCACGAGGTGCCCGGTCTGCGCCGCCTTGATCGCGATGTCGGCCGTTTCGAGGTCGCGGATTTCGCCGACCATGATCACGTCCGGATCCTGGCGCAGGAAGGCGCGCAGCGCGGTCGCGAAGGTGAGGCCCGCCTTCTCGTTGACGTTGACCTGGTTGACGCCGGGAAGCTGGATCTCGGCGGGGTCCTCGGCAGTCGAGATGTTGGTTCCCGGCTGGTTCAGGATGTGCAGGCACGAATAGAGCGACACTGTCTTGCCGCTCCCCGTCGGCCCGGTGACGAGGATCATTCCGTAGGGCCGGCCGATCGCGAACAGCATCTGCTCCTGCTGGTCGGGATCGTAGCCGAGCGTCTCGATGCCGAGCCGGATCCCGGACGAATCGAGGATGCGCAGCACGAGCTTCTCGCCGAACAGCGTCGGCAGCGTCGAGACGCGGAAGTCGATCGCGCGCGTCTTCGACAGCACGAGTTTCATGCGCCCGTCCTGCGGCACGCGCTTCTCGGCGATGTCGAGGCGGCTGATGACCTTGATCCGCGAGGCGACCTTGTCCTTGATGGCGATCGGCGGCTGCGCGACCTCCATCAGCACGCCGTCGAGGCGGTAGCGGATCCGGTAGTACTTCTCGTAGGGCTCGAAGTGGATGTCGGAGGCGCCGGCGCTGATCGCGTCGAGCAGCACCTTCTGGATGTAGCGGACGACCGGCGCGTCCTCGACTTCGCTTTCCTCGTCGGCCTGCCCCGGCGCGGCGCCTTCCTCGAGGCCGATCTCGATGTCCTCGAGCGCGGCGAGGTCCTTCAGCGTCGCACCCGACGATTCGGCGACCTTGGCGATCGCCTGGCCGAGTTTGTCGTCCTCGACGACGACGGGCTCGACGACGAGGTTCGTCTTGAAGCGGACTTCGTCGAGGGCCTGCAGGTTGGCCGGATCCGACGTCGCGACGTAGAGGCGATTGCCGCGCTTGTGCAGCGGCAGGACGCGGCGCGTCTGCGCCATCTTCACGTCGATGTAGTCGCGGGTGAGCTGGTCGAGGTCGAAGCCCGCGAGGTCGAGCAGCGGCACCCCGAACGCGCGCGACGCGAACACGGCGAGCTGCTGGGCGGTCAGGCGCTTGCCCGAGAGCACCTGCTCGGCGAATGACACTCCGGCCGAGTGCGACTGGATCTGCAGCGCCTCGGCCTCCGCCTCGGACATCACGCCGTGCTGCGCAAGCGCACGGGCGAGTCCGCTGATGTTGCGGGTGGCGGCGTGGGTGGCCATCTGCATCAGGATTGGGGTGTCACGGCGTCAAAGCGCGGGGCCGGCGGAAACGGAACAACCGCAAGCAATCATCGTGCCCGAAGCGTGACCTCGAAACGCACTGCCAACCGGGTTGCCCGCTGCGAGCCTCGATATTCCATTCGCATAAAACATGCCGTCACGATGATGCATGGGCGACCGGGCTTTGTAAAGGCGCGGCGGCGCCTCCGACCGGAGGCAGCAGCTTGACGACCTTGACCGCACGATCCTGCGTTTGCAGCACTTCGATGCGCTGGCCGTCGATCTCGAAACTCAGCCCGGCATCCGGAATTTCGCCCAGATGCTCGACGATGAGCCCGTTCAGGGTCTTGGGACCGTCGAGGGTGAAGCGGGTGCCGAGCCGCCGGTTCAGCGTGCGAAGCGGCACCATCCCGTCGACGACCACGCTGCCGTCGGGCTCGCGGCGCAGGCTCTGCGCGCCGCCTGGCGCCTGGGTGGTGAACTCGCCGACGATCTCCTCGATCAGGTCTTCGATCGTCACGAGTCCCTGCAGCTCGCCGTATTCGTCGACCACGAGGGCCATCCGCTGGCGGTCGACCTGGAACTGCTGGAGCTGGGTGAGCAGCGGCGTGCCGAGCGGAACGAAATACGCGGGGCGCAGCAGCGGGCGCAGGCGCACGCTGTCGAGCTCGCCGCCATTCATCAGGTGGATCAGCGATTTCACCGCGAGGATGCCGACGATGTTGTCGAGCGTGCCGTCGTAGACCGGCATCCGCGTGTGATACGAGGTGGCGAGCTGCTGGCGCAGGAGCTCGGGCTTCTCGGAGAGGTCGAGCGCGTGGATCAGGCTGCGCGGGGTCATCACGTCGTCGACGGTGATTGCCTCGAGGTCGAGCAGGTTCGCGAGCATCGTCTTCTGCTTGCCGCGGAAGTACTGCGCGCCTTCGAGCACCAGCGAGCGCAGTTCCTCCTGCGAGAGCGCGGTCGACGACTGCGTCGCCGGGCGGAAGCCGACGACCTTCAGCATCGCGTGCACGAACAGGTTGACGAACCACACGACCGGGCGCGTCACGCGCAAAAGCGGCGCGAGCGCGAAGCTGACGAGCGGCGCGAGGCGATCGGCGTATGCGGCGCCGATGACCTTCGGCGTGATCTCCGAGAAGACGAGGATCAGGAACGTCACCGCGACCGTGCCGAGCGCCAGCGACCAGCGCCCCTCGCCGAACAGCCGCACGGTGATGATCGTCGCCAGGGTGGCCGACGCGGCGTTGATCAGGTTGTTGCCGAGCAGGATCACGCCGAGCAGGCGGTCGGTCCTGGCGAGCAGCGCGAGCGCCAGGCGCGCGCCTCGTGCTCCGCGCAGCGCCTGGTGCTTCATCCGATAGCGATTGGCCGCCATCATCGCCGTCTCGGCCATCGAGAAGAACGCCGACATCACGAGCAGGATCGCGAGCGCGATGCCGAGCGTGGTCAGCGCGATGTCATCCATGCGGGCTCGTTGCCGATCACGGCGACGACGAACTTGCTCCCGAGATAGCCGAGGGCGAGCAGCACGCTGCCGCCGAGGATCCATTTGAGTGCGGTGCGGCCGCGCCAGCCGTAGCGCCAGCGGCCGAAGAGGAGCACCGCGAAGACCAGCCAGCCGGCGACCGAGAAGAGGTTCTTCTGCGTGAGGGTGAACGGCTTGCCGAAGAGCTGCTCGGAGAACAGGATGCCGCTCGCCAGCGTCGCGGTGAGCAGCACGAAGCCCGCGCCGATCAGCCGGAACAGGTAACGCTCGAGGGTGAGGAGCGGGGCGGCGGTGGCACGCGCGGCGTCCGGGATCGCGCGATGGAGCCTGCGCTCGAGCCCGGTCATCACGAGCGCCTGCAGCGCGACGACGGCGAGCAGCGCGTAGCCCACGAGTGCGACGGCGATGTGCGTCGCCGCCCACGGTTCGTCGGCGTAGGAGAAGCGGAACGTCGACGAGGCGATCGGCGGCAGCAGCGCGCACGCCGCGGTGACCGGCAGCACGACCGGGATCACCGCGGGGAGCGTGCGCAGGATGCCGGTGGCCCACGCGAAGAGCACGGCAAGCCCGGCGACGAGCGACATCGCGTTGACGAACGAAAGATCGAGGCCGTCGGGGCGCACGACTGCGCTCCAGGTCGCCGCGGCGTGCACGGCGAGCGCGGCCGCGAGCAGGAGGCGCCCGGCATCGCGGTGGCGCGGCGCGGGCGGCGCACCCGTCGGCCACAGCGCGAACGCGGCTGCCGCATAGAGCGCCGCCACGACCACGTGCAGTAGAATGATCATCCCCAATCAAGTTTACCCTACGCGCGCGATGCGAACCGCTGCGCGCCCGCCGGGCCATCCTGCATGTTCGATACGCTGACCGGGCGCCTTGCGCGGGTCGTGAAGACCCTGCGCGGCGAGGCGCGGCTCACCGAAGCCAACATCGCCGACGCGCTGCGCGAGGTGCGCCTCGCCCTCCTCGAAGCCGACGTCGCGCTGCCGGTCGTGCGGCGCTTCATCGCCGACCTGCGCGAGAAGGCGCTCGGCACCGAGGTCGTGGGCTCGCTCACGCCTGGCCAGGCGCTGGTCGGCGTCGTCGCGCGCGAGCTCACCGCCCTCATGGGCGGCAGTGCCGTGCCGCTCGACCTCGCCGTGCAGCCGCCGGCGGTGATCCTGCTCGCAGGCCTCCAGGGTGCCGGCAAGACGACCACCGCGGCCAAGCTCGCGCGGCTCCTGATCGCCGAGAAGAAGAAGGTGCTGCTCGCCTCGGCCGACGTCTACCGCCCGGCGGCAATCCTGCAGCTCGAAACGCTCGCGAAGCAGGTGGGTGCCGATTTCTTCCCCTCCGCCGCAGGGCAGGCTCCGGTCGACATCGCGCGTGCCGCCCTCGACTGGGCGCGCAGGCACTACCACGACGTGCTCGTCGTCGACACCGCAGGAAGGCTCGCCGTCGACGAGGCGATGATGAAGGAGATTGCGGAGCTCCACGCGGCAGTGACGCCGGTCGAGACGCTCTTCGTCGTCGATTCGATGCAGGGCCAGGACGCCGTCAACACCGCGCGCGCGTTCCGCGATGCGCTGCCGCTCACCGGCATCATCCTGACCAAGCTCGACGGTGACGCGCGCGGCGGCGCCGCCTTGTCGGTGCGCGAAGTCACCGGTGCGCCGATCAAGTTCAGTGGCGTGTCCGAGAAGCTCGACGGCCTCGAGGTATTCCATCCCGAGCGGATGGCCACGCGTATCCTCGGCATGGGCGACGTGCTGTCGCTGATCGAGGATGCGCACCGCACGGTCGACCTCGAGGAGGCGAAGAAGCTCGCGAAGAAGGTCAAGACCGGCAAGGGCTTCGACCTCGCCGACTTCAAGGCCCAGATCGGCCAGATGCGCAAGATGGGCGGGCTCTCCGCGCTCGTCGACAAGCTGCCGGCCGAGCTCGCTCGCGCGGCGCAGGGCGCGGCGCTCGACGAGCGCCGCGTGGCGAGGCTCGAAGGCATCATCGACTCGATGACCCCGCACGAGCGGACACGGCCCGAGGTGTTGAAGGCGTCGCGCAAGCGCAGGATCGCCGCCGGCGCCGGCGTGTCGGTGCAGGAGGTCAACCAGCTCCTCGCGCAGTACGAGCAGGCGCAGAAGATGATGCGGATGGTCGCGAAAGGGCCGCAGAAGATGCTGCGCGGCCTGCGCAACCTCACGCGCGGGGCACGCCCCTGACCGGCGGGCGGACGATGCCGAGGCCGATGAGCAGCACGTAGATCCAGCGCGAGTGAGCCCCCGTGACGCCCATGCTGATCTCGATCAGGGCGGCGGCGATGCCGGCGACGACTACGGCGAGCGCAGTCGCGTAGCGCCTGCGTACCAGTCGCCACGTGTCGAGCGGATGGGTGAGCGATTCGTTCGCCAGCCGGTGGCAGATGCGGTGCCACATTCCGGCTTCGCAGAACAGCAGGAGCAGCAGGTTGCCGCCGTACAGGATCGCGGCGCGCGGGCGATTCGGATGGTCGCCGATCAGTGTCGTCAGCGGAGGGATCAGCGTGACGAAGAACAGGAACGCAAGGTTGCCGAGCACGAAGGTCGTATCGGCTCCGCGCATTCGCCTCGTCATGCGCAGGTGCCCCAGCCAGAACACGCCGAGCACCGCGAAGCTGATCACGTAGTCCGCGAACTGGAAGCCGAACTCGAGAAGCCCGTCGAACAGCGTATGACCCGCGAGCGGTTCCGGAACGTGGCGGTCGAGTTCCAGCACGAGCAAGGTCATCGCCACCGCGAAGATGCCGTCGGTGAGCGCGTCGATGCGCCCCGTGGGAAGGGACGAGGTCGCCCGGTGGGCGGAGGATCCTTGGTGGTCCGCGCTCACTTTGCGATGCTCCAGGGCTTGCAATCGGCCATCGAACCGCCTCGCGGGGTGGCTGGAACAGGTTTGCTACGACGCGCCCTTTCATAGTAATATCAACGTCTTTTTCGGGCTACCCGGCCCGTATCGGGATTCGACCCATGGTTGTCATCAGGCTGGCCCGCGGCGGCGCCAAGAAGCGGCCGTTCTACAACGTCGTCGTCACCGATTCGCGCAGCCGGCGCGACGGGCGCTTCATCGAGCGCGTGGGGTTCTACAGCCCGATGGCGGCCGAACACGAGGAAGACTTGCGCATCGTCCATGACCGCGTGACGTACTGGCAGCAGCACGGTGCCAGGCTCTCGGAAACGGTCGCGATGCTGGTCAAGCGGTCGGCCAAGGGGGGCACGCGCGCGGCGCAGCCTGCGGCCGGAGCCGCCGGGAGTCCGGCCGCGGCGGCGACGGCCGGGAGCGAAGCGCCCGCGGCCTGACCCGCCGGAGCGGCGGACCAGTCGTGCCGCAGCCCGTGGATTGCGGCGACATGGTGGTCATGGGCCGCGTCGGCGCGCCGCATGGCGTTCGCGGAGAGGCGACGGTCCGGCCGCTGTCGTCGAGCCCGTCGACGCTGCTCGAAGCGAAGCGCTGGTGGATTCGACGGCCGGCGGCCGATGCGGCCTGGAGGCCGTGCCGGTTGCGGGGCGCGCGCATGACGGGCGGGCAGATCCTCGTGCAGATCGACGAGGCGCTGACCCGCGACGCGGCAGCCGCTTGGCGCGGCGCCGAGATCGGCATTCAGCGGGGCGACCTGCCGCCGCCGGGGCGGGACGAGTGGTATCGGCACGACCTCGTCGGCATGGAAGTGGTGACCCGGGAAGGGGTGAGGCTGGGAACGGTGCATGGGTTTGCGGACAGCGGCGCCCATCCGCTGCTCGAGGTCGCGGCAGGGGACGGCGTCGAGCGCCTGATTCCGTGGGTGCCGGAATACGTCATCGCGGTTGACGAAGAAGCGCGGAGAATCGACGTCGACTGGCAGCCCGACTACTGACGAAGTGCGCTGCCGAGGGTCGCAGCGCGGGCTCCGGTTGGCCGCGCGATGACGAGCCGTACGATGCGAATCGACGTGGTGACGCTGTTTCCGGAGCTGGTGACCCTTGCCGCGGGGTTTGGCGTCACCGGGCGGGCGCGCGAGCGCGGCCTGTGGCAGCTCGGCGTGTGGAATCCGCGCGACTTTACCGACGACGCGCACCGCACCGTCGACGATCGGCCCTACGGCGGGGGGCCGGGGATGGTGATGCTCGCCGAGCCGCTCGAGCGGGCGCTCAGGGCGGCTCGAGCGGCGCAGGTCGAGGCAGGGGTGGCGCGGCCGCACACCCTCTACCTCTCGCCGGCGGGAGCGCCGCTCACGCACGCGAAAGTGATGGAACTGGCGCAAGGCGGGAATCGCGGCCTCGTGCTCGTCGCCGGACGCTATGAAGGCGTCGACCAGCGGCTGATCGACCGCAGCGTCGACGAGGAGATTTCGATCGGGGATTTCGTGGTGTCGGGGGGCGAATTGCCGGCGCTCGTCCTGATCGACGCAGTGGTGCGCCAGCGGCCAGGCGTGCTGAACGACGCCGAGTCCGCGTTGCAGGATTCGTTCGTCGGCGCGCGCCTCGACTGCCCGCACTACACCCGGCCCGAGGTGTGGCAGGGGGTGGCGGTGCCGCCGGTGCTGCTGTCTGGCGATCACGCGGCGGTGCGGCACTGGAGAGAGAAGGAGGCGCTCGTCCGCACCGTGCGGCGAAGGCCCGACCTGTTGCACAATCGGCCGCTCACGGCAGAGGAACGGCGGCTGATCGAGAACGAACGACGATAACCAGAAGGACCGCGCATCAGGGGGCGCCCTGCTCTGCGCACCAAAACGCCGCGAAGGCGCAGGCAGAAAGGGAACCTGGTCATGAACATCATCGAAACGCTCGAGCGCGAGGAGATCGCGCGGCTCGGAAAGTCGATACCCGACTTCGCGCCGGGCGACACCGTGATCGTCAACGTCAACGTCGTCGAGGGGGAGCGCAAGCGCGTCCAGGCCTACGAAGGCGTGGTGATCGGCAAGCGCAACCGCGGCCTCAACTCGGCCTTCACCGTGCGCAAGATGTCGAGCGGGGAGGGGGTCGAGCGGACGTTCCAGACGTATTCGCCGCTGATCGCCTCGATCGAAGTGAAGCGCAGGGGCGACGTCAGGCGCGCGAAGCTCTACTACCTGCGCGCCCGCTCGGGCAAGTCGGCGCGGATCCGCGAGAAGCTCGCGGCACGCGAGAGCGGCAAGACCGAATAGCGCGCCCCACCCGGCGGGCCGCTGCCCGGCTGGGTGGCGTGCTTCTTGCACGCGGTAGGCTGGATATTGCTCGGAGGCATCGTCGCGGGCGCGCTCGAGTGCGCCTGGCGGGCATCCGAAGCACGATTCCAATGGCATTTTCCTGGCGGTTTCGCCGCACCGCATGAAGGCCACGCTGTACGACGCGCTTGGCATCGCTCCGACTTCGTCCGGGGAAGAAGTCCGCGCGGCGCTGCGCGGGCTGATCCGCAAGTACTACGCGAAGACCCGTGACGGCCAGGGCAACGTCGAGGAGGCGCTGCGCTTCATCAACCACGCCAGCCGGATCCTCGGCGACCACGAGCGGCGCCAGCGCTACGACCGCGACCTCACCGAGTCGCCGGAGACGGAGGTCGCCGGCGAGCGCGTCGGCGAGCGTGCCGGGGGGCGGGACCTCCTGCTCGGCGACGACGCCTACACCGAGGTCGGCGCCACGAGCGTGCTCGCGGAGGCGGCGGTCGAGGATCCCCTCGACACCGGTCTGCCGGGCGGCGCGCCCGACGAGCCGCCGATGCATCACCCCGGGCTCACCCAGCGCGTCGCGCCGTTCGTCCACTCGCCGTGGCTGACGATCGGCCTTTGCGGTGCGTTCGCCGCGTTCATCGTCGCCGCCGTGGTCCTCGTCACGCCGCCCGACGCCGTGGTCGTCGCGCGCGAAGTGTTGGGCTGGCTGATCGCGACGCTGCTCGTCCTCGCGGGCATCTATGCCGTCGTGCACGGCATCGTCAGCGTGCGCAGGCGCCATTCCGTCGCCCGCTCGGGCCT
Source organism: Pseudomonadota bacterium (assembly GCA_018241785.1). Taxonomy (GTDB): domain Bacteria; phylum Pseudomonadota; class Gammaproteobacteria; order Burkholderiales; family Casimicrobiaceae; genus VBCG01. The sequence continues at coordinate 20,882 of JAFEDF010000143.1, read as the reverse complement.
CGTGCCGCAGACCGATCTCGCGATCCTCAACTGGCGCCGCGAGCGCAGCGTCTTCCTCGGCACCAACCAGCCGCAGGAAGACGCGTCGTGGATCTTCCAGCTGCGAATGGCCGAGCTCGAGCGCGCGAAAGCGGGCCGCACGAGCGAGCCGCGGCCCTGGCACCGCCTCGCGGCGCGCAGTTTCGACTATGCGTTGTGGGGGCTCATGCTCGCGCTCCTGCTCACCCAGCTTCGTGGCATCGGCGCCGTCGGTGCGGGTACCGCATACTGGCTTGCCCATCCGCTCGTCGCGCCGTCGCTCATTTCCTTGACGTGGGTGCCGCTCGAAGCGCTGCTCGTGGCGGCGGTGGGGACGACGCCCGGCAAGTGGCTGTTCGGCATCTACCTGCAGCTCGCGATCTCGGATGCGTACGCGCGGCTCGACACGCGCGCGCAGCTCGTGCGCGGACTGCGGCGCGCACTGCGCGTGTGGGTCGAAGGGGTCGGATGCGGCTTTCCCCTGGTGGCGCCGGTCATGGTGGCGATCGCCTACGAGAAGCTCGCCGAAAACCAGGAGACCGACTGGGATTTCGCGCTCGATTGCCTCGTCACCCACGGACCGGCCGGCGTGCTCAACTCGGTGACCGGCGTGTGCGGCATCGCCGCGATGGCGTGGCTCTACGGCATCGCATGGCACCAGCCGACCACCGACACGATCGGCTGGACGCGCACCACGATCGGCGCGACGCTGCCTTCGCTTTCGACCGTGATGGGCGCCGTCGGCGGCGGCGAGCGCGTGATCGAGTCGTGGGTCCCGGCGCAGCTGCCGAAGACGACGGTGGCGGCGGCGCCTCCGGGCGCGGCATCGCCGCAGGTTTCCGGACGCGTCGCCGCAGCGTCGCCCGGAACGGGTGACGGCGGCTTCGAGAAGATGCTCGCAGCGCGGCGCGCGCGCGTCGTGGCGCTGAAAACCGACGGCCCGCGGATGCTCGCGGCACACGACTATCTGCGCGCGGCCGAGCTTTGCCGCGCCTGGGCCGACCTCGATCTCGCCAACGCCGACGCGTGGCGTTGCCTCGGGAGCGCCGAGCAGGGGCTCGGCAACTACCAGGAGGCGCTCAACGCGTTCCGCCGGGCGAAGCAGCACGCGCCGGGCGACCCGTCGCTCGACGCGTCGATCGAGAGTGCCGAGCGCGGCATCGTCCATCAGTTCCTCGATCGCTACAGCCATTAGACGTCGCGGGCTCCTCGCCCTCTCCGTGCTCGCCCTCTCCGTGCTCGCGCTCGCCGCGCTCGCAGGCGGCTGGGTGGCCGCGATCGACGCCGTCGGCGTGCCGCCGCGGCGCCTCGCCCCGTGGATCGAGCGCAGGGCCGCCGGGCATGACGCGCTCATCGTCGGCGCGGCGGGAATCGCCGCGAGGGTGCTGATCGCGCTCGATCGCGGAGACCCGGACCTCGACCTCGCTGCGCTGCGGCCGGCGCTCGCCGCGGGCGACACCGCGGTCGCTCACGGCGGACGCGAGATCGTCGTCGCGACGCCGCGCGAAGCGCGCGCCGCGATCGCGCACGCCGAGCCCGGCGACGTCGTCGTCTTCGCGCCTGGCCGCTATCGCTTTCACGGCAGCTACATCGAGGTCTCGCGCGCCGGGCGCGACGACGCACCGATCACCGTTCGCGCAGCGGCCGCAGGAACCGTCATGCTCGAGTTCGACATGACCGAGGGCTTCCTCGTGTCGGCGCCCGACTGGACGTTCGAGAACCTGGTGATCCGCGGCGTGTGCGCCGACGACTCGAACTGCGAGCACGCTTTCCACGTTGTCGGCGGTGCAACGCACTTCGTCGCACGGAACAACACGGTGCTCGACTTCAACGCCCACTTCAAGATCAACGCGAGCGGTGGCGCATTTCCCGACGGTGGACGCATCGAGGACAACGTGATCGCCGACAGCGAGCCGCGCCGCACCGCGAATCCGGTCGCCGCGATCGACCTCGTCGCAGCGAGCGGGTGGCGCATCCGCGGCAACCGCATCTCGGATTTCGTCAAGCATGGCGGCGATGGAATCAGCGTCGGCGCGTTCGCCAAGGGCGGCGGCGCCGACAACCGGTTCATCGGCAACGTCGTCGTCTGCGAGGAGCGGCTGCGCGGCGAGCCGGGCCAGCGCGTCGGGATCTCGCTCGGCGATGGCGGCACCGGAGCCGCGTTCTGCCGCGACCGGCGCTGCATCGTCGAGCAGGATCGCGGCGTGATCGAGTCGAACGTGATCGCGTCGTGCTCGGACGACGGCATCTACCTCAACCGCGCGGCGGCGAGCCGCGTCGCCGGGAACACGCTGATCGACACCGGGGGAATCGTCGTGCGCTTCCCCGAGACTGCGGCAGACGTCCGTGGCAATCGCGTCGACGGAGCCATCGTCGCGCGCGACGGGGCAGCGCTTCACGCCGCGGACAACCGCTCGACGGCGTTGCCATGGCTCTACCTCGGCTGGCACCCGGTTCGCTGGTCGTTCGAACGCGCGCTGCGGCCGCCCGGCTGATCAGCCGCGGATGCGCGCGAGGAGGCCGGTGGTCGAGCGCTGGAAGCGGAACGGAATGGCGACGAAGCGGCCGCCGTGCGCGATCACTTCGGCAGCACCGACGGCGGTCGCGACGTCGTAGTCGCCGCCCTTGACGAGCACGTCGGGCATCGCCGCGAGGATCAGCTCGAGCGGGGTGTCGGTATCGAAGGGAACGACGAGGTCGACGCAGCGAAGTGCGGCGACGACCGCCATCCGGTCGTCCTCGCCGTTGACCGGGCGATCGGCTCCCTTGCCGAGGCGGCGCGCCGAGGCGTCGGTGTTCACCGCAACGACCAGCGACGCACCGAGGCTCCTCGCCTCCTCGAGGCACGCGACGTGCCCGCGGTGCAGGATGTCGAATACGCCGTTGGTGAACACCAGCGGGCGCGGCAGCGCCGCGATGCGCGCGCGCGCTTCCCGCGCATCGGCGACGTGCGCGCTGCCGGAGTGCGTGAGGCGCGCGCTCAATCGATGTATTCGAACACCTTGACCACGCGCGTGACGCCCGAGGTCCCCGACGCGATCTCGCCGGCAGCGTCACCCTCGGCGTGCGTGACGAGTCCCATCAGGTAGACGACCTGCCTCTCGGTCACCACCTTGACGCGCGTCGCCGCGAACTTGTTCGCTTCGACGAAGCGCGACTTCACCTTGGCGGTGATGTAGCTGTCGTTGCTGCGCGAGCCGAGGCTCGACACCGGCCCGACCAGCAGCTCGTTGTGGACTGTGCGGACCTTCGGGGTCTTGCGCGCGATGTCGACGATCGAGTTCAGCGTCTCCTGCGCCGGCACTTCGCCCGTCAGGAGCACGATGCCGTTGTAGCTCGTCACGTTGACGTGCACCTGGTCGCCGAAGCCCGCGCCGATGTTGTTGGCGATCTTGAGCTCGATCGACTCGTCGTCGAGCTGGGCTCCGGCCGAGCGCCGGTCGGTTGCGACGAGCGCGGTGCCGCCGACGGCCCCGGCGACGAGCACCGGCGCGCAGCCGGCGAGGAGGGCGGTACCGGCGGATATGCCGGCAAACAGCGCAAACAGCAGTCTTCGTTTCATGCTTCGTCTCCGAGCAGGGTGGCGTCGATGAGATCGCAGAGGCAATGAATGGCGAGCAGGTGCACTTCCTGGATGCGCGCGGTCCGCGCGTGCGGGACGCACAGGTGGACGTCGCCTTCGTCCAGAAGTTCACCGATGCGTCCGCCGCCTTTCCCGGTCAGCGCGACGACGCGCATCTCGCGCTGGTGCGCGGCATCGACGGCGGCGATCACGTTGGGCGAGTTCCCCGAGGTCGAGATGGCGAGCAGGATGTCGCCGCGCGTTCCGAGCGCACGCACCTGCTTCGCGAACACCTGCTCGTACGAATAGTCGTTCGCCACCGCAGTGAGCAGCGACGTGTCGGTTGCAAGCGACAGCGCCGGAAGCTCGGGGCGCTCGCGCTCGAAGCGCCCGACGAGTTCGGCCGCGAAATGCTGGGCGTCCGCCGCCGAGCCGCCGTTGCCGCAGGCGAGGATCTTGCCGTCGGCGAGCAGGCACTCGGTCATCAGCCCCGCGGCGCGCACGATCGGAGCGGCGAGCACCGCTGCCGCGTCCTGCTTGGTCTTCGCGCTCTCGGCGAAGTGCATGCGGACGCGCTCGACGTGGTCGGCCATGGGCGGCGATTATACCGGCCCGCAGCGGCTCATCCGAGCACGTCGCGGTGCCATTCGATCGTCGACGGGTCGAGCCCGCGCATCACGATGGCGTCGAAGCGGCACGGCGGCTCGCGGCCGAGCGCCGCGAGGTATCCGCGCGCCGCCAGCACGAGACGGCGGCGCTTCGCCGGCGTGATGCTCGCGAGCGGCCCGCCGAACGACGCCGAGCGCCGCATGCGCACCTCGACGAACACGAGCATGGCGCCCTCGCGCGCAATGACGTCGATCTCGCCGAAGCGGGTGCGATAGTTGCGCGCGACGATCGCGAGACCGTGCGCACGCAGGTGCTCCGCGGCGAGTGCCTCGGCGCGCGCGCCGGCGGCGGCGCGGTCAGGGCGATGCGTCGAGGGGGACGAGCTGTCCGTCACGATAGACGCCGAGCGCCGCTTCGCGCACGAACCGTCGGCCGGGTCCGAGCGTGATGTGCCCGGTCGCGCCGTCGAGGTCGAACGATTGCGGCGGTCCGTCGCGAAACGACACCGCGACGTGAAACGCGTCGAAGCCGAACGCGTAGAGCCGCTCGAGCGCATCGCTGTCGGTGTCGCGCGGGGTCAGCGCGGCGAAGCGCGGTGCATCGGGGGTCAGCAGCCACGGAATCTCGGCGACGCGGATGCCGTCGAGGTCGTGCGCGGTGGCGAGCGTCGGGCGCTCGAATACGAGCGCGCTCGCGTAGGTGGCGACGGTGCCGAGGAACGGCTTCACCAGCGACGCGTGGCGGCTGTTGAGCGCGAGCAGCACCGCGTCGGGAGGCGATTTCGCGAGCGCATCGCGCAGGTCGACGAGCGCCTGCGGCGAGGCATCGAATGCGAAGTCCGCCGGCGCACTGCCGCCCTGGCTCGTCCACGTGCCGGCGAAGGTCTTCGCGAGCCGGTGCATGAGGGGCGTCTCGCCCTCGACGATGTCGAGCGTGTGGGCGCCGTCGGCGCGCGCCTGCCGTGCGAGCAGCCGTGCGTCGCTGTCGACCGACAGCGGAAACGTGTAGATCGCGGGAGGCAGCGGCGCAGTGTCCTCGAGCTGGTTGAGTGCGAGCGTCCACGGGAGCGTCGCGCCCGAAGCAGCGAGCGCTGCGAGATCGCTTCGCACGAGCGGGCCGACGGCGACGCGAACGCCCCGCGCGAGCGCATCGGCGAACCCCGCGACCACGCCGTCGCGGCCGTAGCCGATGACGACGCAGCGGTCCTTCGCCCCGGCGAGCTGCGCGGAGTCGAGGAAGCCGTCGCGCACCGCCGTTGCGGCACGCGCGAACGCGGGCTCGTCGAGCGGAAGCACGATGGCGATGAGGTCGGTCGTGGCCGGCGGCGGCAGCGTGGCCGCCGGAAGCGCCTGCCCCGATCCCTCGGGAACCTCCGCACCGGCACCCTCGGCGCCACCCGGCGAGCCTGCCGTTGCCGCCGCGGGGCCCAGCGCCTCCGCTTGCGCTGCGGACGAAGGCAGTGCGCCTTCGGCCGCGCTGCCTCGCGCCGCCACGTGCCCGCTCGCCGACGATGCCGGCGCACGGGTTGCAGGGCCGATCTCCGCACAGGAGAATGCACCGGCGCCGAGGACGGCGATGAGCGCGAGGCGGGCGAACCTCGCGGCGCGGGATCGGATGCAGGGAGAACGGGGCATGGCGCAGAAGCCTTCGGCGAGCGACATCGATGCGATCGTGTTTCGCGCGGAGCGCGGGTCATTATATGTGGTCGCGACGCCGATCGGTAACCTGCGCGACGTCGGCCTGCGCGCGCTCGACATCCTGCGCACGGCCGACAGCGTCGTCGCCGAGGACACGCGCGTCACCGGCGCGCTGCTCATGCACTACGGGATTGCCGCAAGGCCGCGTGCGCTCCACGCTCACAACGAGGCGATGCGCATCCCGGCGCTGCTCGGCGAGCTCGCGTCCGGGCGCAGCGTCGCGATGGTGAGCGATGCCGGCACGCCCGCGATCAGCGATCCCGGCGCGAGGCTCGTGCGCGCCGCGCTCGACGCTGGTCACCGCGTGGTGCCGATTCCCGGGCCGAGCTCGCTCGCCGCGGCGGTGTCTGCCGCAGGACTTGCGGCCGCGCGCTTTGTGTTCATCGGCTTCGTGCCGGCGAAGGCGAAGGAGCGCGAAGCGCTCGTCGCGACGTTCGCGAAGCTGCCGGTCGCCCTCGTGTTCTTCGAGGCGCCGCATCGCGTCGCTTCCACCGTGGCGTGGCTCGCTGCGACGCTCGACGGCGCGCGGCGGCTCGTCGTCGCGCGCGAGCTCAGCAAGGTGTTCGAGTCGGTCGCGTCGGTCGCGCTCGCCGATGCGCCGGAGTGGTTCGCGGCCGATCCCGACCGGCGGCGCGGCGAGTTCGTGCTGATCGTCGACGCGCCCGCGGAGGATGCCGGCGAGCGCACCGGGAGCGCGGCGCTCGACGATGCCGCGCTGCGCGTGCTCTCGGTGCTGCTCGACGAGCTTCCGCCGTCGCGCGCCGCGCACGTCGCCGCGGCATTGACCGGCGCATCGCGCGGTGCGCTCTATGCGCGGGCGATCGCGCTGCGCGAGCGGCACTCTCTATAATCATCGCGATGAAGTTCGCCGAATTCCACCCGGGGCAGATTCTCGTGCGCGGACCTGCATCGGTCACCGAGGACGACATCCTCGCGTTCGCGCGCGCCTGGGACCCGCAGTGGTTCCACACCGATCCCGAGCGGGCCCGGAAGGGTCCGTGGAAAGGGCTGATCGCGAGCGGCTGGCAGACCTCCGGCATCGCGATGCGGCTCGCCGTGACCGGCATTCTCGACGGCTCGGAGTCGTTCGGCTCGCCGGGCCTCGAGTACCTGAAGTGGCTCGCTCCGGTGCGCCCGGGCGATTTGCTGACGCTGCACGCCGAAGTCCTCGGCGCGCGCCGCTCGGAGCGCAAGCCCACGCTCGGCATCCTGCACTGGCGCTGGCGGATGCTGAACCAGGACGAGGTCGCCGTCCTCGAACTGGTCGCGACGAGCCTGTTCGATCTCGCTGGCGTCCCCGCGCGCTGAGCGGCCGGAGGCCACCCCCGCAGCCTCAGCGCCGGCTAAGTCTTGATCGGTAGCCTCTCGAATGCGCAAATCCCTGCGCGTTTTCGGAGAGGCACCATGTACCACCACACCAGACTGACCCTCGTTGCCATCACCCTGGCGGCGAGCGGCGCGGTCGCGTATGCGGCGACCGGCAGCACGCAAAACGACGCAGTCGCCATTCACACGGCGAGCGTACCGCTTGTGCAGGCCGTGACGATCGCCGAGCAATACGCCAACGGCAAGGCGTCCCGTGCGGAGTACGAGAAATCCGGGCAAGACTCGGTCTATGACGTCGAGATTGTCAGCGGCACCTCGGTTTTCGACGTCAGGGTCGATGCCAGCAAGGGCAACGTCATTTCGTCCGTCGAGGACCAGGCAGACCGCGAGGACGATGGCGACGAGCAGGACTGACCACCTGTGGGGATGACCGGGTCGCCTCTCAAACGGCGATCCGGCCACGAAGGCCTCACGAGGGACCTAAGCGACTGCTAAGTCAGCGACGTCACGCTGGTGGCCGCCGCCCAGCTTGCTCATTCGCGCCTGCGCCGGGACGCGGCGCCCGATCAGCGCGCCGCGATCCATCCCTGACCGAGGAAGGACTCCCATGACGACATCCACCGCACGCGCATTCGCAAAAGTTCCCGAAGTCACGCTGGGGTTCTGGCTCATCAAGATCGCAGCCACGACACTCGGTGAAACCGGCGGCGACGCCGTCTCGATGTCGATGCATCTCGGCTATCTCGTCGGAACGGGCATCTTCGCTGCGATCTTCGCCGCCGCCGTGATCGCGCAGATCCGCGCGAGGGGGTTCCATCCGTTCCTCTACTGGGCCACCATCGTCGCGACCACCACGGTCGGCACGACGCTGGCTGATCTTGCGGACCGCTCGCTCGGAATCGGGTACGCTGGCGGCTCGACGCTGCTGCTGGCGCTGTTGCTCGGCTCGCTTCTCGTCTGGTATCGATCGCTCGGCTCCGTTTCGGTGAGCAGCATCAGCACGCCCAGGGCGGAGGCCTTCTACTGGGTGACGATCATGTTCTCGCAGACGCTCGGCACGGCACTCGGCGACTGGACCTCCGGCACGGCGAACCTTGGCTATGGCGGCGCGGCGCTCGTATTCGGCGGGCTGCTCGCTCTGCTCGCGGCCGCGCAGCGCTGGACAGGCGTGTCGCGCACGGTGCGCTTCTGGGCTGCGTTCATCCTGACCCGTCCGCTGGGAGCCGTGGTCGGAGATTTTCTCGACAAGCCGCTCAATGCGGGAGGTCTGGCACTCAGCCGCTACGCGGCGTCGGCGGCGCTCTTTGCATTCATGGTGGCGGGGGTCCTGATCTTCAGGCAGCGGGCAGCGCGGACCGCGCACTGAACGGCAATCGAACGGAGGAGCGATGCGGGTTCTGCTCGTTGAGGACGACCCGATGATCGGTGAGGCGGTCCGCGCCGCATTGAAGGATGCGGCGTACGCGGCCGACTGGGTGAAGAACGGGCAAACGGCGCTCACGACGCTCGGTTGCCAGCACTACGACCTGGTGCTGCTCGACCTCGGCCTGCCCGGCAGGGACGGGCTCGAAGTGCTGGCGAGCCTGCGCGCGCGCGCCGATCCGGTTCCACTCGTGATCATCACGGCGCGCGACAGTCTCGACGATCGCCTGCGCGGCCTCGACGGTGGCGCCGACGATTATCTGCTGAAGCCTTTCGACATCGCGGAGCTGCTCGCGCGGATGCGGGCGGTGCTGCGCCGCAAGGGTGGGAGCGCCGCACCCTTGCTCGGCAACGGTGTGGTGTCGCTCGATCCGGTGCTGAAGGAGGCGGCCGTTGCCGGTGCTTCGCCGGTGCAGCTGTCCAATCGCGAGTTCTCGCTGTTGCGGGCCCTGCTGGTCCGGCCCGGGGCGATCCTCTCGCGCACCGAACTGGAGGATCGCATCTACGGCTGGGGTGAGGAGGTCGAAAGCAACGCGGTCGAGTTCCTGATCCACGCGCTGCGCCGCAAGCTCGGCAGCGATGTCATCAGGAACGTGAGGGGTGTCGGATGGATGGTCTCAGGCGGCGCCTGAACGAGTCGGTTCAGCTCAAGCTGTCGGTCACCCTGTCGTTGGCGATCCTCGCCTTCGCGAGCGTCGCGGGCGTCCTTTCGTTCATGTCGGCGTTCGACGAGGCGCACGAGCTGCAGGACGGGCTCCTGCGCCAGGTGGCCCACCTGATCGAGCGGCAGCGCATGGCGGTGGTACTTCCCGGTCCCGTTCCGCGCGCGGTGGATACCGACGAGGAGGCCCGGATCATCGTTCAGCGCCTCGATGCGGGCGGTGCCGCCGGGCCGGGTGTCGATGCCGGCGGTGCGCTGTCGCTGCCTGCGACGCTCGCCGACGGCCTGCACACGGTCGACGTCGGCGGGGAGACGTTCCGGGTGCTGGTGAGAACGACGGCCACCGGCGAACGCATCGCGGTCGCGCAGGAGTCCGCGTTTCGCAATGAAAACGCGCGCGGCGGCGCGCTTCGCACCGTGACCCCCGTGCTGCTCCTCGTGCCGGTGCTGCTGCTGATCGTCGCCAGACTGGTGCGCCAGATGTTCGGGCCGATCGCTGCACTTTCGAAGGAAATCGACCAGCGCGCCGAGCAGGAGCTCCACCCCGTCGAAGAGCGTCACCTTCCCGTCGAGGTGCGCCCGTTCGCCATGGCAATCAACCGCCTGCTCGCCCGCGCGAGGCAGGCGATGGAATCGCAGCGCCGCTTCGTCGCCGACGCCGCACACGAGCTTCGCTCGCCGCTGACTGCGCTGTCACTGCAGGCGGAGCGGTTGGCGGATGCCGAAATGCCGGCCGCGGCGCGTGAGCGGCTCGCCCTGCTGCGCCAGGGAATCGGTCGAGGCAGGGCGCTGCTCGATCAACTGCTTGCACTGGCGCGGGCGCAGTCACCGGCCGAGGCGCCGAAGGCACCGGTGTCGGTCCAGGCGGTCTTCCGCCGGGTACTCGAGGACCGTATGCCGCTCGCCGAGCAGAAGCACCTCGACATCGGCGTCGAGGGTGCGCGGGACGCCGGGGTAGCGGTCACCGAACTCGACATGATCGCGCTGGTCAGGAACCTCGTCGACAACGCCATCCGGTATACGCCCGACGGAGGCCGCGTCGATCTCTCGGTGCGTCTCGTCGACGGGTGCGCTGCGTTGCGCGTGCGTGACACCGGGCCCGGCATTGCGCCGGACGAGCGCGAGCGGGTCTTCGGCGCCTTCTATCGCACGATCGGCAACGAAGAGATCGGCTCCGGGCTGGGTCTGTCCATCGTTCGCGCCATTGCCGAGCGCATCGGCGCGCAAGTCCGCCTCGACTGGTCCGACGAAACGGCACGCACCGGCCTCGCCGTGACGGTCCTCATTCCGCTGGCGCCTCCGCACGATGCGGCCTGAGCCGCGCGGGAAGACGGGTGGGCCCGCCTGGGATTGAACCAGGGACCAAGCGATTATGAGTCGCCTGCTCTGACCACTGAGCTACGGGCCCGATGAAGGCGCGCGGATTATAGTCCGCGGCGCCGCCGCGCGGGTTTTCGTCCCGACTCTTGCGCGTTGCGCGCCACGGCCCGAACATTCGGCATGCACCACTACCTGTGGCCGCTGCTCGAGCCCGCATCGATTGCGCTCGTCGGCGCGTCGGAGCGTGCCGGTTCGCTCGGTGCCGTCGTGTTCGATCACCTGATCGACGGCGGATACGGCGGCGCCATCTATCCGGTCAATCCCCGCCATCGCGCCGTTCGCGGGCGGGAGTGCTGGCCCGACGTTCAGGCGATCGGCAAGCCGATCGAGCTCGCGATCGTCGCGACTCCGCCGCACGCCGTCGCCGAGGTGCTCGGAGCCGCGTCGCGGGCACGCGTGCGCACCGTCGTCGTGATGACGATGCCGCCTCCGGGCGATGCGCGCGCCGAGCAGCGGTGGGTGCGCGAGGTCGCTGCCGCGGCAAGGCGCGGAGGCGTACGCATGGTGGGGCCCGGGGCGATCGGCATCGTCCGCCCCGCGATCGGATTGAACGCGACGTTCTGCGCGCCGGATGCGAAACCCGGACGACTTGCGCTCGTCGTGCAGTCGGGGGCCGTGGCGACCGCGATGCTCGATTTCGCCGAGCCGCTCGGCATCGGCTTCTCGTCGGTGATCTCGCTCGGCCTCGGCGGCGACGTCGGCTTCGGCGATCTGCTCGATTGCCTGCTGCAGGATCCCGGCACCGATGGCATCGTCCTCTACGTCGAGCGGCTCGACGAGGCGCGCACGTTTCTCTCCGCACTGCGCGCGGCGGCCCGGACCAAGCCGGTCGTGGTGCTCAAGGCGGGGCGGTCGCTCGAGGCGCCGGGCGCGGTGACGCCCGACGCGGTGTTCAGTGCCGCGATGACGCGATCCGGAACCGTGCGGGTGACGACCTACACGCAGCTCTTCGCGGCGGTGCGCATCCTCGCGCTCGGCAGGATTCCGCAGGGTGACCGCGTCGCGATCGTCGCCAACGGCCGTGGCCCGGCGCTGCTCGCCGCCGACCGTGCGTACGACTGCGGCGTGCTCGTCCCCGCGTTCGCCGCCGCGACCTCGGAGCGGCTGCGCCGCGCGCTCGCCGATGCCGCCGCCGGGAACAATCCGGTCGACGTTCGCGGCGATGCGACGCCCGCGGCGCTCGCCGACGCGACGCGGATCGCGCTCGAAGATCCGGGCATCGACGCCGTCGTCGCGCTGCACGTGCCGCGGCCGAGCTCGCTCGCCGTCGACGCTGCACGCGCGCTCGCGTCGGTCGCGCAGGCCCAGCGCAAGCCGGTGCTCGCCGCGTGGCTCGGCGCGCTCGACCGCGACGACGTCCATGCCGCACTCGGCGCCGGCGGCGTGCCGAACTTCTTCACGCCCGAGAACGCCGTCGAGGCGCTCTCCTGGCTCATCGCCTACCGGCGCAACCAGGCGTGGCTGCTCGAAGTGCCGCCCCCGCAGCCCGAGCCCGAGGCGCCCGACCTCGCCGCGCTCGAAGCGTTGCGCGCGGCACTCGTCCGCGATGCGCGGAGCGCGCTCACGCAGGGCGAGGCGCTCGTCGTGCTGGCGGCGTTCGGGATCGGCGCTCCGGTGGCGCGCGCCGCGTCGTTCGAGGAGGCGGAAGCGGCGGCAAGGACCATGCGCTTTCCGCTCACCCTTGCGGCCGACGTCGCGGGACGCGCGCACGCCCGCGTCGCGCGCGGGCCGCGGTCGCTCGCACGCGCGTGGCACGCGCTCCTCGGCGATGTCCGGGGTGCCGGCGACGCGCGCGCCGGCGGCGACGCGTGGGACGGACGCGTCACCCTGCGCGAAACGCCCCGCGGGAAGGACCCCGCGGCGGTCTCGGTCGGCGTCGTTCCCGACGCGACGTTCGGCCCGGTCATCACGCTGTCGCGCGAGCGCGGGAAGGAGCGCTCGCCGGGCCAGCCTCCCGCAATGATGCTGCCTCCACTCAACGCACGTCTCGCGCGCGACCTCGTCGCCGAGGCGGGCGGTCGCTTCGCGTCCGTGCGCGACGGCCCCGAGCCGGTTGCGGCAGGCGGCGCCGGCGCTGCGTGGCTCGATGCCGCCGAACGCGAAGCGCTGACGGCGCTGCTGATCCGTATCTCGGCGCTCGTCTGTGCGCTGCCGTGGGTCGAGACGCTCGTGCTCGACCCGGTGCTGCTCGATCGCGGCCGCGCGTTCGTCGCAGGCATCAAAGTGCGCGTCGACCCGCGCCATCGCCTGCAGCGCGGCTATCCGCACATGGCGATCCATCCCTATCCGGTCGAGCTGATCTCGGAGCTCAGCCTGCGCGACGGCACGCGGCTCATGCTGCGGCCGATCCGTCCGGAGGACGCCGAGCTCGAGAAGGACTTCGTCGCGGGCCTTTCCGAGCAGGCGCGCTATTTCCGCTTCTTCTACCGGATGGGAGAGCTCGCCCCGGCGATGCTCGCGCGCTTCACCCAGGTCGACTACGACCGCGAGCTCGCGCTCGTCGCGATCACCGGCGCCGAGGAAGGGGGGAAACCCGCATTCGTCGCGGTCGCGCGCTATCTCGCGAATCCCGATCTCTCCAACGCCGAGTTCGCGATCGTGGTCGGCGACGCGTGGCAGCGCCGCGGCATCGCGACGCTCCTGATGCGCAAGCTCGTCGAGTGCGCGAAGCGGCGCGGCTTCGCAAGGATGTCCGGAGTGATCCTGCGCGAGAACGACTCGATGCTCGCGCTGATGCGCGCACTGGGCTTCGCGATCGAGGACGATCCCGAGGATCCGTCGCAGGTGGTCGCCGCGATCGGGCTTGCCTGACGCGTATCGCCGCTCACACGCGCGTATCGCCGCTCACACTCCGAGGTGACGCGCGAGGAGATCTCCCTGCCGCACGAGCGACTCCGAGCGGCCCGCGGCCACGGCGACCCCCTTCTCGAGGACCATTGCGTGGTCGGTGTGCATCAGCACCCGCCGGTAGTTGCGGTCGACGATCAGCGACGCGATTCCGCTTGCGCGGATCTCGCCGACGATACGCCAGATCTCGTCGACGATCCGCGGCGCGAGACCCTCGGTCGCCTCGTCGAGGATCAGCAGCTCGGGATGGGTGAGGAGCGCGCGTCCGATCGCCAGCATCTGCTGCTCGCCTCCGGAGAGCTGCGAGCCGCGCGATCCCAGCCTCTCGCGCAGGCGCGGGAAGCGCTCGAGCACCCGCTCGCAGGTCCAGCTTGCCGCTTCGCCACGCGGCGGCCGTGCGGCGAAGCGGAGGTTCTCGTGCACGGTCAGGTTGGGGAAGATGCCGCGTCCTTCCGGAACGTACGCGATGCCTTCGCGCGCGATCCGGTACGGCGGCGCGCCGGTGCGGTCGCGTCCGTGCACGAGCACGCGGCCCGCGCTCGCGCGGTTGAAGCCCATCAGCGCCCGGATCAGCGTCGTCTTGCCCATGCCGTTGCGCCCGAGCAGTCCGACCGACTCGCCGCGCCGGATCACAAGCGAGACGCCGCGCAGCACGTGGCTTTCGCCGTAATGAACGTGCAGGTCGCGCAGTTCGACGAGCCCGGCGGCCGGGTCGATCACCGGGCTCGCATGCGCGGGCAGGTGTGCGGACATCGCGCTATCCGGCCGGCGCCGCGTCGGCGTCGCGGCCGAGATAGGCAGCCTGGACCTCGGTGTTGGCACGGATCGCGCCAGGGTCGCCGGACGCGATGACCGCGCCGTTCACCATGACGGTGACGCGGTCGGCGATGCGGAAGACGGCATCCATGTCGTGCTCGACGAGCAGGATCGCGTGCCGCGGCCGGAGCGCCGCCAGGAGCTGCAGCATGCGCTCGGTCTCCTCGGGCCCCATGCCGGCGAGCGGCTCGTCGAGCAGGAGCACCGATGGCTCGGTCGCGAGGCACATCGCGATCTCGAGCTGCCGCTTCTGGCCGTGCGCGAGCGTTCCCGCCGTGCGCAGGGCGTGCTCGCCGAGTCCCGCCTGCGCGATCGCGCACTCGGCGAGCCGCCTGCTCTCGCCGCACGCGTCCGCCGCGGCCCACAGCGCGAGCGGGCGCTGCGCGCGCGCCTGCGCAGCGAGCCGGCAATTTTCGAGCACCGTTGCGTGCGCAAAGATCGTCGTGCGCTGGTAGCTGCGGCCAACGCCCGCGCGGGCACGGCGCGGCTGCGCCCATCCGGTGATGTCGCGGCCGTGCAGCTCGACGCGGCCGCCGCTCGCGGCGAGCTCACCCGCGAGGACGTCGATCAGCGTCGACTTGCCGGCGCCGTTGGTGCCGATGACCGCGTGCACTTCGTCGCGCGCGAGCGTGAGCGAGACATGGTCGACGGCCACCAGTCCGCCGAAGCGGCGCGACACGTCCTCCGCGCGCAGCAGCACGTCAAGGGGCATCGGGAAGGGGCGCTTGCGCGCGGCGCAGCTGAGAAGACAGCGCTGCGACGCCCTTTGGCATCAGCGCGACGCAGGCGATGATCGTGAGGCCGAGCGGCAGCTGCCAGTGCCGCGCGAAGCCGCCGAAGATCGCCTCCGACTGGAAGAGCTCCTTCAGCATCACGAACAGGAAAGCCCCCGCAACGGCGCCGCGCAGCGACCCGACGCCGCCGAGAATCAGCATCAGCAGCACGGTCCCCGACTGGTGCCACGCGAGGATCTCCGGGTTGACGAAGCCGTCCTTCACCGCGTGCAGGAAGCCCGCGATGCCGGCGAGCGTTCCGGCGAGCACGAAGGCGGCGAGCTTGTACGGGTAGGTCGAGAACCCGGCCGCGCGCATGCGCCGCTCGTTCGCGCGAATGCCGTTGAGGGCGTGGCCGAAGCGCGAGCGGTGGATGAGGGCGAGCAGCACGTAGACACCTGCGAGCGTGGCGAGGGTCGCGTAGTAGAGCGTGTGCGCGTCGCCGAGATCGAGCAGCGTGATGGAGCCGAGTGCGAGCACCGGCTTGACGGAGAGGTAGATGCCATCGCTGCCGCCGGCGAGCCTGGTGTCGTGGAAGACGTAATACGCCATCTGTGCGAACGCGAGCGTCACCATGATGAAGTAGACGCCGCGCGTGCGCAGCGACAGCGCGCCGATGACGAGTGCGGCGAGCGCGGTGATGGCGAGCGCGGCCGGCAGCAGCCACACGAGCGACGGTGGCGTGGCGCCGGGCGAGAGGAGGGTCGTCGCATACGCGGCGATGCCGAAGAACGCCGCGTGCCCGAACGACACGAGGCCGGTCTCGCCGACGATGAGCTCGAGCGACAGCGCGAAGACCGCGAGGATCATCGTCGTCAGCACCAGGTCGACATAGAACCTGCCGCCGACGTAGGGAAATGCGGCGAGCACGGCGGCTGCGGCGACGAGCGGGGCAACGCGCCGAGCGAGCGGCGCTCCACGGCGCCCGTTCGCGTGAGTGAGCATAGTGTGAACAGGCCCTAGCCGGTGCGGAACAGCCCTTCGGGCCGCCACAGCAGGATCATCGCCATCAGCACGTAGACGAGGACTCCGGCGGCTTGCGGGACGAGGACGTTGCCGAAGGTGTCGACGAATGCGACGAGGAGCGATGCGAGGAGCGCGCCGCGGATCGAGCCGATGCCGCCGATCACCACCACGACGAACGAGATGATCAGCACCTGGTTGCCCATCCCCGGATACACCGACGAGACGGGCGCGGCGAGCATGCCGGCGAGCACGGCGAGTGCGACACCCGCGGCGAACACGACGCGATAGAGGAGGCGAACGTCGACGCCGAGCGCCTGCACCATCTCGCGGTTGCTGGCGCCCGCCCGGATGGCCATGCCGAGGCGGGTACGCGCGATGACGGCGTAGAGGCCGAGCGCGACGGCCACGCAGACGCCCGACATGAAGAGCCGATAGATGGGGTAGGTCATCACGCCGCCGAGCGGAATGCTTCCCGCAAGCCACGCCGGCATTGCCACTCCGTGCACGTCGTCACCGGCGAGGATGCTGCGCAACTCCTCGAAGACGAGGATGAGTCCGTAGGTCATCAGCACCTGCTGCAGGTGCTCGCGCCGATAGAGGTAGCTCACGAAGCCCCATTCGAGCAGATAGCCGAAGACGACCGAGAGCGTGAGCCCGATCGCCATCGCGGTGAAGAAGCCTCCGCCCAGGTGTGCGGCCGTCCACGGCGCCAGCGCATAGGCGAGGTACGCGCCGATCATGTAGAAGCTGCCGTGCGCGAGGTTGATGACCCCGAGGATGCCGAAGATCAGCGTGAGGCCGCTTGCGACGAGAAACAGCAGCAGGCCATACTGGACCGCGTTCAGGCACTGGACGAGGAAGACGGCAAGATCCATCGGGGGCGAGGGCGGCGGGCGCCCGGCAGCTTCGTCGCCGCGACGGCGACGCGGCTGCGCCGGCGCGCAACCGCGTGATTGTGCCTCAGGCCCGCGGTTCGCGACCCGCGCAGCGGCGCAGGGCCGCGCGCAGCCGGCGCACGCGCGGCGCCGCGCCGGACGTCACATTTTGCAGCCCCGGGCGGGATCGGCGAGCGCCTTCACGGCGACGCCTTCGAACCGATTCTCGGTTCCGACCACCTTGCGCAGGTAGATGTCCTGTATGGGGTTGTGCGCCTTCGACAGCGTGAACGCGCCGCGCGGGCTGTCGATCTTCTCCTTCTCCATCGCGGCGATCAGCTCGGGCCGCTTCGCGATGTCGCCCTTGACCGCAGCGAGGCCGGCGCCGAGCATCTGGGCCGCATCGTAACCTTGCACTGCGTAGACGTCGGGCGCGGTCTTGTACGCCTTCAGGTACTCGGCGCGAAACGCCTTGTCCTTCGGCACGTCGAGGCCGTCGGCGTAGTGGAGCGTCGTCAGCATGCCCTGCGCCGCGGCGCCCTGCGCCTCGAGCGTGCCGTCGGTGAGGAAACCGGGGCCGTAGAGGGGGATCGTCTTGTTGAGGCCGGCCGCCGCGTAGTCCTTGACGAACTTCACCGCGCCGCCGCCCGCGAAGAACGCATACACCGCATCGGGCTTCGCCGCGGCGATCTCGGTCAGGAGCGCCTGGAACTCGACGTTGGGGAAGGGCAGCGTCAGCTCCTTCACGACTTCGCCCCCCGCCGATTTCAGGCCCTCGCGGAAACCTTCGACCGACTCGTCGCCGGCAGCGTACTTCCACGTGATGGTGACGACCTTCTTCGCGCCCTTCTCGCCGGCGACCTTCCCCATGGCGTAGCCGGGCTGCCAGTTGGAGAACGAGCTGCGGAAGATGTTCGGCGCACACATGGCGCCGGTCACCGCGCCGGCGCCGGCGTTGGGCACGACGAGGAGCGTGTTGGTGTCCCTCGCCACCTTCGCCATCGCCATCGCGACGCCGGAGTGCACGGTGCCGACGACGACGTCGACGTTGTCGCGCTTGACGAGCTTGTTCATGTTGTCGACGGCCTTCGACGGGTCCGATTCGTCGTCGACCCTGAAGTACTCGATCTCGCGCCCGCCGAGCTTGCCGCCCTGCTCCTGCACGTAGAGGCGAAAGCCGTTCTCGATCGCGGTGCCGAGCGCGGCGTAGGTGCCCGTGTACGGCAGCATCAGCCCGACCTTGATCTTCGACTGTGCGTGCGCGCCGGCGGCGGCGAGACACAGGGCCCCCGCGACGAGCGCAGCGGCGAGCGTGTTGCGGCGGTGGATCATGGGGCCCCTCCCTCGAAGTTCAGCCAAGCAACGCAGATCCCGGATCGTCATGACGGCGCACCAGGCGCGCCTTGATATCGGTCAACCGCCGCGCTCGCGCACTATAATCGATTCGGCGGAGGAGCTTGGATGACCTGGTTGATCGTCGCCCGCGCTCGATCGGCCGGCGGCGCGCCCTTCGGGCCTTCGCTCGGCTCACGCCTCGCGCGCCGGCGCGGCCTCCTTGGGCCTCCGGCGCAGCACGTGACGCCGGCGCGTCGGCCTCCCGCGTCGACTCGCCTTGGCCGCCGATCCCCGCTTGCGCGGGGCCCCTCGTCGGCCGCTCGCGGAGCGCTCACTCCGCGGCCTCCTTGGGCCGGCACTCCGGAACGCGGCGACGGCGTGTCGGCCGCGCTCGATCGGCCGGCGGCGCGCCCTTCGGGCCTTCGCTCGGCTCACGCCTCGCGCGCCGGCCTCACTCGCCTTCCAGGAAGCTCCTGAGCTTTTCGGAGCGGGACGGGTGGCGCAGCTTGCGCAGTGCCTTCGCCTCGATCTGGCGGATGCGCTCGCGCGTGACGTCGAACTGCTTGCCGACTTCCTCCAGCGTGTGGTCGGTGTTCATCTCGATGCCGAAGCGCATCCGCAGCACCTTCGCCTCGCGCGGAGTCAGCGTGTCGAGGATGTCCTTGCACACGTCGCGAAGCGATGCGTTCACCGCGGCGTCCGAAGGCGCGACGGTCGACTGGTCCTCGATGAAATCGCCGAGGTGCGAGTCGTCGTCGTCGCCGATCGGCGTCTCCATCGAGATCGGCTCCTTGCTGATCTTCAGGATCTTGCGGATCTTGTCCTCGGGCATCTCCATCTTGACCGCCAGCGTCGCCGGATCCGGCTCCTGCCCGGTCTCCTGCAGGATCTGCCGGCTGATCCGGTTCATCTTGTTGATCGTCTCGATCATGTGCACCGGGATGCGGATCGTGCGCGCCTGGTCGGCGATCGATCGCGTGATCGCCTGGCGGATCCACCACGTCGCGTAGGTGGAGAACTTGTAGCCGCGGCGGTATTCGAACTTGTCGACCGCCTTCATCAGGCCGATATTGCCTTCCTGGATCAGGTCGAGGAATTGCAGTCCGCGGTTGGTGTACTTCTTCGCGATCGAGATCACGAGGCGCAGGTTCGCCTCGGTCATCTCGCGCTTGGCCTTGCGCGCCTTGGCCTCGCCGGTCGACATCTGCTTGTTGATCTCCTTCAGGTCCTTCAAGGGGATCATCACGCGCGTCTGCAGGTCGAGCAGCCGCTGCTGCAGCTCGACGATCGCCTGCCGGTAGCGGCCGAGCTGCTCGCTGTAAGGGTGGTGCGCGGCGACCTCGCGGTCGATCCAGCGGAGCGACGTCTCGTTGGCGATGAATGCCTTGATGAAGTCCGGCCGCGGCATGCCGCCCTTGTTGACGACGAGGTCCTGGATCTTGCGCTCGATCTGACGGATGTTGTCGACTTCGGTTCGCACCGAATCGCACAGCCGCTCGACCATCCGTGCCGAGAAGCGGATCTGCATCAGCTCGGCCGAGATCTTCTTCTGCAGGTCGAGGTACTTCGGCGCCTTGTGCCCGTCCTTCTGCAGCACGCCGAGCATGCGCGTGAACAGGCGCCGGATGACCGCGAAGCGCTCGAGCGCAGCGACCTTCAGACGCTCGAGATTCTCGTTCTCGATCGCGCCGGAATCGGTGTCCTCCTCCTCGTCCTCGTCGAGTTCCGAGTCGTCGCTCTCCTCCTCGAGGGTGGTGAGCTCCTCGTTGAAATCGAGCAGGCCGTCGACGACGTCGTCGATCTTCAGCTCGTCGCGGCCGATCTTGTCGGCGAGCTCGAGGATCTGCTGGACGGTCATCGGGCAGGCGGAGATCGCGAGGACCATGTGCTTCAGTCCCTCTTCGATCCGCTTCGCGATCTCGATCTCGCCCTCGCGCGTCAGGAGCTCGACCGAGCCCATCTCGCGCATGTACATGCGCACCGGGTCGGTCGTGCGGCCGAATTCGGAATCGAGCGTCGATGCGGCCGCCTCGGCCTCTTCCTCGACGTCCTCGGCGGGAACCGACGGCGTCGCCTCGGACATCAGCAGCGTCTCGGCATCGGGGGCCTCGTCGTAGACCTGGATGCCCATGTCGCCGATCATCGAGATGATGCCCTCGATCTGCTCGGCGTCGAGGATGTCGTCGGGAAGGTGGTCGTTGATCTCGGCGTAGGTGAGGAAGCCGCGCTCCTTGCCGAGGACGATCAGCGTCTTCAGGCGGCGCTTGCGCGCCTCGACGTCGGCAGGCGTGAGCTCGCGCGGCGCCGATTCGGCGTGCTTGCCGTTCTTGCCCTTCTTGTGCGCGGCTTCCTCGGCGCGCTTGCCGGCGATCCGCGCGGCGATCTCTCCCGCCGACGGCTTGTGGTTCGGCGCCGCCTTGGTTGCGGCTGCCTGCGCGGGGGGCGCCTTGCCTGCGGCGGGTACCTTGCCTGCGGCGGGTGCCTTGCCCGCGGCGGGTGCCTTGCCCGCGGCGAGCGTCTTGCCGGCGCCACCTGCCTTGCCGGCGGCGGGCGCCTTCGCCGCGGCGAGCGCGGCGGTCGCGGCCTTCGACCCTG
>JAFEDF010000142.1 GCA_018241785.1 Pseudomonadota bacterium | reverse complement strand
TCGCCGCTCGCGACGTCACCGCTCGTGCTGACCGCGCGGTAGCTGAAGAGCGGCATCAGGTCAGTCCTCGCGCGTCGCGCGCAGGACTTCCTCGAAGGTGGTGACGCCCTTCAGCGCCTTCTTCATGCCGTCCTCGTACATCGCGACCATGCCGCCGCGGATCGCCTCCGCGCGAAGCTCGGTCGCCGTCGCGTGCTTCATCACGAGGCTCCGGAGCGCGTCGGTCATCGGCATCATCTCGAGGATGCTGATGCGGCCGATGTAGCCGGTGTGCGAACAGTGATCGCAGCCTTTCGCGTGCCAGAGCGTGATGTCGCGCTCCTGCGTGTAGCGGGCGAGGTTCATCTCCGCGACGATCTCGGGGAGCGCCGTGTAGGCCTCCTTGCACTGCGGGCACAGCGTGCGCACGAGGCGCTGGGCGAGGATGCCGACGACGGTCGACGTGAGCAGGTAATCCTCGACGCCCATGTCGAGGAGCCGGTTCACCGTCGACGGCGCGTCGTTGGTGTGCACGGTCGAGAGCACCATGTGGCCGGTCAGCGCGGACTGCACGGCGATCTCGGCCGTCTCGAGGTCGCGGATCTCGCCGATCATGATCACGTCCGGGTCCTGCCGCACGATCGAGCGCAGCGCGTTCGCGAACGTGAGGTCGATCTGCGGGCGCACCTGGATCTGGTTGATGCCGGCCATCTGGTACTCGACCGGGTCCTCGACGGTCAGGATCTTGACATCGGGCTGGTTCAGCCGGTCGAGCGCCGTGTAGAGCGTCGTCGTCTTGCCCGAGCCGGTCGGACCGGTGACGAGCAGGATGCCGTGCGGCTGCATCAGCGCGTCGAGGAAGCGCTTCAGCGTGGCGTCGTCGAAGCCGAGGCGCGCGAAGTCGAGCGCGACGCCGCCCTTGTCGAGAATGCGCATCACCACCGATTCGCCGTGCATCGTCGGCACGGTGGACACGCGAAGATCGATCTCCTTGCCCTGCACGCGAAGGCGGATGCGGCCGTCCTGCGGCAGCCTGCGCTCGGCGATGTCGAGGTTCGCCATGATCTTGATGCGCGAGATCACCGCCGCCGAAAGCCGCTTCGGCGGCGACTCGACCTCGTGCAGCACGCCGTCGATCCGATAGCGCACGATCAGCCGGTTCTCGAACGGCTCGACGTGGATGTCGGACGCGCGCATGTCGAGCGCGTTGGTGATGAGCAGGCTCACCAGCCGGATCACCGGCGCCTCCGACGCGAGGTCCTTCAACTGCTGGACGTCGGCATCGAGCGAGAGCTCGTCGGGGCGCGCCTCGACGGCGCCGACGAGCTGCCCTACCGCAGACTTGCCGCTGCCGTAGAGGCGCTCGAGTGCCGCGTCGAGCTCGGTCGGAATGGCGACGAGCGGGCGCACTGCGCGGCCGGTCACCATCTCGAATGCGGCGATCGTGTACGCGTCGGTCGGGTCGGTCATCGCGAGCGCGACCTCGGCCTCGCCCTCGCGCACCGGCAGCGCATGCGCGTCGCGCAGGAAGCGCACCGAGATGCTCTCCTCGAGGATCGGAAACTCGGGGTACGCGTCGACGAGCGCGATACCGAGCTGGGTCGAGAGCGCCTCGGCGACATCGCGCTGCGCGCACAGTCCCAGCGTGACGAGGAGCGCGCCGATCCTCTCGCCGCTCTCGGCCTGTAGCCTCAGCGCGCGCTCGAGGTTCGCCGGGTCGAGCTTGCCGCGCGCGACCAGGATTTCGCCAAGACGCTTGCGCGCAGGGACGAGCGCGTCGTCGGCGTCCGCGGTGGATGCGATCGCGGTTTCGGGTTCGGAGATCAACGGTTCGAACGTTCCGGTCGGGTGGCGATCATAGCATGCACCGACGCGGGGGAAACATAAAAATCCGTTGTCAGGCAATGGGTTGCGTGCAAATTTGCACGCGATTCTGTCGCCTGAAGGCGACGCCGCTTCGCTACGTCAGGCGGCGAGCAACGCCGATACGTCGGCGACGAACACCTGCCGCCGCCCGCTGGGGCAGGCGTTGAACGCGAAGCGGCGCCACGAGCGATCCCACGCCGGATGGGCGTCGACGCGAAGCTCCTGGTTGGGCCCGGTAAACGCGGCGGCCGTGCGGATGCGCACCAGCTCGACTTCAGTTCCCCGAGCAACATCGAGCCAGCGGATCGGCGTCGTGCCGTCCGCATAGGCGAGCGGCTCGCTGACGTAGGCGTCGGTCAGCACGTGCACGCCATCCGGGTGCATCGTCGGATGCCCCGACGCCGGCAGCTCCGCGTTCAGAAGGCGAAGGTCGGCTCCGTCATGGCGCACCGTGACGAGTCGCAGGCCGCTGCCGGTCAGGTTGAGGTTCATCAGCACGTGCTCGCCGTCGGGGCACCAGTTCGGATGATGTCCTCCGCGTTGCCAGTGCCGGTCGGTGATCGGGCGCGCGATACCGCTGCCGTCAGCGTTCATCGTGATGACGTTGTTGAGGCGCGGCCCCGGATGATGCGGCAGCCAGCGCAGCACGAACATGAGCCGCGTTCCCTGCGGGTTCCATTTGGCGTGAAATCCGTAGAACGCGCCCGCGTCAAAACGTGCGCGCTCCGCCGCGCTGAAGGTCGCGGCGACGATGTCGGCGATCGATACGAGCAGACGGCAATTTCCGCTGCCGGTATCGGTCAGGTAGACGCCGTCGTCCGTCGCCGCACCCCGGTTGCGCGGGATAAATGGTTCAGGCACGACGACTCCGTAGCCCGCCTGTGTCCGGCGCGTTCGACGCAGACAGGGGCTTGCGCTCGTCGTGCCGTCGGGCGAGATGCAGTACACGGGCCCTTCGAGTTCGCGCCGCGCTCCGGTCATGAAGTCGGCGCGCACGCCGAACGGGCGCCACGTCGCGAAGTCCACGTCGTTGAAATACAGGCTTTGATCGTCCGCGCCCCATTGAACCTGTGCGCCAAGCTGCGTGTCCGCACCGCGCGTTTCGGCGACGATACTGATCCCGCCGGTCACGAGATCGGCGACGAGGATCTCGGCAACGGTTCCGGGCTGCGGCAGCCGCTCCTCGGCCGGGAAACGCGTCATCGCCAGATAGCGTCCCGACGGGCTGAATGGTGACGTGTCATGGAACCGATGGATCGCGCCGAACAGTTCCGGCGTGACGCAAGTGACCGGGACCGCGGGTGCGAACGCCCCGTAGCGCCACGCGCTCATCGGGCGACTTCGGCCAGCGCAGCGTCCGCCGCGGCAACTGTCTCCGCGATGTCGTCGTCGGAGTGTGCCGCCGAAACGAAGCCGGC
>JAFEDF010000141.1 GCA_018241785.1 Pseudomonadota bacterium | reverse complement strand
GCTGACCGCCGCTCAGTGCACGCCGGCCGTTCGCTCCTGCGCAAGCGCCTCGAGGATCTCGCGCACGCGGTGGTACTCGCGCGCCTTGTCGAGAAAGTAATCGGCTCCGAGCGCGAGGCTCTTCGCGCGATACTGCGGGAAAGCGTAGTTGGTGAGCACGATCACGCGTGCGCCCGGGGGCCTCATCGACACCAGCGCGCGCAGCACGCCGAGGCCGGTGCCGTGGCGCAACTGCAGGTCGAGCACCATCGCGTGCCACGCGGTCGCCCCGATGAGGCCGATCGCCGCCTGCTCGCTGTCCGCCTGGCCGACGATCTCGATGCGCCCCCTTTCGACGATCGTCTCGGCGAGGCGCTCGCGGATGAGCGGCGAATCCTCGATCAGCAGCACGCGCAGCGGCAGCGCATCGCCGGCCGGTACCGCCGTCGCATCGTGTCCGCCGCCGAGCCCGCCGTCGCGCCCCTGCGGATGCGCCGCCTCGAGCGATGCGGGTGCTGCCGGCCGCGAACTGCCCGCGGCCGAGGGCCCCTGCGTGTCGGCCGGGAACGCCCGTTCCATCATTCGATCAGCCCGTTCTTGATCGCGTAGTACGTCAGGTCGGCGTTCGACTTCAGCGCCATCTTGTCGAGGATGCGCGTCCGATAGGTGCTGACCGTTTTCACCGACAGGCTCAATTCCCCGGCGATCCTCGATACCGCGGCGCCGCCCGCGAGCTTGCAGAAGATCTGGAACTCGCGTTGCGACAGCTCCGCGTGCAGCGGCCGTCCTGCGTCGCCGCTGACGCCCTCGGCGAGGATCTGCGCGAGGGAAGGACTCACGTACTTGCGCCCCTGGACGACGGTGCGGATCGCGCTCACGAGCTGCGTCGACGCGGCCTCCTTGCTGACGTATCCGGCCGCGCCGGCGCGCAGAAGGTTCACTGCGTACTGGTCCTCGCCGTAGGCCGAGAGCATCAACACGGGCAGTTCGGGATGTACGCGGCGCAGCAGGCGCAGCGTGTCGATGCCGTTCTTGTCGGGCATCGAGATGTCGAGCAGCACCACGTCGAAGGCGCCGTCGCGGACCCGGGCGACCGTCTCGCTGCCGCTCGCCGCCTCGCCCGTCACCTCCATGTCGGGCTGGTCGGCGATGAACTGGCGCAGGCCGGCACGCACGATCGCGTGATCGTCCGCGATCAGGATGCGGATCATCGGGGTTCCGATCTCGGGTCGGACGCCCGATTCTAGCCTAGTGACTTGCGGCTCGAGCATGATCCTGCACGGTGGCCACGTGCGTTGCGCGTGCGGCAGCCTCGGAGCGCCACGCGCTAAGGCGGTTGTAGAGCGTCTTCAGGCTGATGCCGAGGATCTCGGCCGCACGGCGCTTGTTGCCGCGGCAGTGCTCGAGGGTCGCGACAATCGCGATCCTCTCCATCGCCTCGATCGACATCCCGACGCGCATCGGCAGGTAGCCGGAGCCCGGCCGCTCCGCCGCGGCTGGCTGCGACGCGTCGAGGCTCACGTCGTCGCCGGCGAGGATGAACGCGCGGTGCACGGCGTTCTTCAGCTCGCGGACGTTGCCGGGCCACGCATGGTGCGCGAGCGCCTCGAGTGCGGAGGAGGTGAAGCGCTTGCGCGTGCCGGCTGCAGCATTGTGCGCATCGAGAAAGGCGCGCGCGAGCAGGACAACGTCGTCGCCGCGCTCGCGCAGCGGCGGCACCGCCACCGGGAGCACCGCGAGGCGGTACATCAGGTCCTCGCGCAGCGCTCCCGCGCGCACCGCGGCGCCAGGATCGCGATTGGTCGCCGCGAGTACCCGCACGTCGGCGACGATCTCGTGCTCGCCGCCCACGCGCGCGAAGCGGCCGGTCTCGAGCACGCGCAGGAGACGCACCTGCAGGTCGGGCGACATCTCGGTGATCTCGTCGAGGAACAGCGTTCCGCCGGCCGCACGCTCGAAGCAGCCGCGACGCTGGCGGTCGGCTCCGGTGAACGCTCCGCGCTCGTGCCCGAAGAGTTCGGCCTCGATCAGGTTCGGCGGGATCGCCCCGCAGTTGATGGCGATGAACGGCCCGCATGCGCGGGCGCTGCGCTCATGGATCGTGCGCGCGACGAGTTCCTTGCCGCTACCCGACTCGCCGGTGATCAGCACCGTGGCGTCGGTCTGCGCAACCCGCTCGGTGGTCCGGTACAGTTCCTGCATGGAGGGCGAGCGCCCGAGCATGTGACCGAACGACCCCGGCGCGGCGTACGGGCGCGAGAGCCGGCTTCCGGCCGGCGGTGCGGTGTCGCAGGGCATGGCATCGTGCATCTTGGCGTCGAGGGGCATGCGCAATCCCGTCATGGTGGTGAGGACAACACGCGGATGCTAGGCAAATGTGCCGCCGCCTCGTATCGGTCGCGGGCGGATGCTCGTGTCGACGTTTGTCCTACGTCGCGGGATCTGGGCTAGAGTACGCACCGACCGATCGTCCGTTCACAGCCGATGAATGCTCCCGCCCTCGTCCCGATGATCCTCTCCGGCGGCGCCGGCACGCGGCTGTGGCCGCTGTCGCGCGAGGCAGCGCCGAAGCCGTTCATGCCGCTTCCCGACGGCGAGACGCTGCTCGCCAAGACCGCGGCGCGCGCCCTCGCGCTCCCCGGCGTCGAGACGCTCGTCACGGTGACCAACCGCGACTATTACTTCCGCACGCGCGACACCTACGCGGGAGTCGCCACCGGCACGCACCCGCCGATGCGCTACCTGCTCGAGCCGTTCGGGCGCAACACCGCCCCGGCGATCGCGCTCGGAGCCCTCCTCGCGGCCGCGCAGGGTGAAGGCGACCGCGTGCTGCTGGTGCTCCCGGCCGACCACTTGATCCGCGACCAGCACGCCTTCGCGGCCGCGGTCGAGCGCGCGCGCGCATTCGCCGCATCCGGCGCACTCGTCACCTTCGGCATCACCCCGAGTCACCCGGAGACGGGATTCGGCTACATCGAGTGCGGCGATTCGCTCACCGCCGCCGAGGCTGCGCTGCCGCCGGTCTCTCGCGCGCGGCGCTTCGTCGAGAAGCCGACGCAGCAGCGCGCCCGCGAATACCTGACGGCCGGGCACTACGTGTGGAACTCGGGCATGTTCGCGTTCAGGGTCGACGCGATCGTCGACGCCCTCGCGCGGCACGCGCCCGGCGTGCTCGCCGCCGCGCGGCCGGTGGCGAACGCTCTCGCCGCGGCGCCCGACGCGTCGATGCTCGAGTTCGATGCCGCGCTGTTCGCGGCGGTGCCCGACATCTCGATCGACTACGCGGTGATGGAGCGCGCGGCCGAGGCAGGCGAGGTGGTCGTGGTGCGCGGCAGCTTCGACTGGAGCGACGTCGGCTCGTGGCAGGCGGTCGCGGCCCTCACCGACGCCGACGACGAGGGAAACCGCGGCCACGGCGAGCGCATCGCCATCGCGACCCGCGGAACCTACGTGCACGCACCCGATCGCGTGGTCGCCACCGTGGGCGTCGAGAACCTCGTCATCGTCGACACGCCCGACGCCGTGCTGGTGGCTCACCGCGACCACCTGCAGCGCGTGAAGGACGTCGTCGGCGAACTGAAGGCGCGCGGACACGAGGCGTGGAAGCTGCACCGGACGGTGAACCGTCCGTGGGGAACCTACACCGTGCTCGAAGAGGGGCCGCGCTTCAAGATCAAGCGCATCGAAGTGCACCCCGGTGCCGCGCTGTCGCTGCAGATGCACCATCGGCGCAGCGAGCACTGGGTGGTCGTGCGCGGAACCGCGCACGTCACCAACGGCGAGCGCGAGTTCGACGTGCCGATGAACGAATCGACCTACATCCCGGTCGAGACGCGCCATCGCCTCGAGAACCGCGGCAGCGAGCCGCTGGCGATCATCGAGGTGCAGTGCGGCGACTACCTCGGCGAGGACGACATCGTCCGCTACGACGACCGCTACGGGCGCGCGCCTGCCGCGTAGCCTTGCGCCACGCGGCTCGTCGCGTAGAGGCCGGCGACGATCAGCGCAATGCCGGCGACGTGATAGGGAGCGAGGTGCTCGCCGAGCGTGAGCCAGGCGAGCGCGACGCCGAACACCGGCATCAGGTGCACGAAAAGACCGGCGACGCCCGCGCCCAGCGCCTCGACGCCGCGGTTCCAGAACACGTAGGCGAGCACCGACGACAGGAGCGCGACTGCCGCGATCGCCAGCGCGACCTCCGGAGTCCATGCCATCGGCTCGCCGAGCGCAGACTCGGCGGCGTAGAACGGCAGCACCGACAGGTCGCCGAAGCACGCGATCACGAACAGGAACGACAGCATGCGCATTCCGGGAGGGCGGAAGCGCAGTCCGATCGTGTAGGCCGCCCACATCGCCATCGACAGCACGATCAAGAGATCGCCGCCGTTGAAGCGCAGCCCGACGATCGCCGCCGGCGATCCTTTCGAAAGGATCGTCAGGACGCCGGCGAGCGAGACGAGCACGCCGGCGAGCTGCATGCGCGACAGGCGCTCGCCGAGCGCGAGCCGCGACATCGCAACGATCAGGATCGGAATGAACGAGTTGAGGATGACGCCATTGGTCGCGGTGGTGTAGCGCAGCCCGAGGTACGCGAGCGCGTTGTGGATGCCGACGCCGACGACGCCGAGCGCCGCGAGCGTCCTCCAGTGCCGGACGATCAGCGCGCGCTCGCGGATCACCTGCGGCAGCGTGAACGGCGCGAGGATCACGATGGCGAAGAGCCACCGATAGAACGTCATCGCGAGCGGCGGGACGTGGTCGGCGAGGCCGCGACCGACGATCCAGTTCACCGACCAGAACAGCGGTGCGAGCGTCAGCAGGGCGATCGCGCGGATGCGGACTGCGCGCGCAACGGCAGCGGCCATCGGCCGATTATGTCATGCGAGGGCCGCGTATAATCTGCGCTCGCGACCGACCTACCGCGCCTCATGCGTATGCCGGCGGCAAACGCCGCTCCCGCGACGGCCGCATCCGCTCCCGCCTCGGCAGCCAGCAGTCCCGCCACCGACCAGGCAGCCCGCGCCGCCGCACTTTCGTCCAGCCCGGACGCGCTCGCCGGGTTGCCTTTGCTCGTCCCGGCGTTGCCGGCGGACGGACAGCGGGCAGCGGCCGCGCCGTTCGCCGGATCCGCTGACGCGCTCGCCGTCGCGCAACTCGCACGCGCGGGGCTGCCGCAGGCGCGGATGCTCGCCGTCGTCTGCGCCGGCGCGCAGACGGTTGCGCGCCTTGCCGCCGAGATCGCGTGGCTTGCACCATCGCTTCGCGTGGCGATCTTTCCCGACTGGGAAACGCTGCCGTGGGACCATTTCTCGCCGCACCATGACCTCGTCTCCGAGCGCCTCGCGACCCTCTACCGGGTGACGCGCGGCGAGTGCGACGTCGTCCTCGTCGCTGCGCAGACTTCGCTCTACCGCCTGCCGCCGCCCGCGTTCCTCGCCGCGCGGACGTTCTTCCTCGCGCAGGGCGAGACGCTCGACGTCGACGCGCTGCGCGCACAACTGGCGACCGCCGGGTACACGCACGTCACGCAGGTGGTCGCACCGGGCGAGTTCTCGGTCCGCGGCGGGCTGATCGATCTCTTCCCGATGGGCTCGCCGCTGCCGTTCCGCCTCGATCTCTTCGGCAACGACATCGAGTCGATCCGCACCTTCGACGTCGACTCGCAGCGCACGCTCTACCCGGTGAAGGACGTGCGCCTCCTGCCGGCGCGCGAGTTCCCGCAGGACGACGCGGCGCGCGCGCACTTCCGTACCCGCTTCCGCGAGACCTTCGAAGGCGACCCGTCGCGCTCGCAGCTCTACCGCGACGTGTCGGCGGGCATCCTTCCCGGCGGCATCGAGTACTACCTTCCGCTCTTCTTCGACGCCACGGCGACGCTCTTCGAGTACCTGCCGCCGCGCACCGTCGTTGCGCTCCACGGCGACGTGCGCGCCGCCGTGGCGGCGTTCTGGGACGATACCGAGTCACGCTACCGGCTTCTCCACGGCGACAGGGCGCGGCCGCTTCTGCCGCCGCCCGGCATCTTCCTGCCGGCCGACGAATTCAACGCGGCGGTGAAGCGCTTTGCGCGGGTCGAGGTGGGCGGGGGCGAGCCGGGCGCGGCGCTGCCGCCCGACGCACCGACGCGCCGGCTGCCGCTCCTCGCCGTCGACCGCCGCGCCGACGACCCGCTTTGCCGGCTGAAGGACGCGCTCGCGCTGCTCGCTGCCCGCGTGCTGATCGTCGCCGAGAGTGCCGGACGACGCGAAACGATGCAGCAATACTTCGCCGAGTACGGACTCGCGCCGCAGCCGGTCTCCTCGTTCGCCGAGTTCATCGGCGGCACCATGCCTCTCGCGCTCACCGCGGCCCCGCTGCAGGCGGGCTTCGCCTGGCCGGCACGTCAGGTCGCGTTCGTCACCGAGGCCGAGCTCTACGCGGGCACGCCGCGTCGCGCGAGCCGCGACGCCGCCCGCACGTCGAACGTCGACGCGATGCTGCGCGACCTGTCCGAAATGCGCATCGGCGACCCCGTCGTGCACGAGGAGCACGGCATCGGCCGCTACCAGGGACTGGTGACGCTCGACTTCGGCGACGGCGAGACCGAGTTCCTCGAGCTCGTCTACGCCAACGACGCGAAGCTCTACGTGCCGGTGTCGAACCTGCACGTGATCGGCCGCTACAGCGGAGCGTCGCCCGAGGCGGCCCCGCTGCACGAGCTCGGCAGCGGGCAATGGGAGAAGGCGAAGCGCAAGGCAGCCCTGCAGGCGCACGACACCGCCGCCGAGCTCCTCAACCTCTATGCGCGAAGGCAGGCGCGCATCGGCCACGCGTTCTCCTTCAAGGCGCACGACTACGAGGCATTCGCCGAAGGCTTCGGCTTCGACGAGACCGCCGACCAGCAGGCGGCGATCGATGCCGTGCTCGCCGACCTCACGACCGGCCGCCCGATGGACCGGCTGATCTGCGGCGACGTCGGCTTCGGCAAGACCGAGGTCGCGCTGCGCGCGGCGTTCGTCGCGGTCGCCGACGGCAAGCAGGTCGCCGTGCTGGTGCCGACGACTCTCCTCGCCGAGCAGCACCTGCAGGTGTTCTCCGATCGTTTCGCCGACTGGCCGGTGAAGATCGCCGAGCTGTCGCGCTTCCGCTCGGCGAAGGAGGTGAAGGCGGTCCGCGACGGGCTCGCGAGCGGCGCCATCGACATCGTCATCGGAACGCACCGGCTGATCCAGCCCGACCTCGCGTTCGCGCGCCTCGGCCTCGTCGTCATCGACGAGGAGCATCGCTTCGGCGTGCGCCAGAAGGAGCAATTGAAGCGGCTGCGCGCCGAGGTCGACGTGCTGACGCTGACGGCAACCCCGATTCCGCGCACCCTCGCGATGTCGCTCGAGGGCATCCGCGATTTCTCGGTGATCGCCACCGCGCCCCAGCGGCGGCTCGCCATCAAGACCTTCGTCGCCTCGTTCTCGACCGGAATCGTGCGCGAGGCGGCGCTGCGCGAGCTGAAGCGTGGCGGGCAGATCTATTTCCTGCACAACGACGTCGACACGATCCGCACGACCGCCGAGCGCCTCGCCGCGCTGCTTCCTGAGGCGCGGATCGCCGTTGCTCATGGGCAGATGCCCGAGCGCGAGCTCGAGCAGGTGATGCGCGACTTCTACGCGCAGCGCATCAACCTGCTGGTGTGCTCGACGATCATCGAGACCGGCATCGACGTTCCCACGGCGAACACGATCGTGATCGACCGCGCCGATCGCTTCGGCCTCGCCCAGCTCCATCAGCTGCGCGGGCGCGTCGGGCGCTCGCACCACCAGGCCTACGCCTACCTGCTGACGCCTCCGCAGGAGGCGCTGTCGGTGCCGGCGAAGAAGCGCCTCGAGGCGATCCAGATGATGGAAGACCTGGGCTCGGGCTTCTTCCTCGCAATGCACGACCTCGAGATCCGCGGCGCAGGCGAAGTGCTGGGCGATGCGCAATCGGGCGAGATCCAGCAGATCGGCTTCCAGCTCTACGCCGACATGCTGAAGTCGGCCGTCGCCGCGCTCGAAGCGGGGCGCGAGCCCGATCTCGCGCAGCCGCTCGGCATCGTCACCGAGATCAACCTGCACGCCCCGGCACGGCTGCCCGAATCGTACTGCAGCGACGTCCACGAGCGGCTCGTGCTGTACAAGCGCCTCGCGAGCGCTTCGTCGGCAGCCGCGCTCGAGGAGCTCCACGAGGAGCTCGTCGACCGCTTCGGAAGCGCGCCCGACCCGGTGCGCGCGCTCCTCGCCTGCCACCGGCTGCGCCTCGCCGCGCACCCGCTCGGCGTCACCAAGATCGACTCGGGACCCGAGCACACGATACTGCAGTTCGTGAAGGCGCCGCCATTCGACCCGGCGCGGCTGATTGCGATGGTGCAGAAGAGCCGCCGGATCCGCTTCGCCGGGCCCGATCGCGTGCGCATCGACCAGCCGGCGCCGGCCCTCGAGGATCGCGCGGCGCTCACGCGCGACTTCCTCGCCGAGCTCGCCCGATGATCGCGCTGCCTCCTGAAGTGCACGTGTTCGTACGCGACTGGCTGTCGGCGAACCACGTCGTGCTCAAAGGCCGCGACGACGTCGTCGTCATCGACACCGGCTACGCGAAGCACATTCCGCTGACGCGGGCGCTGCTCGCGTCGCGCGCCGGACTCGACGGCAGGCCGCTCGCACGCATCGTCAACACGCACTGCCACTCCGACCACATGGGCGGCAACGCCGCCCTGCAGCGCGACTACCGGTGCCCGATCGCCATTCCCGAAGGCGAGGCAGTGCACGTCGCCGCGTGGGACGAGCGCGCGCTCCTCATCGGCTACGCAGGCCAGCGCGCCGAGCGCTTCGCGGCGACCGAGATCATCCGGCCCGGGTCGGTTCACGTCTGGGGCGGCCTCGAATGGCGCGCGCTCGCCGCACCGGGCCACGACATGGGAGCGCTGGTGTTCTTCAACGACGCGCACGGCATCCTGATCTCCGGCGACGCGCTGTGGAAGAACGGCTACGGCTTCGTGATGCCGCCGGCATTCGACACCGCCGCGCTCCCTGCCGTGCGCACGACCCTCGAGATGCTCTCGGGCCTCGGCGCGCGCTGCGTCGTTCCCGGCCACGGCGAGCCGTTCGCCGACGTCGACGAAGCGATCGAGCGCGCGCACAAGCGCACGGCGGCGTTCGAGGCCGATCCGCTGCGCCTCGTCTGGCACGCGATCAAGGTGCTCTTCGTGTTCACCCTCCTCGACCGCGAGCGCATTGCGGCTTCGGGCGTTCCCGGCTGGGTCGAGCGCACCGGGATCGTGCGCGACCTCAACGCGCAGTACCTCGGACTCGCGCCCGCGGCGCTCGCCGAACGCATCGTGGCCGAGCTCGTCAGGTCGGGCGCGCTGCGGCACGCCGACGGCGACCTCGCCCCCGCGTGACGACCGCTGCCCGCGAAACCCGGAGCGTCGCCCGAAACGTCTAGGCTGCGTGGCCGAGGCTCGCGACGAAGGTCCGCACGCCGTCGAGCAGCATCTGCACGGCGAGGGCCGTCAGCACGAGCCCCATCAGTCGCTCGACGGCGAGCATCCCGCGCTCGCCGAGCAAGCGCTGCAGGCGGTAGGCGGCGAGCATCGCGATGGTGGCCGCCGCCATCGCCGCGGTCAGCGCGACGATCCATGCGACCCGATGCGCGGGGTCGCGCGACACCATCAGCATCACCGCCGCGAGCGCCGAAGGCCCGGCAATCAGAGGCACCGCCAGGGGCACGAGGAACGGCTCGGTCCCCGGGGGATCGCCGAACACGCCTTCCGGGCTCGGGAACACCATCCTGAGCGCGATCAGGAACAGGATGATGCCTCCGGCGATCGCCAGCGAGACTTCGGAGAGCTGCATCCATTGCAGGAACGTCTGCCCGCCGAGCATGAACGCGACGAGGATCACGTAGGCCGCAACGCATTCGCGCAGGATCACGCGCAGACGCCGCTCGGGGGCGACGTTGCCGAGCGCAGCGATCACGATCGGCACGTTTCCGAACGGGTCGATCACGAGGAACAGCAGCACGGCTGCCGAGAACACGTCGGAGATGGGCATCGTCGTCACTCCCCTTCGACTCGTCCCTCGCGGCGCGGATCGGCCCCGCCGATCCAGCCGGAAGGCGTGCGCAGCACCGCCTGCAGCCCCGACGGATCGTCGACGATCCTGACGTCGTGGCCCATCGCGCGAAGCTTCGGCGCGAGATCCGCGACCGCAGTGCCGCGCTCGAGCTCGGTCGGGCCGTTGCGGCTGCCGAAGTTCGGCAGCGCCACGGCGGCCTGCGGATCGAGGTTCCAGTCGAGCATGGCGATCAGCGTCTTCGCGACGTCGTTGATGATGAAGCTGCCGCCCGCCGAGCCGGCAAGCGCGACGAGCCGTCCAGTGCGATCGTAGACGATCGTCGGCGCCATCGACGAGCGCGGCCGCTTGCCGCCCTCGACGCGGTTGACGACCGGCTTGCCGTCCTGCATCGGAACGAACGAGAAATCGGTGAGCTCGTTGTTGAGGAGGAAACCGCCGCGCGTCATCAGCCGGCTGCCGAACGCCGCCTCGATCGTCGTCGTCATCGTCGCCGCATTGCCGTAGCGGTCGACGACCACGAGGTGCGACGTCGACGGAAGCTCGGCAGCTCCCTGCGGGGCGACCGCGAGCGAGCGCGGCCGGGGCGCGAGGCGACCGGGATCGCCCGGCGGCGCATGGCCGAGCGTGCCGGTCGCGCGGATCAGCAGCGACCGCTGGCGCAGGTAGCGATCGTCGAGGAGGCCCGCCGGCGGCGGCTCGAACGCCGGATCGGCGATCCAGGCGTCGCGATCGGCGAAGGCGAGACGCTCGGCTTCGGCGATGAAATGCACGCTCCAGAACGATTCCACCCCCATCGACGCAACGTCGTAGGGCTCGAGCATCTTCAGGATCTGCAGATCGGCGATGCCTCCCGACGACGGTGGCGGCATGCCGCAGATGCGGTAGCCGCGGTAGCCGTCGCACACCGGGCGGCGCACGATCGCGCGGTAGTCCGCGAGATCGCGCAGCGTGAGGTCGCCGGGGTGCCGCGGTGCGTGATCGACGGTGTCGACGATATCCTCGGCGATCGGCCCCGTGTAGAGCGCATCGGCGCCCTGGCGCGCGAGCGTGCGAAGCGTCGCCGCATAGGCGGGATTCGCGAGCACGTACCCCGTTGGGAGCGCGCTCCCGTCAGGTGCGAGGAAGTAGGCGCGCGCACGCGCCTGGACGAAACGGCCCTCGCCGGCGATCAGCGCATGCAGCCGCGGCGAGATCGGGAACCCGCGCGTCGCGAGCTCGATCGCACTCGCGAAGAGCTGCGGCCACGGCAGCCGCCCGTACCTGCGATGGACCGCTTCGAGGAGGCGCAGCGTTCCGGGCACGCCGACCGAGCGGCCTCCGACGACAGCGTCATCGAAGGCGAGCGGGCGGCCCGCGGCGTCGAGAAAGCGTCGCGGCGTCGCGGCGCGCGGCGCCGTCTCGCGCCCGTCGAACGCGACGGCGCGCCCGCTCGATGCGTCGTGATAGAGCAGGAAGGCGCCGCCGCCGAGCCCCGACGATTGCGGCTCGACGAGGCCGAGCACGAGCTGCGCGGCGACGACGGCGTCGGCCGCGCTGCCGCCCGCCTTCAGCGTCCGGTATGCGGCAGCGGTTGCCCACGGGTTCGCCGTCGCGGCGATGAAGTGGCGCGCCGGAGCCGCCGCCCGTGCGAGCGGCAGGAGCAGCGCGCCGGCGACGAGAAGCGTCGCCAGCGCGCGCAGGCGCGGCACGCGGCAGCCCGTGGGTCTAGCCGCCGTGGAGCGCCAGCAGCGGGACGATCATCAGCGCGACGATGTTGATGATCTTGATCAGCGGGTTGACCGCGGGACCCGCGGTGTCCTTGTACGGGTCGCCGACGGTGTCGCCGGTCACCGCGGCCTTGTGCGCGTCCGAGCCCTTGCCGCCGTGGTGCCCGTCCTCGATGTACTTCTTCGCGTTGTCCCACGCGCCGCCGCCGGTCGTCATCGAGATCGCGACGAAGAGGCCGGTGACGATCGTGCCCATCAGGAGACCGCCGAGTGCCTGCGGGCCGAGGGCCAGGCCGACGACGACCGGCACCACGACGGGCAGGAGCGACGGCACGATCATCTCCCTGATCGCCGCGCGCGTCAGCATGTCGACCGCAACGCCGTACTCGGGTTTCGCCGTGCCGTCCATGATCCCCTTGATCTCGCGGAACTGGCGCCGCACCTCGACGACCACCGCTCCGGCGGCGCGTCCGACCGCCTCCATCGCCATCGCGCCGAACAGGTAGGGAATGAGGCCGCCGATGATGAGCCCGATGATCACCATGTGGTTCGACAGGTCGAACGTCGTCGAGAGCTTCGCCGTCGACAGCGCGTGCGTGTAGTCGCCGAACAGCACCAGCGCGGCAAGCCCGGCCGACCCGATCGCGTAGCCCTTGGTGACCGCCTTCGTCGTGTTGCCGACCGCATCGAGCGGATCGGTGATCGCGCGCACCGAATCGGGAAGCTCGGCCATCTCGGCGATGCCGCCGGCGTTGTCGGTGATGGGGCCGTAGGCGTCGAGCGCAACGATGATGCCGGTCATCGACAGCATCGAGGTCGCCGCGATCGCAATCCCGTACAGCCCCGCGGCCGCGTAGGAAACGAAGATCGCGACGCAGACGGCGATCACCGGCCAGGCGGTCGCGCGCATCGAGACGCCGAGGCCGGCGATGATGTTGGTCGCGTGACCGGTCGTCGACGCCTCGGCCACGTGCTTGACCGGCTTGAAGTCGGTGCCGGTGTAGTACTCGGTGATCACCACGAGGGCCGCGGTCAGCACGAGCCCGACCAGCGCGGCGCCCCAGAGCCGCAGCGGCGTGAGCGCAGCATCGACCGACGCGACGTCGCCCATCATCCAGCGCGTGATGAACCAGAAGCCGATGGCCGAGATCACCCCGGCGACGATGAGGCCGCGATAGAGCGCGTTCATGATCTTGCCGCCGGCCTTCGCCTTGACGAAGTAGCAGCCGACGATCGACGCCAGGATCGAGAAGCCGCAGAGCACCAGCGGGTAGGTCACCGCGGTCGATGCGATCGACGGCAGGAGCAGCGCGCCGAGCAGCATCGTGGCGACGATCGTCACCGCATAGGTCTCGAAGAGGTCCGCCGCCATGCCCGCGCAATCGCCGACGTTGTCGCCGACGTTGTCGGCGATGACCGCCGGATTGCGCGGGTCGTCCTCCGGGATGCCCGCCTCGACCTTGCCGACGAGGTCGGCGCCGACGTCCGCACCCTTGGTGAAGATGCCCCCGCCGAGGCGCGCGAAGATCGAGATCAGCGAGCCGCCGAAGGCGAGCCCGACGAGCGGGCCGATCGCCTCGTGCAGGCCCTCCGTCATCAGGCTGGGGGCCGCGTTCGCCGAGGAGACTAGGAACCAGTAGAAGCCCACGACCCCGATCAGCCCGAGGCCGACCACCAGCATACCGGTGATGGCACCGCCGCGAAACGCGATCGCGAGCGCCTGGTCGAGGCCGCTGCGCGCGGCTTCCGCGGTGCGCACGTTCGAGCGCACCGACACGTTCATCCCGATGTAGCCGGCGAGCCCCGACAGGATCGCGCCGATCGCGAACCCGCCGGCGGTGCGCCACGACAGGAAGATGCCGATGATGAAGAACAGCACGACGCCGACGATGCCGATCGTCGTGTACTGGCGATTGAGGTACGCCTTGGCACCCGACTGCACCGCCGCGGCGATCTCCTGCATCCGGGCGTTGCCCGCGGGCTTGGCGAGGATCCACTGGATGGACACGACGCCATAGACGATCGCCGCGGCTGCGCAGAGGAGCGCGAAGATCAGCGGATTGGACATGGATGGTTCTCCCTGGGGACGTTGCGAGCCGGCAGCGCTGGCCGGTAGCGCGGACAAAAAACGCGCTATTTTGCCAGTTTCGGGCCCGGAAAGTCGAGCCGGGGGCCCGGTCAGACCTCGAAGGTCGCCGCGAGCTTCCTCGGCACCGCCACGTTCTTCAGCCGCACGTACTGCGGCAGGCCGTCGCGAAACGGCGGCGGCGCCTCGCCGCGGATCAGCGGCGCGAGGTACGCGCGTGCCTTCGCGGTGATCCCGAAGCCGTCGCCGGTGATGTAGCTGCGCGGCAGCATCTTCTCGCGGTTGGCGACCCTGGCGAGCGGGGCCGTGCCGATCCTCCACCGATACGGGCGGTCCGACACGCGCACGATCGTCGGCATCACGGCGCTCTCCCCGGCGAGCGCGAGCTCGACTGCCGCCTTGCCCACCGCGTACGACTGGTCGAGGTCGGTCTTCGAGGCGAGATGCCGCGCCGCCCGCTGCAGGTAGTCGGCGACGGCCCAGTGGTACTTGTAGCCGAGCCGGTCCTTCACGAGTTTCGCGACGAGCGGGCCGACGCCGCCGAGCTGGGCGTGGCCGAAGGCGTCGCGCGCGCCCGATTCCGAGAGGAGCCGCCTGTCGGCGCCGCGCAGCCCTTCCGAGGCGCCGACGCAGCAGTAGCCGAAGCGCTCGGTCTTCGCGCGCACGGCTGCGAGGAAGGCGGCCTCGTCGAACGCAATCTCGGGAAACAGCAGCACGAGAGGAACCGGCGTCCTGTCGTCGCCGGCGAGCCCCACCGCGGCGGTGATCCATCCCGCATGGCGCCCCATCACTTCGAGTACGAACACCTTGGTCGAAGTGCGCGCCATCGACGCGACGTCGAAGGCCGCCTCGCGCATCGACGTCGCGACGTACTTCGCGACGGACCCGAAGCCCGGGCAGTTGTCGGTCACCGCGAGATCGTTGTCGACGGTCTTCGGCACGTGGATCGCGCAGAGCGGGTAGCCGAGCGCGCGTGCGACCTCGGCGACCTTGAGACACGTGTCGGCGGAGTCGTTGCCGCCGTTGTAGAAGAAGTAGCCGATGTCGTGCGCGCGGAACACCTCGATCAGGCGCTCGTATTGAGCGCGATGCGTGTCGAGCGCGCCGAGCTTGTAGCGGCACGAGCCGAAGGCCCCCGCCGGGGTGTGCCGCAGCGCGGCGATCGCACTCGCCGGCTCGCGCCCGGTGTCGATCAGGTCCTCGGTCAGCGCGCCGATGATGCCGTTGCGCCCGGCGTAGACGCTGCCGATCCGCGTCCGATGCCTCCGCGCGGTCTCGATCACCGCCGCGGCGCTCGCGTTGATGACCGCGGTGACGCCGCCCGATTGCGCATAGAAGGCGTTGCGCCGGGTCATCGGATCGCGAGCTTGTCGGAATTCGCTGCGGGCTCGGCGAGCTCGGCGACGAGCCGGCGTGCGGGACCGAAGCCGGGGGCGATCTCCGTCACCTCCCTTGCCCGCACCCACGCGGCAACGATGTCACCCTGCTGCCGGCACACCAGCGCGAGATTGTAGAGGAGCGACGGATCGCCGGGCCGGACCGCGCACGCGAGTTCCTGGACGCGCCGCGCGTCATCGAGACGCCCGGCGTTGCGCAGCACCATGCCGAGCACGTTGAGCGCGAACGGATCGTTCTGGCTGAACTCGAGCACCGCACGGCAGCGTGCTTCGGCAGCGGCGAGGTCACCGCCGCGGGCCGACACGGTGGCCGCCTCGAGCTCGGC
This sequence comes from Pseudomonadota bacterium, assembly GCA_018241785.1. Classification (GTDB taxonomy): domain Bacteria; phylum Pseudomonadota; class Gammaproteobacteria; order Burkholderiales; family Casimicrobiaceae; genus VBCG01. The sequence continues at coordinate 6,652 of JAFEDF010000141.1, read as the reverse complement.
CGTCACGCGGTCGACGAGCGCGTCGCGGGCGCTCTGCCACTTCGCGTACACGCGATCACGAAACGCGGCGAAGCGCTCGTCGTCATGATTCGCATTCCCGGCTGCACCCGAGCTCCCGGCGTCGGCGTGCCACTCGAACGTCGCGAGCGGCTCGAAGTGAAACCGCGTGCGCTGCGCGCACTGCAGGAAAAAATCCCAGTCCTGCATGATCTCGAAGGCCTCGTCGAACCGGCATCCATCGCGCAGCAGATCGCGCGAGAAGAGTGCCGCGGCGAGATGGATGAAGTTGCGCTCGTAGAGTTGCTGGAGGGCAAACGGCTGGCCCCAGGGCTGCACGCTGCCATCGGCCATCCGTGCGCGGGCGAGCGAATAGACGACGCGGGCGCCCGCGCCCCGCGTCGCCGCCGCGACCAGCCCCGTCACGTGCCCGGGAAGGAAGAGATCGTCGTCGTCGAGAAACGTGATCCAGTCGCCGCTCGCCGCGTCGACGCCGGCGTTGGCGGCCTGCGGCCGGGTCAAAGCGACCGTACTCGCGACGAAGCGCAGCGAATGGGCCCCGGCGCTCGCCGGCGGAGCCGGGTGCGCCGCCCCGCTCGCGGCCACCACCACCGTTTCGATCCGTGGATAGTCCTGCGCGGCGATCGAGGCGAGCGCGGCACCGAGCGTCGGGCGGCTGCTGCTGCGCACGACGACGCTCACGGCCGGCGTCGCGGAGCCTCCCTCCATCGGTGCCGGATCGCGCTGTGGCACGCTGGGCGTCGCAGCCTGCATCAGCCGCGCAACGCGGCGAGGCAGGCCTCGCCGACGCTCTCGACGCTGCCGACGCCCGACACCTTGCGGTAGCGTGGCGCGCGCGGCTCGCCGGTCGCCGACCAGCGCTCGTAATACGCGATCAACGGTTCGGTCTGCGCGTGGTAGACGGCGAGGCGCTTCCTCACCGTCGCCTCGTGATCGTCCTCGCGCTGCACCAGCGGCTCGCCGGTGACGTCGTCGCGTCCCGATACCTGCGGCGGGTTGTACTTGACGTGGTAACTGCGCCCCGACGGAAGATGAACGCGGCGCCCGCTCATGCGCTCGACGATCGCCGCGTCGGGGACGTCGATCTCGATGACGTAGTCGACGTCGATGCCGGCGTCCCTCAATGCGTCGGCCTGCGGGATCGTGCGCGGGAACCCGTCGAACAGGTAGCCGGGCCGGCAATCCGGCTCGCGCAGGCGATCCTTGACGAGCGTGATGATGACGTCGTCGGAGACCAGCGCGCCGCGGTCGATCACCGATTGCGCGGCGAGGCCGAGCGGGCTGCCCGCCTTCACCGCCGCGCGCAGCATGTCGCCCGTCGAGATCTGCGGAATGCGCCAGGTCTCGCAGATCAGCGCGGCCTGAGTGCCCTTGCCCGCACCGGGTGGACCGAGCAGGATCAATCGCATGAGTGGTGCCCGCTCCTCGTGTCGGCCCGATCGCGCGGGGGCTCGCGCCGCGGTGCACGCGCGGAAGGCGCGCTGTTGCGGATTCTCGCCGCATCGGCCGCGCCGGGTCAATCGAAAGCGGCGCTCTGGCGTGGTCGTTCACGCAGGGCCACCAGGCGTGCCTGCGGCCATCAGCTTGCGCACGCGATCGAGATCGTCGGCGCTGTCGACACCCGGCGCCGCGACCCCCGCGGCGACGTGCACGGCGATGCGGTGGCCGTGCCACAGCGCACGCAGCTGCTCCAGCGCCTCGAAGCGCTCGAGTGGCGCAGGCTCGAGGCGCGGAAACGCGCGAAGGTAGCCGGCGCGGTAGGCATAGAGGCCGTAGTGCCGGTAGACGGGCAGGCCCGCCGGCAGCGCGGCGACCGCTCGCGCATGCGGATCATCGGCAAGCTGCGCAAAGGCATCGCGCGCCCACGGAATCGGCGCCCGGCTGAAGTAGAGCGCGAGGCCTCGCGCGGCGAGCGCCACCTTCACCACGTTCGGGTTGAAGAGCTCGGCCGCCGAAGCGATCGGGTGGCACGCCGTCGCGATCGAAGCATCGGGGCGCGTCGCGAGCAGGCGCGCGACCGTGCCGATCAGCGCGGGATCGATCAGCGGCTCGTCGCCCTGCACGTTGACGACGAGCGCGTCGTCGGCGAGGCCGAGAAGCGCCGCCGCCTCGGCGAGCCGGTCGGTGCCCGTCGCGTGCCCCGCCCCGGTGAGCAGCGCCTCGACGCCGTGGGCCGATGCCGCATCGGCGACCCGCACATCGTCGGTTGCCACGATGACGCGCGACGCGCCGCTTTCCCTTGCGCGGTGCGCAACGTGCACGACCATCGGCAGCCCGGCGAGATCGGCGAGCGGCTTGCCGGGAAGCCGCGTCGAAGCGTGGCGCGCCGGGATCAGCGCGACGAAGCTCACTCCTTCAGCGCTTCCCATTCCTCGGGGCCGAGCTTGCGCGCCTCCTCTTCGAGCATGACCGGAATGCCGTCGCGGATCGGATAGGCGAGCCGGGCCGAACGCGAGATCAGCTCCTGCCGCTCGCGATCAAGGATCAGCGGGCCCTTGGTCACCGGGCAAACGAGCATCTCGAGCAGCTTGGGATCCACGCAGCCTCTCCACGATGGCGTCGACGAGCGCCGGATCGACCGCCGCACGAATGGGCAGGAACCACATGCGCGTGTCGCCGAACTCGCGGCATTTTACCGCGTCCTTCTCGGTCATCAGGATCGCGCGCGCTCCCGGGAAGGCGACGTCCCCGGCGCGAAAGCCGTGGTGGTCGGGAAATGCGCGGGTGCGCGCGGTGATGCCCGATCGTGCGATGGCCGCGAAGAACGGGGCCGGGTCGGCGATCGCCGCGATGGCGACGACGTCGCCGCGGGCGAGCTGCGCCGGGTCGGCGCACGCGCCGCCATCGACGAGGTTGCGCCAGTCTCCCTCCCGGTAGCGCATCGCGTAGCGCGCGACCTTGCTGCGTGCGCCGCGCGCGCTGCGGCCGCCCTGCGCCGCCGCACCGGCGCCGTCGGGCCCCGCATGGCGCTCGACGATCGCGTCGACCTCGTCGAGACGGGTCACGGGCTCGCGCAACGGGCCCGCCGGCAGCAGCAGCCCGTTGCCGCTGCCCCGCAGCGCGTCGACGACGGCGATCTCGAAGTCGCGCGCGAGCGCGTAGTGCTGCAGGCCGTCGTCGGAGAGGATCAGGTCGACGTCGCGATGCGCGGCGAGGAGCGCCGCGGCAGCGGCTGCGCGCCGCGCTGCCACGAAGACCGGCACGCCGGTGCGCGCGAGCACGAGCGGCTCGTCGCCGACTTCGCGCCAGGGGCTCGTCGCGGTCACCTCGCACGGCGCGCGCCCGCTGCGCCCGTAGCCGCGGCTGACGATGCCGGGGCGAAAGCCGCGTTCCTGCAGCGCCTTCGCGAGCGCAGCGGTGAGCGGTGTCTTGCCGGTGCCGCCGACGGCGATGTTCCCGACCACGACTACCGGCACCGGCATGCGCGCGCTCGCGAGCCAACCGCTGCGATACAGACGCCTGCGCAGCGCCGACACCGCGCCGAACAGCGCGGCCGCCGGCGCGAGCAGCATCGCGACGACACCGGCCGACGGCCGCCACCACGCCCGTTCGATCCGCGCGGCGAGCGTCACGGGCAGCGACGCTAGCGCGCGGGCGATGCCGCCGCCTGCGTCGCGAAGGTGATGTGCGTGTAGCCCGCGTCGCGCGCGGCCTCCATCACCCGCACCACCGACTGGTGCGAAGCGCGCGCGTCGGCGTTGATGACGATCACCGGCTCGCGCTCGCTGCCGGCGGCACTGCGCAGCATGGCGGTCATCGCTTCCGGCGTCGTGAACACGAACGGCGGCCCGCCGGCGATCGAATAGCGGCCCTGCGCGTCGAGCCCGACCTCGATCTCGCGCGGCTGCTGCCTTGCGGTGGCGGCATCGGCCTGCGGCAGCGTGATCTGCAGTTCGGTGACGCGCTGGTAGGTCGTCGTCACCATGAGGAAGATCAGGATGACGAGCATCACGTCGATCAACGGGATGAAGTTGATCTCCGGCTCGTCGCGCGAGCGATCGCCGCGCAGGTTCATCGCCGCTCGCCGTGGGCGAAGTCGACCAGCTTGATCGCCTGCTGCTCCATCTCGATCACCAGCGTGTCGACCCTGGCGCGGAAATACCGGTAGAAGATCATGCTCGGAATCGCAACGATGAGCCCCATCGCGGTGTTGTAGAGCGCGACCGAGATGCCGTGCGCGAGCACGATCGGGTTCGACCCCGTGGCGCTCTGCGAGCCGAAGATCTCGATCATCCCGACCACGGTGCCGAAGAGGCCGAGCAGCGGCGCCATCGCGGCGATCGTCCCCAGCGTGGTGAGGAAGCGCTCGAGCTCGTGCGTCGCGAGCCGGCCGACCTCCTCGATCGCCTCCTTCATCACCGGGCGCGGGCTCTTCACGTTGGCGAGTCCCGCGGCGAGAATGCGCCCGAGCGGCCCCTGCTCCGCCGTGCGCACGAGCAGGTCCTGCGTCGCGCCGGTGTGCTTGTACTCGACCAGCACGTGGTCGACCATGCCGCGCGGCGCGACCGCACTCTGCCGCAGCGACCACGCGCGCTCGAAAATCAGCGCAAGCGCAATGACGGACGCCACGATCAGCGGCCAGATCGGCCACCCGGCCGCTTCGATCATCGACCACACTTGAGGGTCACTCCTGTGAAGGCCCGGAGGAATGCGCGACGATGCCCTTCCCCGGCAACGGCGAAATGTAGCGTGGCCGGGCGCCGCGAGGCAACCGGTCGGCGGCGGGCTCGCATCGCACCGCCGCGCACCGCCGCGCACCGCCGCGCACCGCCGCGCACCGCCCGCGCGTCAGCGCGATCGCGCGCCGCGCCTGCCGCGCTTGCCGCCCGGCTCCACCAGTGTCGCGTTGATCGCCGCGCCGGCCAGCACGATGACCCAGCACAGGTACACCCAGATGAGGAAGATCGGCAGCGCGGAAAGCGCGCCGTAGACCGCCTGGTAGGTCGATACGCGCGTGACGTACCACGCGAACCCCGCCTTGGCGGCTTCGAGCGCCGCCGCCGCGAGTGCGCCGGCGATCGCCGCGGCGACCCACGGAACGCGCCGTGCCGGTGCCGCCTTGTAGAGCAGCGTCAGCCCGGCGAACGCGAACATGAACGGCAGCGCGCGGACGATGCGCTCGCCGGCCGAGCGGTGAATCGGCACGACCGCGAGCGAATGCACGACGAGCCACGTGGTGAGCGAGATGCTGGCGCCGATCAGCACCGGTCCCGCGGTGAGGCCGAGGGTATAGACGATGAGCCGCCGTGCAACCGGGCGTCCTTCGCGAACGCCCCAGATCACGTTGATCTCGCGCTCGACGGTGGCGATCGCGAGCAGCGCGGTCGCGGCGATCACGGCAATCGAGATTGCCGAGAGGCGCATCGCCTGGTCGGCGAATTCGGTCACCCTGAGCCGCACCTCGGCTGCCGCCGCGAACGGCAGGAGGTGGCGGATCATGAACTGCTCGAGGGTACGCAGCCACTCGTCGAACAGCGGGAAGCGCGCGACGAAGGCGACCGTCACCGTGGCGAGCGGGACGATGGCAAGGAGCGTCGTGAACGACAGGCTCGCGGCTGCCCGGCCGAGGTCGACCTCGCGCATCCGCGCAGCCACCCGCGCCACGAAGCGGAAAGGGTCGGGCATCACGGCGCGGCGATTATCCCAGATCGCCAGGTGTAAGCTCTGTGCATGACCAGCAGTCACGACCCATCGACTGCGACCGACGCCGCTCCCGACGGCGCCCCCGACGCCACTCCCGGCGAAGTCGCCGTCCGCGCCACGGCGATCCTCGGCGGCGGCTGCTTCTGGTGCCTCGAGGCGGTGTTCCGCGAGCTCGAAGGCGTCGAGCGCGTCGAATCAGGCTATGCCGGCGGGACCGTTCCCGACCCGAGCTACGAGGACGTCTGCACCGGGCGTACCGGGCACGCCGAGGTCGTGCGCCTCACGTTCGACCCCCGCGTGCTGTCGTACGCCGATCTGCTGCGCGTGTTCTTCGCGGTCCACGACCCGACGACGCGCGACCGCCAGGGCAACGACATCGGCCCGCAGTATCGATCGGTGATCTTCTGCGACGGCGACGCGCAGCGGCAGGCGGCCGGCCGCGTGATCGCCGAGCTCGCCGCGCAAAGGCTGTGGGACGGTCCGGTCGTCACCGCGATCGAGGGGCCGGCGCCGTTCTACGCCGCCGAGGACTACCACAGGGACTACTTCGCCCACAACGGCAGCGCTCCCTACTGCACGTACGTCGTCGCACCGAAGGTCGCCAAGTTCCGCAAGGCGTTCGCGAACCGCCTCAAGCGCGGCGGCTGACTAGGGAAGCTCTGCGCAACGGGAACGGACCCTGTTTCAGCGATCGGCCACGCCGGGAAGCGGCGGGGATGCTCCGGCGCGCTCTACACCGACCGTGGAGGCCGAGGGAGCGGGGTACCGTGACGCGCGAGTTCGGCTGCGGAACGCAGCCGGTGTCTGAGCCCGTCACGGTACCCCACTCCCTCGGCCTTCGCGGTCGAACTCGCGCGTCGCCGCATCCCCGCCGCTTCCCGGCGCGGCCGATCGCTGAAACAGGGTCCGTTCCCGTTGCGCAGAGCTTCCCTAGTCAGCCGCCGCGCTTGAGGCGGTTCGCGAACGCCTTGCGGAACTTGGCGACCTTCGG
>JAFEDF010000140.1 GCA_018241785.1 Pseudomonadota bacterium | reverse complement strand
GGGAGAGGTCGACCGTGACTCCAATTTCGGTTGCGACGGTGCCGACCTTGGTGGCAAGGTGGATGCCGTCTCGCACGTGCCGAGGCTGTGCCGCGAGCCATTCGCCGATCATCACTTCGCTCGCGCCGCCGGCATAGCTGTGCGCGGTGTCGAACAGGTCGATCCCGAGTGCGACCGCTTCGTCCATGCTCGCGAATGCAGCGTCCCGGTCGAGCCCGTGGCCGATCAGGTGCCGGGGTGACCCGACGCCGCCGAAGTTGCCGCAACCAAGCGCGATGCGCGACACCGCGAGGCCGGTTGTGCCGAGCCTGCGCTTCTCAATCATGAATGCCGGCGAGTCGCAGCCCGTCGAAGAGCGGCTGAAAGCCGGCGAGGTCGGCGGCAGGATGCATCCACGCCTTGATCGCCGCAATCGACTGAACCCCTGGCACTGCCGCTTCGAAATCGGCGAGCGCCGCTCTCGCCTGTGCGGCGTGCCCAAGCCTGGCCTCGGCGGCGACCAGCGTGAGGCCGACTGCGCCCAGCCTCGAGTTGCGCAAGTCGTCGTGGCTCAGCCCGGTGACCGCGCTGCGCGCCATCCGCGCCGCGTCGTCGTAGCGACCCAGCGTGAAGTCGACCGCGGCAGCCAGCGCGGCAACATCGGCTCCCGTCGGGGCACCGCTGGCGAGAACCTTGTCGATCACTGCGCTTGCGTCCTTCGGCCTCCCGAGCTTCAGCAGGGCGTACGCCTCGTCCCACTGCGCCTCGGTATTGTCCGGATTGCGCTTCAGAACCGATTCGGTGACCAGCAGCGACTCTTCGTAGCGTCCGTGCAGCGCGAACAATTCGCTCTTCAGGTTCAGCATCCTCGGCGAATCCGGGTCGTGTCGCAGGTACTTCTCGAGTGCGGCAGCTCCGATCGCCTGCTGCTCCTCGACGTTCTTCGACCAGCCGTTGACGCAGTCGCAGAGATTCACCTGTGCGGTGAGATAGAGCGCCAGCGGGTCGTCGGGCGCGAGCGCAAGCGCGCGATTCAGCAGGTCGGTGGCGGCGACGTAGGCACCCTTCTCGTCGCGATGCTGCTTATGCTCGCCCCAATCGACGTAGGCCCTGAACGACAGGTCGCGCACGTCGAGCGCTTGAGCAGGCTTGGCTCGCGCACGCTGGACTTCCGACTGAAGCGCGTTGTACGTGAGCATGCCGAGTGCGCCCTGGAGGTCTTCGCGTCGCGGCATCACCGCGTCCGCCGCGACCGGCAGCGACTTTGTACCGATGGCGCGCTCGGTCGAGACGTCGACCATCAGCATCTCCACCCTGTATCCGGAAGCCGCCGGAGTCACGTTGCCGCGGATCAGGAAATGTACGTCGAGCGCCTTGCCGATGTCCCGGGCGCCGGTGTGCTGCGCCAGCGCCTGCCCGACGCTGCGGCGCGAGGCGACCTGCGCCCATACCACGTTTCCTTCTTCGACGGCGATCGCGGCGTCGGTCGTGGCAGCCGCGACGCTCACGGCGCCCGCGTCGCCGGCGGGCGCGTGAAAGGGCAGCACTGCAAATGTCATCCGCCGGTCCTGGGCCGAATACGGCACAACAACCGCCGGCGAAACGAGGGCGCGATACGCACTCCATGCGGCGAGCCCCAGGATGGCGAGCACCGCCACTGCGAGCAGCGCTCGCCCGGGTCGCGAACGCCGTGTCGAGGGGTGCGGCGAAGTCCGCGTGCGCCCGGCGGCCGTTGGGCTCGTCGACACCGGCCCTGCAGAGTCGATCGCGACCCGGAACACTTCCACCGGGTGCACGATGTTCTTGACTTCCTGCTTGCCGAGGTCCTCGAACGAGAAAGAAAGCTTGTCGAGCACCTGGTCGCGCACGACACGGCTGACGCAGATTCCGCCGGGCTCAGCCAGTGCCTCGAGGCGCGCGGCGACGTTGACGCCATCGCCGAAAATGTCGTCGCCGTCGATGATGATGTCCCCGACGTTGATGCCGATGCGGAAGTCGAGCCGCTTGTCCGGAAGGGCCCCAGCGTTCCGCTCGGCCATACCGCGCTGTACCTCGACCGCACAGCGGACCGCGTCGACGACGCTTGCGAACTCGACCAGCAAGCCGTCACCGGTTGTCTTGACGATGCGGCCTTCGTGCTCGGCGATCTTGGGATCGATCAGCTCGCGCCGATGTGCCTTGAGCGACGCAAGCGTGCCGCTCTCGTCCGCGCCCATCAGGCGCGAGTAGCCCGCCACGTCGAACGAAACGATTGCTGCCAGCCGCCGATGATCGCGCGTCACCCGTCCCTCCGGGGAAGTTTGTTTGGCCGCGCAATGGTACTACCGCCGACCACGCCGCATCGAAGCGGGCCGGCTCAGATATTTGATGCGATGTTGCTTGGAGGAGGACCTGCGTCAGTGCCGGCGCGCGCCGGACTTATACCGCCGCCTTGCCGACGCGGTTGCGCTGCAGGACGAGCCACGCGACGACGATTGCGAGCGCAGCGGCGGAGAAATAGGTCATGCCGTGCAACGGGATCACGGTTCCGATGCCGAGGATCCCGAGCAGCAGGCGCTCGCGCACGGCCAGCGGCCGGAAGAGCCACCCGATCGTCATGCCCGACAGCGCGACGATCGCAGCGAAGGTGAGCGCCGCCGAGACGAGGATCTGGTCGGCACCGCCGATCAGGAGGAGGCTCGGGCGGCCGAAGAAGACGAGCGGAATGATCAGCACCGGAATGCCGAGCAGCGCCGCCTCCCATCCGGTTGCATTCGGCGGCGTGTCGGCAATCGCTGCGGCCGCATAGGCGGCAAGCGCGACCGGCGGAGTGATCATCGACAGGATGGCGAAGTAGAACACGAACATGTGTGCCACCAGTGGCGCCACGCCTGCGGTGATCAGCGCAGGCGCCAGCAATACGGCGCCCATGATGTAGGCCGATGTGGTCGGCATGCCGCAGCCGAGAATGAGCGTCGCGATCATCGCCAGCACGACGATTGCCACCGTCGAGCCGGCGGAGACGTCGACGACGAAGCCGGTGAACTTGGTGCCGAGGCCGGTAAACGCGATGACGCCGACGATGATGCCGGCGAGCGCGCAAGGCAGCGCGACCGACACGCTGCGCTGCGCGCCGAGCGACAGGCTCTGCACCAGCGAGAACCATCCCTGCCGCGTGGTCTTGCGCAGGCTGCCGATGACGATCGTGCCGGCGATCGCCTGCAGGCACGCGTCGGCGATGCCATAGCCGCTGACGATGAGGACGGTGAGCCAGACGAGCGGCAGCAGCAGATGTCCGCGCTCCGCGAGGATGCGCCGGACCGCGGGGATCTCGGCACGGGACAGCGTGCCGAGCGCCGCCAGGCGCGCCTTGAAGTCCACCGCGAGGAACAGCGCGAGGTAGTAGAACAGCGCCGGCAGCACTGCCGCAACGATGACCGCGCTGTACGGGATGCGCAGGAAGTCGGCCATGACGAAGGCGCCGGCTCCCATCACTGGCGGCATGAGTTGCCCTCCGGTCGAGCCCACCGCTTCGACCGCCGCCGCAAAGCGAGGAGGGTAGCCCGCGCGCTTCATCAGCGGAATGGTGAAGATGCCCACCGCCATGACGTTCGCCACCGCGCTCCCGGAGACCGTGCCCATCATGGCCGAGCCGACGATCGCCGCCTTCGCCGGTCCGCCGGTGCTGCGCCCGGTCAGCGCCAGGGCGAGCTCGATGATCATGCGCCCGCCGCCATAGGCTTCGAACACGGCGGCAAACAGGATGAAGTAGAACACTACGCGCACCGACACGCCGGTCGGAATGCCGAAGACACCTTCGAGGGTGAGGAACTGCTGGTCGACGAGGAGGCCGAGGCCCGCCTGGTTATGACCGAACGGCGGCGGTAGGAAGATGCCGAGCAGTTGATATCCGATGAACAGGCCGGCGATCACGCACATGCCCCAGCCGAGCACCCGACGCGAAGCTTCGAACAGCAGCACGACGAGCGCGATGGCACACACGTAGTCGCCGAGAAGCACCGGGTCGAGCCCCGAGACGCGGAACGTGATGCGATGCGCGTTGGCGGCAAGGTACACCGTCGGGAGCAGCGCCACCACAGCGAGGAGCCGGTTCATCCAGCGGCCGGCGGCGCCGTCGCGCTTCTCGCCGGTGGCGAGCAGCGCGACGGCGACGGCGAACGACACGTGCCCCGAGTACTGGACGTTGAGATCGATGTCGTTGAACCACCAGATGGCGACCTGGAAGAGGGTCCATGCCAGCGCCACCAGCGGCACCGGCATGAGCAGACCCCGCCAGCGCGAGGCCTGCGCCTCGGGCAGCTCACCCTCGCGGTCGTGCAGGCGTGCGGTCATCCGGCCTGCCGCCGCCTACTTCATCCAGCCGCGCTCGCGGTAGTAGCGTGCGGCGCCCGGATGCAGCGGAAGGTTGAGGTTCTCGGGCTTCCACGCGTCTTCGGGCTTGAAATCCTTGAGTGCCTTCGTCGCGGCCACCAGTTCCTCGGTGTGCTCGCATACCGCCTTGGTGATCGCGTAGGCGAGCCAGTCGGGCATGTCGTCGCGCGCGATCAGCGTGGTGGTCGTGTGCGGCAGCGTGACGTCGCGGGTCTGTCCCTTGAACGAGCCCGCGGGCAGGACTGCGGGCGTGAATCCGTACTTGTCGTGCATTTCCTGCAGCAGCTTGCCGGAGGGCTGCAGGAACGTCATCTCGTGCACCTGCGTGATCTGCGTGGTCAGCGGATGCCCGACGGTGATCACGTTGACGAACGCGTCGGCGCGGCCGCTCGTGATGTCGTCGCGCAGCACCGACGACGGCACCATGCTGACGTTGCCGCCGCGCTTCTTGAGCTCCTCCGGCGAGGCGCCGGCGAGATCGAGCTCGAGGCGGCCGGCGTAGGTCGCGATGCTTCCGGCGGGATTGAGGTCGACGCGCGCATCGGGCTTCTGCTTCTGGAAGTAGGTCTCGAGGCCGGGGCCCACGTCCCTGCCCGAGGCGAGCACGGCGAGGTAGTAGACATCGAGCCCGCCGACGAGGCCGCGCAGGTGGCGCATCGGCTTGTCGTAGGCGACCGTGCCATCCCACGCCCAGCGGTTGGCGACGGTGTGGCTGAAGCCGACGTCAGCCTTGCCGGCTTCGACCAGGCGAGTGTTGGCGGCGCCGCCGCCCAGGGGCGGAGTGTCAATGGTCGAACCCTTCGGCAGAACGCCGTCGAGGATGCGCCCGAGGGTGACCGAATAGACGTACCACGACGAGCCGATCTGGAACGACGCGATGGTGAGCTTCACCGGCCCTTCCGCCGGCTGCGCCGCGCGGGCGGAACCGAGACCGAGCCACAGCGAAAGCAGGATGCATCCGAAGCCGATGCCGCCTCGCGAAACCTTCATGATCGAATCCTCCATCGATTGTGTTGCCGGAATTCCGAGTCCCGCGCGGCAGGCCACGCGCGCATCACGTGACGCACACCGCCGCCTCGCCCACCCGTTGGCGCGCCAGTGCAGCGAGTCCCTTGCGGTCGATCTTGCCGGTCGGGCCGAGCAGCAGCCGGTCGACGAGCCAGATGCGCCGCGGGTGCGCGTACGCGGGCCCATGCACGAGCGTGTACTCGCGCAATTGTGCCTCGGCCGGGGTCGTGCCTGGCCTCGGCACGCAGAAGGCAACCGGCTTCTGGCCCTTGATCTCGTCGCCCACCGGAACCACGCAGGCCTGCACGACGTCCGGGTGCGTTTCGAGAAGCTTCTCGACCTCGCCCGGGTAGATGTTCTCGCCGCCGCACACGAACATGTCGTCGGCGCGGCCGACGAAGTAGTGGAAGCCATGCTCGTCGCGGCGCATCACGTCGCCGGTGACGTAGAAGCCGTCAGCGGTGAACGGCGGCGCGAGGTCGGGGCGGTTGTGGTAGCCCGACATGAGCGCCGGTGACTTCATCTGCAGCACGCCCTGCACCGCGTCGAGGTTGTCGCCGTCGGCGAGGCGCAGCGCAACGCGACGATGCGGATAGCCGACCGACGACGGCGGCTGGGGAATGCCGTCGGGGTGCGGTCCGAACACTACCGGGCCGCCCTCGGTGGTTCCGTAGGCGTGGATGATCCGCGCGCGCGGCATCGCCTCGGCGATCGCCGCGAGCAGGCCCGGGCTCGCCGGCGCCGAGCCCATGCGCAGGAACTCGACCGACGAGAGGTCGATACGCGCGAGCCGGTCGCGCTCGCGCAGCATCATGGCGATCATCGGCGGCACCGCGGTGAGGAAGGTCGTACGGTAACGCCCGATCGCGTCGACGTACGCCGGCGCGCTGAACTGCGGCATCAGCACGATGGCCGCGTGCGCCGCGCAGGCGAGCTTGGACAGCGCGAGCGCGTTCATGTGATAGAGCGGCGCGGCGATGAGGTAGCGATGATGTGCGAGGTCATGGCCCTCCATCCGCACCTGCACCGTCCAAAGATGGCTCTGGTGCGACAGCACGACCCCCTTGGGACGCCCGGTCGAGCCGGAGGTGTAGAGGATCATCGCGGCCTCGCCCGGTTCGGGCACGACGGCGTCGAACACTCCGGGATCGAGGAAGGCGTCGAAGCCCGCGGCGTCCGGGTCGCCGAACACCACCGTCGGCAGGTCGGCAGAGGCGTCGTGGCGGCGCTCGCGGTCGCAGAACAGAAGCTTTGCGCCGGCATCGCGCAACACGAAGGCGATCCGCTCGCGCGGAAAGCGGTGATTGACGGGAACGGCGACGATGCCCGCGCGCATCGCGCCGTAGTACGCCGCGAGGTATTCGGTGCGATTGGCCGACAGGATCGCGACGCGCTCGCCGCGGCGAAAGCCGCGCGCAAGGAGCGCGCGTGCGATGCCGCTGCAGAGGCGATCGAGCGCTGCGTAGGTGTACTCGCGAACCTCGCCGCCGTCACCGCCGAGGTCGATGAGCGCGACTTTCGCGAGGTCGCGGCTGCGATCGATCAGGTCACCGAGGTTGTACGGAGCGCTCATGGCGGCATTGTGACAAATCGCGCTATTCGACGAACTCGATGACGGTGTTGAACCACGATTGTGCCGCGAGGATGACCCGCGCCGGCAGGTCCCGGTGGGCGATCGCTCCGGCCGTGACGCATTCGCGCAGCCTGGCGAGCGCGACGGTGCGAAGCGCGAGCGCACCCATGAACGCAGCGCGCCCGCCGCCGTCACTGCCGAGGTCGCCATAGTGCGCACTGTAACCTTCCGGCGTGACCAGGCGCAGCGCGAAGTGCCCATAGGTGAGGACGGCCTCGCCGTCGCGCGCGGTGCCGTCCTGCAGCGTTTGTGCGCCGAGCGCTGCGTACCGGCTGGCCTCGCGGGCGGGGTCGGGCACCACGATGGTCATGCCGGCGAGTTCGTACACTCCGTTGCGGTGGTGCTGCCACGGCGGGCGCCACACCCGTTCGGGCGTCTCGTGCTCGCAGAAGTACACGCGGCCGCCATGCACCCAGCCTGCATCGAGCCGGACGGTGCGAAACGACGCGCGCTGAATCGTGCCGTCGATCTCGACCGGGCGGTCGAAGGCCAGCGGCGGCAAGGCGGGCACGCCGCGCACCTCGAGGTCACGGTGCAAGGCGCCTGCATCGGCGGTCGCGAACACCAGCCCATTGAGCCCGGTGGGACTGTCGGCGATCTCGCGGCGCACCGGTCCATCGCCGTCGGGCAGGCCGACGAGTTCCAGATAGTCGCGGCCGAAGACCATCAGGTGGTTGATCGAGCCGAGCGAGTGGTGGCCGCGCGGGGTCAGCGTGAAGCCGAGCGATTCAAAGCGCTGCACGGCCGCGTCCATGTCGCGCAGCACGTTGACGACGGCGTGGTCGACCGCGAGCGTCATCGAACGACGCTCACGTCTTCGGTGGGGCGGTGAGGTAGACGCCGCGGCCGCTCGCCACCAAGGTTCCGCCGTCGGCGCTCACCGTCGCTTCGCTCACCGAAAACTGGCTGCCCCATTGCACCAGCCTGCCGCGGGCGACGAGGTTGCCCGGCATCGCCGCACGATGGTAGTCGATGCGCAGGTCGATCGTCGGCACGCCGCGCCCGGTGCGCGACACGAGCGCCCAGTCGGCGGCGAGGTCGACCAGCGCCGCGAGAATGCCGCCGTGGGTGTAGCGTCGCTCGGGGCTGACCACCCATTCGTCGCGCCACGCGGCGCCGATGTCGATCTCGCCTTCGGCGACGCGCAGCACGGTGAGCCCCAGCCATTGGTGGTAGGGCGCTCGGGTGATCATCGACTGGACTTGGTCGACCGTCGGCAGGGCTTCGGGCATGTTGGCTCCTCGTGTTCCGGCTAAGGCGTGACCACCACCTTGCCGAGCACTTCGCGATCCTGGATCAGGCGCAGCCCCTCGCGCGCCTCGGCGAGCGGCAGCACGCGGTCGATCACCGGCGCGATGCGCCCTTGCGCGATCAGTTCCATCAGCGCGGCGAGGTCGTCGTCGTAGAAGCTGTTCGAGCCGATGATGTTGAGCTCGAAGCTCCAGATGTAGCGCAGGTCCTCCGCGGGATCGTGCCCGGCGGTCGCGCCGCAGACGAGCAGCCGTCCGCCGCGCTTGAGGCACCTGAGCGACGGCACCCAGGTGTCGCCCCCGGTGAAGTTGATCACCACGTCGACGCCGCCTTCGTAGCTGCGCCGCTGCGGCTTGCCGTATTTCTCGATCGCCCAGCGCGAGAAATCGACCTTCCGGTAGTCGATCACCTCGTCGGCTCCGATGTCCTTCAGCCGCTGCATCTTCTCTTCGCCGCCGGCGCAGGCGATGACCTCGGCGCCGAGCATCTTCGCGAGCAGCACGCAGCCAGTGCCGACGCCGCCGCTCGCGCCCAGCACCAGCACGCGGTCTCCCGCCGCGACGGTCTTGTGGGTGATCAGCATCCGGTGGGCGGTGCCGTAGGCGACCGGCAGCGCTGCCGCCGCCTCGAACGGGACCGTGGCCGGCATTCGAATGAGCTGATCGGCCGCGACGCGACAGTACTCGGCCATGCCGCCGTCGAGCATCTCGCCCATCAGGCCCTTGCGCCGGTTGAGCGGATTGACGAGCACCCGGTCGCCGACCGACCAGCCGGTCACACCTTCACCGATCGCGGTGATCTCGCCTGCCATGTCGAGCCCGATGATCACCGGAAGCGGCACCTTGATCCCGGGCATGCCCCGCACGGTGAACACGTCGTGGTAGTTGAACGACGAGGCGCGCACGCGAATCACCACGTGGCCCTCGCCGGCTTGCGGCAATGGATAGTCGTCCACGAGGTCGAGGTCGTCGAGCCCGCCGTGCTGCCTCAGCAAGAGCGCCTTCATGGTTCCGCCCGCATTCAAGCCTCGTCTTTCCGAAGCGCGCCCCGGACGGGGCGCGCGCAAGCGACAGTGTGCCGCAATCGTCGAGGCGGGCCGATGCGCCGCTCAATCGGCGTGCTGTGCATCCCCGGGCACGTGCCTGCGGCCGAGTTCCGTGCCCGTCGCGATCCGTCACGCGGGCAGGGCTTGCTCCGGGCGAGCTTCACGGGCAATCGATCGCAGGACGGGCTGGATTCGTGACATGATCACGGACCCGCCGGCACCCTCTCGAACCTCCGCCAGCGAAGCGCAGCGGCCGATGACGATCCTCCTCTTCAAACTGTTCACGACGCCCACGCTCATTCTCGTCGCGACGCTCGTCAGCCGCCGCTTCGGTCAGGCGACCGGCGGATGGCTGGTCGGCTTGCCGCTGACGTCGGGCCCGATTGCCGTCTTCCTCGCGATCGAGCAGGGACCGCGCTTCGCACAGCTTGCGGCCGACGGGTCGTTGCAGGGGACGGCTGCACAGGCGGCTTTTGCCGCGGCCTAT
>JAFEDF010000013.1 GCA_018241785.1 Pseudomonadota bacterium | reverse complement strand
TGCCTCCGGCTTCCTTCAGATTCCCAGTCACCCAGGACACCCTTGCCGTGCAGCTAACACTTCCCCGTGTCGGGTGTGTAGAGGACTTTCACCTCCAAGTGAGTGCGCCCTGCCGGGCGCACCAACAAAAAGCCCCGCACGAGGCGGGGCTTGATGGGGTGCCCAGGGCGGTGCTCAGTGCACGACCGCTTCACCCTTCACTTCGATTTCGACGCGACGATCCGGCGCGTAGCACGCGACCCGCTCCTTGAAGTTCTTCTGGTGGCAGATCACGTTGGGCAGCGGTTGCGTCTTGCCCATGCCGAGCGTCTCGATCTTGTCCTTCGGCACGCCCTTGCTGACGAGGTAGTCGCGCACGGCATCGGCGCGGCGCTCGGACAGCTTCTGGTTGTACTTCTGCGTGCCGATCGGGTCGGTATGACCGGTCACCAGCACGAGTTCGAGCTTCTCGACGTTGGGCAGCTTGGAGACGATCTCGCTGTCGATGGCAGCCTTGCCCTCGGGCTTCAGCACGGCCTTGTCGAAGTCGAACAGCGCCTTCGACGCGAGCGTGATCTTCTGCACCTTCGGCGCAGCGGGCGCCGGCGCAGGAGCCGGCGCGGCCGGAGCAGCGGGGGCCGGGGCAGCGACCGGCGTGGGCTTCGGAACGAGATCGGGATCGCACGCGGCGATCGCCATCTTCGGCGTCCAGTATCCGGTCCTCCAGCACAGGTTGCCTTCGAGCCCCTTCGCGCCGTTGTAGGCGCCGCTCTTCACGACGTTGTTGTCCTTGTTGCCCCAGCTGTCGATGACGTAGGCGCAGTCCTTGGGGTTGCAGCCAGCGGCGCCGGGCACGTAACCCCTGGGATCGGCCTTCGGTTGTGCAGCAACGCTGCCGACCAGCGCCGCAGCGAGCACGCCCGCGGCAACCCCGGAGATAAGACGTCGAGTCATTTGTTCTACCCCTTTGACTTGGTTTTGAACCGGTTTCTTACGGACGCGATGACGTGGCCCGCGGCGCTAAATAGCTGACGCGTCGAACCCTTTCTGCTGCCGTCGACTATACCACGCGGGATTTGGCGTCAGCAAAGAAATCCCCGCCCCCGCGACGGGGCCCGTCGAGACTGTAGCAGCGATACAACGACGTGCTAAAATTGCGTATTATCAACGTCTTCCCGACGTCTCCCGCGACGTTCCCGGCACCCGAAAGCGGTCGGACGGGCGCCGCCACGGGCGCAAATTGCGCCTCCTGGCGCACTTTTGCCGAAGTTGCGTTTCGCCCGCCCGCACACGCAAGGAATCATCCCGATCCATGGAGCAGTTTGCCAAAGAAACCCTGCCCGTAAGCATC
Organism: Pseudomonadota bacterium; assembly: GCA_018241785.1. GTDB lineage: Bacteria > Pseudomonadota > Gammaproteobacteria > Burkholderiales > Casimicrobiaceae > VBCG01. The sequence continues at coordinate 10,571 of JAFEDF010000013.1, read as the reverse complement.
GAAGCCGAGATGCGCCATTCGTACCTCGATTACGCGATGAGCGTGATCGTCGGCCGGGCGCTTCCCGATGTCCGCGACGGCCTGAAGCCGGTGCATCGCCGCGTGCTCTACGCGATGCATGAGGCGAACATGGTCTACAACCGGCCCTACGTCAAATGCGCGCGCGTCGTCGGCGACGTGATGGGGCGCTTCCACCCCCACGGCGACCTCGCCATCTACGACACGCTGGTGCGCATGGCGCAGGAGTTCTCGCTGCGCTATCCGCTGATCGACGGCCAGGGCAACTTCGGCTCGGTCGACGGCGACAACCCGGCGGCGATGCGCTACACGGAGTGCCGGCTCGAGCGCATCGCCAACGAACTCACCGCCGACATCGACAAGGAAACCGTCGATTTCGCGCCGAACTACGACGGCAAGGAGCAGGAGCCGGCGGTGCTGCCGTCGCGGCTGCCGAACCTGCTCGTCAACGGCGCGTCGGGGATCGCCGTCGGCATGGCGACCAACATCCCGCCGCACAACCTGTCGGAAGTGATCGCCGGAGCGATCGCGCTGCTCGCGCATCCCGAGCTCGGCGTCGACGAGCTGATGGAGCACATCCCGGCACCCGATTTCCCGACTGCCGGGATCATCTACGGCATCGAGGGCGTGCGCGAGGGCTACCGCACCGGGCGCGGGCGCGTCGTGATCCGCGCGCGCACCCACTTCGAGGACCTCGACAAGGGCAACCGGCAGGCGATCATCGTCGACGAGATCCCCTACCAGGTGAACAAGGCCAGCCTGCTCGCGCGGATCGGCGAACTGGTGCGCGAGAAGAAGCTCGAGGGCATCTCGGATCTGCGCGACGAATCCGACAAGTCGGGCATGCGCGTCGTGATCGAGCTGAAGCGCGGCGAAGTTCCCGAGATCGTCCAGAACAACCTGTTCAAGCTCACGCAGCTGCAGGACAGCTTCGGCATGAACATGGTTGCGCTCGTCGACGGCCAGCCGCGCCTGCTCGACCTCAGGCAGTTCCTGCAGCACTTCCTCGCCCACCGGCGCGAGGTCGTGCTGCGACGCACGCACTACGAGCTGCGCAAGGCGCGCGAGCGCGGCCACGTGCTCGAAGGGCTCGCCGTCGCGCTCTCCAACGTCGACGAGATCATCGCGCTCATCAAGGCTTCGCCGTCACCGGCCGAAGCGCGCACCGCGCTGATGGCGCGCACGTGGCGCTCGATGCTGGTCGAGCAGATGCTGGCGCGCGCCACGGCCGGCGCCGCACGCCCCGAGGACCTTCCGCCCGGGCTGGGCTGGCAGGGTGCCGCCGGCTACCGGCTCTCGGAGGCGCAGGCGCAGGCGATCCTCGAGCTGCGCCTGCAGCGGCTGACCGGGCTCGAGCAGGACAAGATCACCTCCGACTACCGCGAAGTGATGGCGCTGATCGACGACCTTGGCGACATCCTCGCGAAGCCCGAGCGCGTGACGCGCATCGTCCACGACGAGCTCGTGGCGATCCGCGAGCAGTTCGGCGACGCCCGGCGAAGCGAGATCGTCGAGCGCGGCGACGACCTCTCGGTCGAGGACCTGATCGCGCCCGAGGACATGGTGGTGACGCTTTCGCACGGCGGCTACATGAAGGCGCAGCCGGTGGGCGAGTACCGCGCCCAGCGTCGCGGCGGCCGCGGCAAGCAGGCGACCGCGACCAAGGAAGACGACTTCGTCGACCAGATGTTCATCGCCAACACCCACGACTTCATCCTCTGCTTCTCCAACCGAGGGCGCGTCTACTGGCTCAAGGTCTACAACGTTCCGCGCGGCCAGCGCGCATCGCGCGGCAAGCCGATCGTCAACCTGGTCCCGCTCGTCGACAACGAGAAGATCACCGCCGTCCTCCCGGTGAAGGAGTTCACCGACGGGCACTACGTGTTCATGGCGACGGCGATGGGGACGGTGAAGAAGACGTCGGTCGCGGACTTCTCGCGCCCGAGGCCGTCGGGGATCATCGCCGTCGACCTCGCCGACGGCGACCGGCTGATCGGCGTCGCGCTCACCGACGGCAAGCACGACGTGATGCTGTTCAGCTCCGGAGGCAAGGCGGTCCGCTTCGACGAGAACGACGTGCGCTCGATGGGGCGCAACGCGCACGGCGTGCGCGGAATGATGCTCGGCAAGGGGCAGAAGGTGATCGCGATGCTGGTCGCCGAGGACGAATCGCAGTCGGTGCTGACCGCCACCGAGCACGGCTTCGGCAAGCGCACGCCGATCGTCGAGTACACGCGGCACGCGCGCGGCACCAAGGGCATGATCGCGATCCAGCAGTCGGAGCGCAACGGACAGGTGATCGGCGCCGCGCTGGTGCGCGACGACGACGAGGTGATGCTGATCTCGACCGGCGGCGTGCTGATCCGCACGGCGGTCGGATCGATCCGCGAGATGGGGCGCTCGACGCAGGGGGTGCGCCTCATCAACCTCGGCGACGGCGAGAGGCTCGCCGGCCTCGAGCGAGTCGCCGAGCCCGACGGCGGCGACGACGAGTGAGCGCGGGGGCGCCGTGACGCGTCGCGTGTGGAACTTCAGCGCCGGGCCGGCGATGCTGCCGGAGCCCGTGCTGCTGCGCGCGCAGGCCGAGCTCCTCGACTGGCACGGGCGCGGGATGTCGGTGATGGAGATGAGCCATCGCAGCGACGATTTCGGCGCCGTCGCCGCGAAAGCCGAGCGCGACCTGCGCACGCTCCTCGCGATCCCCGACTTCTACCGTGTGCTGTTCCTGCAGGGCGGCGCGCTCGCGCAGAACGCCGCGGTGCCGCTGAACCTCCTGCGCGAAGGCGGCGTCGCCGACTACATCGACACCGGCCACTGGGCGCAGAAGTCGATCGCCGAGGCGCGCAGGTACGGCACGGTCAACGTCGCAGGATCGGCCGCCGACGGTGGCTACACGTCGGTGCCGGTACCCGCTTCGTGGCGGCGTTCGCCCTCCGCGAGCTACCTCCACATCACCAGCAACGAGACGATCGGCGGCGTCGAATGGTTCGACCTGCCCGACACCGGCAGCACGCCGCTCGTCGCCGATGCGTCGTCGCACCTGCTGTCACGGCCGCTCGACGTCGCGCGCTTCGGCGTCATCTACGCCGGCGCGCAGAAGAACATCGGGCCGGCAGGGCTCACGCTGGTGATCGTGCGCGACGATCTCCTCGGGCACGCGCAGCGGACGTGCCCGTCGGTGCTCGACTACACGGTGCAGGCGCAGGCCGGATCGATGTACAACACGCCGCCGACGTTCGGCATCTACCTCGCCGGGCTCACCTTCGAGTGGCTGCTCGGGCAGGGGGGCCTCGCGGCGATCGAGCGCGCGAACGTCGCCAAGGCGAGCGCGCTCTACGGCGAGATCGACCGCAGCGGCTTCTACCGCAATCCGGTCGCCCGCTCCGACCGCTCGCGGATGAACGTGCCGTTCTTCCTGCGCGATCCGCGGCTCGACGCCGCGTTCCTCGCCGGCGCGAACGAGCGCGGCCTGATGCAGCTGAAGGGGCACCGCGCGGCCGGCGGCATGCGCGCATCGATCTACAACGCGATGCCGCAGGCGGGAGTGACCGCGCTCATCGACTGGATGCGCGAGTTCGAGCGCACGCATGGCTGAGTCTCCACCGACGCCGCCGCGGGCCGCGTCCGCCGGGCAGGGCGACGGCGACGCATCGCTGCGCGCGCACCGGGACGCCATCGACGCGATCGACCGCGAGATCCTCGCGCGCTTGAACGAGCGGGCCACCCACGCGCGCGCGATCGGAGCGCTCAAGGCCGACAGCGGCGGTCCGGCCTGGCGCCCCGAGCGCGAGGCCGACGTGCTTGCGCGGCTCACCGGCAACAACCGCGGCCCGCTGACCGACGAGCAGGTCGTCGGCGTGTTCCGCCGCGTGATGTCGGCGTGCCTCGCGCTCGAGCAGAGGCTGCGCATCGCCTACCTCGGGCCGGCAGGAACGTTCAGCCACGCGGCGGTGCTGCGCCAGTTCGGCGAGCACGTCGACGCGCTGCCCTGCGTCACGATCGACGAGATCTTTCGCGTCGGCGAAGGGGGACGCGCAGACTATGCGGTCGTTCCGGTCGAGAATTCGACCGAAGGCGCGGTCGGCCGCACGCTCGACCTGATGTGCACGACCGAGCTTTCGATCTGCGCCGAGATCAAGCTGCGCGTCCAGCAGAACCTGCTGTCGAACGCGCCTTCGCTCGACGACGTGACCCGCGTGTATTCGCATCCTCAGTCGCTCGCGCAATGCTCGCAATGGCTCGCCAGGAGGCTCGCGCGCGCAACGTGCGTGCCCGTGTCGAGCAACGCCGAGGCCGCGCGCATCGCCGCCGCCGAAGCGGGCGCCGCGGCGATCGCCGGAGAGGTCGCGGCGTCGATCTACGGGCTCGCCGCGCTCGCTTCGCACATCGAGGACGAGCCCAACAACTCGACGCGCTTCTGGGTTCTCGGCCGCCAGAGCGTGCCGGCGTCCGGACGCGACAAGACATCGCTCGTGATGTCGGCGCCGAACCGGCCCGGCGCGGTGCACGCGCTGCTCGCGCCGTTTGCGCACCACGGCGTGTCGATGACGCGCTTCGAATCGCGCCCCGCACGCACCGGGCTGTGGGAGTATCTGTTCTTCGTCGACCTCGCCGGGCATCGCGACGACCCGCCGGTCGCGGCGGCGCTTCACGAGCTCGCGTCGATCGCCCCCTTCCTGCGCCTGCTCGGCTCGTACCCTGCAGCGCCGACCTGACCCGCCTCAGCGAGCCCTTCGGGATGACCGACCTTCGCAGCGACACCCGCGACACGGCCGCCGCCGGCCGCGCACCCGACGCCCCCGGCCGCGCGCCCGAGTACGTGCGCGCGATCGCACCCTACGTCGGCGGCAAGCCGATCGACGAGCTCGCGCGCGAGCTTCGCCTCGACCCGCTGTCGATCGTCAAGCTCGCCTCGAACGAGAACCCGCGCGGGCCGGGCCCGCGCGTACGCGAGGCGGTCGCCGCGGCCGCCGCGGAGCTCCCGCGCTATCCGGACGGCAACGGCTATGCGCTGAAGCACGCGCTCGCCGCGCGCCATGCGCGCTCGATGGACGAGATCGTCCTCGGCAACGGCAGCAACGACGTGCTCGAGCTCGTCGCGCAGGCATTCCTGCGTCCAGGCGACGAGACCGTCTACTCGCGCCACGCGTTCATCGTCTATCCGCTGGCGACGCAGGCGCGGGGCGCGCGCGGCATCGAGGTCCCGGCGCATCGCTACGGCCACGACCTCGACGCGATGCGCGCAGCGATCACTCCGAAGACGCGCATCGTGTTCGTCGCCAACCCGAACAACCCGACCGGCACCTGGCTCGCCGCCGGCGCAATCGAGGCGTTCGTGGCGTCGATCCCCCGGGACGTCGTCGTCGTCGTCGACGAGGCCTACGACGATTACCTCGATCCGCCGCAGCGCTCGCCGGCGATCGGCTGGATCGGCAGGTATCCGCACCTCGTCGTCACGCGCACCTTCTCGAAGGCGTTCGGCCTCGCGGGGCTGCGCGTCGGCTACGGCGTCATGGACCGGGCCGTCGCCGGACTCCTCAACCGCGTCAGGCAGCCGTTCAACGTCAACGCGCTCGCGCAGGCCGCAGCGCTCGCCGCGCTCGCCGACACCGGCTACGTGGAGGAGAGCCGGCGCATCAACCGCGAAGGCATGCGGTCGCTCGAAGAGGGATTCGCAGCGCTCGGCCTCGAATGGCTGGCGTCGCGCGGCAACTTCGTGCTGGTGCGCGTCGGCGACGCGATGCGCGTCTACCAGGCGCTCCTCGAGCGCGGCGTGATCGTGCGCCCGGTCGCGAACTATGGGCTGCCGGAGTGGCTGCGCGTCACCGTCGGCGTGCCGGCGGAAAACGCGCGCTTCCTCACGGCGCTGGGCGAGGCGCTGGCCGCGGCGCGCGGGAGCGCGGATGGCTGACGTCGTCGTCGTCGGCACGGGCCTGATCGGCACGTCGTGCGCGCTCGCGCTGCGTGCATCGGGCTTCACCGGGCGGATCGCCGGCATCGGACGATCGCGCGCCAATCTCGACGCCGCGCGGGCCCGCGGAGCGATCGACCGCGGGTACGCGTTCGAAGAGCGGTGGGCATCCGAGCTCGTGGGCGCGCGCACCGTGCTGGTCGCGGTGCCGATCGCACAGAACCGCAGCGTGTTCGCGGCGCTCGCGCCGGCACTCGACGCGGCCAGCGTCATCATCGACGCCGGGAGCACGAAGCAGGAGGTGATCGCCGCCGCGCGCGCGACCCTCGGCGCGCATCTCGCGCGCTTCGTGCCTTCGCACCCGGTTGCCGGCAGCGAGCGGTCGGGGGCGGAGGCCGCAAACGCCGGACTCTACGTGGGCCGGCAGGTCATCGTCACGCCGCTGCCGGAGACCGATCCTGAAGCGCTGCGCGCCGCAGGGGAGTTCTGGACCGCGTGCGGCGCGCGCATCGCAAGCCTCGACGCCGCGCGCCACGACCGCATCTTCGCCGCCGTGTCGCACCTGCCGCACCTGCTCGCGTTCCTCCTCGTCGACGAAATCGCCTCGCGCGCCGACAGCGCCGAGTACCTCGCGAATGCGGGCGGGGGCTTTCGCGACTTCACGCGCATCGCGGCGAGCTCGCCCGAGATGTGGCGCGACATCGCGCTCGCCAATCGCGACGCGCTGCAATCCGAGATCGCCGTCTTCCGGCAGGCACTCGACGCGCTCGCGCTGTCGATCAGCCACGGCGACGGCACCGCGATCGAAGCGCTCCTCGAGCGCGCGGCGAAGGTGCGCAGGACCTGGGGCGAGTCAGGCGTCGGCGCAACCGAGGGCGTGCCGGCCATCTGAAGATGCCCGACGCCCTCGAGCTCGCGCCGATCGCGCACGCGCGCGGCACCGTCGCGCTCCCCGGCTCGAAGAGCATCACCAACCGCGCGCTCCTGCTCGCCGCACTCGCGCAGGGGACGACGCGTCTCACCGGCGTGCTCGACGCCGACGACACCATGCGGATGGTCGAAGCGCTGCGCACGCTCGGCGTCCGGCTCGATCCCGGTCCCGGCGCCGGGACATGGACGGTCACCGGCGCCGCCGGCCGCTTTCCGGTCGACCGCGCGGCGCTGATGCTCGGCAATGCCGGGACCGCGGTACGGCCGCTGACCGCCGTGCTCGCGATGCGCGGCGGCGACTATTCGATCGACGGCGTCGCACGCATGCGCGAGCGGCCGATCGGCGATCTCGTCGACGCGCTGCGCGCCGCAGGCTGCACGCTTCGCTACCTCGGTGCCGAAGGCTTTCCGCCGCTCGCCGTCGGCGCGCCGGGAGGCCGCGCGGGCGGCACGATTGCCATTCGGGGCGACGTGTCGAGCCAGTTCGTCTCGGCGCTGCTCATCTCGCTTCCGCTCGCGGCGGGTGCCGACCTGCGCGCGACGACGGTGGTGCTCGCCGGGGCGCTGGTCTCACGCCCGTACGTCGAGATCACGACGCGGCTGATGGCGCGCTTCGGCGTCGATGTTCGCCACGACGGCGGATCGGCGTGGACGATCGACGCGGGCGCGAAATACCTGAGTCCGCGCGCGTTCGCCGTCGAGGGCGACGCCTCGGCGGCGTCGTATTTCCTCGCTGCCGGGGCGCTCGGCGGCGGGCCCGTGCGCGTCACCGGCGTCGGCAGTGATTCGGTGCAGGGCGACGTCGCCTTTGCGCGGGTGCTCGCGGCGCAGGGTGCGACCGTCTCGATGGGGCGCGACTGGATCGAGGCGAGCGCGGGAGCGAGGTTCGCCGGAGGCGCGATCGACTGCCTCGCCATTCCCGATGCCGCGATGACCCTCGCGGTCACCGCCCTCTACGCCGCCGCCCCGACACGCCTCACCGGCATCGGCAGTTGGCGCGTGAAGGAGACCGATCGCATCGCTGCGGTGGCGGCAGAACTCGCCAAGCTCGGCGCCGACGTCACGACCGGCCCGGACTGGATCGAGATCGTCCCCCCGCCGGCACTCGCGCCGGCAACGATCGACACCTGGGACGACCACCGGATGGCGATGTCGTTCGCGCTCGCCGCCTTCGGTGGCGCCAGGGTCACCATCAACGACCCCGGCTGCGTGAGCAAGACCTATCCCGACTTCTTCCGCGCCTTCGCTTCGGTCACCGCGGCGCGGGTCGATGAGCCCGGCCTCAGCGTGACGGCGGATCCCGCAGGCGCCGCTCCGGTGATCGCGATCGACGGGCCGGCCGCGTCGGGCAAGGGGACGATCGCCTGGCAGGTGGCGCAGGCGCTCGGCTTCCATTACCTCGACAGCGGCGCGCTCTACCGGCTGGTCGCCCTCGCCGCAATCGAGCATGCGATCGACCCCGGTGACGCAGCGCGTCTCGCGCGCGAGGCAGCCGGCCTCGCCGCGCGCTTCGAGGGCACGAACATCGCCGCAGCGGGGCGCGACGTGACCGAGCTCCTGCGCAGCGAAGCCGTGTCGGCGATGGCTTCGCGCGTGGCCGTCCACCGCGAAGTGCGCGAGGCCCTCCTCGCCCGTCAGCGCGCGTTCCGCCAGCCCCCGGGGCTCGTCGCCGAGGGCCGCGACATGGGCACCGTCGTCTTCCCTGACGCCGGGCTCAAGCTTTTCCTCACGGCGAGCGTCGAGGCGCGGGCGGATCGTCGCTATAAGCAGTTGATCGAAAAAGGAATATCGGTTACACTTGCGGACCTTTTGCGCGACATCCGGGAGCGCGACCGGCGGGATTCGACGCGCGCGGCAGCCCCTCTGGCAGCGGCCGCCGACGCGGTGATCCTCGACACCACCGGGATGTCGATCGATGCGGTGACGGCCGCGGTCCTCGCGCTGCACGCGCGGGGCGCGCGCGCAGCCGATGCGGGCATGCCGCGCAAAGGGTAGCGAGCAGTGAGCACCGGCGCTTCGGGCGAGTGATGCGCGAACCGCCGGTTTTTCAACCTTCTGCCCGCCGACGGAGAGACACCGGGTTCTCGCCGCAGGCGGCGTAGTGAAACAGGAACCAACCCCGATGGCCATCGCCACGCAAAGCAGCACCCCGACCCCCGCCGCCGAGAACTTCGCGGCGCTTTTCGAAGAATCCCTCGCCCGCCAGGAGATGCGGCAGGGCGAGTTGATCACCGCCGAGGTGGTCCGCGTCGACTACAACATCGTCGTCGTCAACGCCGGTCTGAAGTCCGAGAGCTTCATCCCGATCGAGGAATTCAAGAACGACAGCGGCGGCGTCGACGTGAAGCCGGGCGACTTCGTCACCGTGGCGATCGAGAGCCTCGAGAACGGCTACGGCGAGACGCGCCTGTCGCGCGACAAGGCGAAGCGCCTCAAGGCATGGCACGACCTCGAAGCCTCGATGGAGCAGGGCTCGGTCGTGCAGGGCTACGTCACCGGCAAGGTGAAGGGCGGACTCACCGTGATGATCAACGGCATCCGCGCGTTCCTGCCCGGGTCGCTCGTCGACATCCGCCCGGTCAAGGACACGACGCCCTATGAAGGCAAGCAGCTCGACTTCAAGGTCATCAAGCTCGACCGCAAGCGCAACAACGTCGTCGTGTCGCGCCGCGCCGTGCTCGAGGAGAGCCTTGGCGAGGAGCGCGAGAGGCTGCTCGCGACGCTGTCCGAAGGAGCGACCGTCAAGGGCATCGTCAAGAACATCACCGACTACGGCGCCTTCGTCGATCTCGGCGGCATCGACGGCCTGTTGCACATCACCGATCTCGCCTGGCGCCGCGTCAAGCACCCGTCTGAGGTGCTCGCCGTCGGCGACGAGGTGACCGCCAAGGTGCTGAAGTTCGACCAGGAGAAGAACCGCGTGTCGCTTGGGCTGAAGCAGCTCGGCGACGACCCGTGGGTCGGCCTTGCGCGCCGCTACCCGCCGGGGACGCGCCTGTTCGGCAAGGTCACCAACATCACCGACTACGGCGCGTTCGTCGAGATCGAATCGGGGATCGAGGGGCTCGTCCACGTGTCGGAGATGGACTGGACGAACAAGAACATCCACCCGACCAAGGTCGTCCAGCTCGGCGACGAGGTCGAGGTGATGATCCTCGAGATCGACGAGGACCGCCGGCGCATCTCGCTCGGGATGAAGCAGTGCATGGCCAATCCCTGGGACGAGTTCGCGATGAACTACAAGAAGGGCGACAAGGTCTCCGGGCAGATCAAGTCGATCACCGATTTCGGCGTCTTCGTCGGACTTCCCGGCGGCATCGACGGCCTCGTCCACCTCTCCGACCTGTCGTGGGCGATCCCCGGCGAGCAGGCGGTGCGCGACTACAAGAAGGGGCAGGAGGTCGAGGCGATGGTGCTCGCGATCGACGTCGAACGCGAGCGCATCTCGCTCGGCATCAAGCAGCTCGAGGGCGATCCGTTCACCAGCTTCGTCACTACCCATGACAAGGGCAGCATCGTCACCGGCAGCGTGAAGAGCCTCGACGCCAAGGGTGCGGTGATCACGCTGGCCGGCGACATCGAGGGGTACCTGCGCGCGTCCGAGGCCTCGCGCGACCGCGTCGAGGACATCCGCACGCGGCTGAAGGAAGGCGATGCGGTGACGGCGATGATCATCAACATCGACCGCAAGAACCGTGCGATCAACCTGTCG
>JAFEDF010000139.1 GCA_018241785.1 Pseudomonadota bacterium | reverse complement strand
TGCTCGCGTGGACGTTCAGCTACGTGCTGCCGTCGTGGGAACGCAGGAGCCTGCCGCAGGTCGTCCTGCGCGCGCTGCAGGCGCTTGCTCATTATGCCAACGAGAGCCTCGGCGCGGCCGAAGGCGCGGGAGGAGCGGACGACCCGCGCGTCGGCCAGCGGCTGTCGCGCAGGCGCGCCTACGATGCGATCGGTGCGGTGGAGGCGTCGTTCCAGCGCAGTGCCGCCGAGCCGCAGCGCGTTCGCGTGCCGGTGGGCGAACTCGCCGCGTTCATCGACCACGCCCAGCGGCTGATGGCGCACCTGTCGGTGATCAGGCTCTCGCTCTCGCGCGGGCGCGAGTCGGCACGCGCGCCCGACGTCGCGGCCGAGGTGGCGCGTACGCGGGAGGCGCTCGCGCAATGCCTGCGGGTCGAAGGCGGGGACGGCCCCGAGGCCGGCGCGATCGATCCGCTCGAATCGCTGCCCGACGACCGCGAGCTCGTCGACCGGCGTGCGTGGCTGCTGCGCCGGTTGCGCATCACCGTCGACGATGCGCGCCTCACCGCGGCGGCCGCTCGACGGCTCCTCGCCGCAGGGAGCACGTCCGTAGCCGGCTTGCCATTGCCGAGGTGATGATGCGGCGTTTCGGAAGGCGAGGCGCCTCGAACGGTGCGGTGCCTCGAACGGTGCGGTGCCTCGAACGGTGCGGTGCCTCGAACGGTACGCTGTCGCGTACCTGCCCGCAGTCAGCCGCAAAGCGCGGAGACGAGATCGCCGAGCGACTGCGCGCAAGGTTCGGCGACCTTCAGCGTGAGCAGGGGATCGGCCCGCGTACGGCCCGGATTGATGGCTGCGATCGGCTTCGCAGCCGCCTGCGCCCACTCGCAGAAGCGATACCCTGACCACACCATCAGCGACGAGCCGACGACGAGCATCGCGTCGGCCGCAGCGAGCGCAGCGCGTGCGCGCTCGACGCGTGCCGCCGGGACGCCTTCGCCGAAGAACACGACATCGGGTTTCAGCACGCCGTCGCACGCAGGGCAGGCCGGCGGCCGAAAGTTCGCCGCGTCCGAATCGACTTCGGCGTCGCCATCGGGTGCACCCGCACCGGGGGGGACCACAAGACCCGCGTTGTCGCGTTCGAGCATCGCCTGCACCGAGGCGCGGGAACGGACGGCGCCGCAGCTTCGGCAGGTGACGGTCGCGAGGCTTCCGTGGAGTTCGACCACCTGCGCGCTTCCCGCGCGCTGGTGCAGGCCGTCGACGTTTTGGGTGACGAGCGACGCAAGGTATCCTCCGCGCTCGAGTTCGACGAGTGCGCGATGCGCCGGATTCGGCTGCGCACGTGCAACGAGCGGATACCCGGCCATGCTGCGCATCCAATAGCGGCGCCGCGTCCCCTCGGATGCGAGGAAGTCCTGCAGATGCACCGGCAGTGCTCGCGTCCAGCGTCCGTCGGCATCGCGGTAGGCGGGAATGCCCGACGCCAGGCTGACGCCCGCGCCGGTCAGCACGAACAGCCGCGGATGCTGTCGCACGAAGGATGCGAGTGCGTCGTCGCCCATCCTGCGTCGAATCTACCCGAAGCGCCTCCCCGATGACCATCCCTGCTTTGCCCGCCGCCACCGCGCTCGTCCGCGTCGCCGGCTGGCTCGCCGGCCTCGTCGTGCTGTTCCTCTGCGGGCCGGTGCTGACGCTCGCCTTCGGCGGCATCGACCTGCACGGCGACTGGCGCACCGCGTCGCACCGGTCGACGGGCCTCGCCCCGGATCCCGCGCATCACCCCGAGGCGATCGTCCAGGTCTACGCGAGCCGGACCTTCGGCTGGCGCGGCGCCTTCGCCGTCCACACGTGGATCGCCGCGAAACCGGCCGATGCGTCGCGCTATACGCGCTACGAGGTCATCGGCTGGCGTGCCCTCGGCGGAGGATCGGCGCTGTCGATCTCGAGCACGCAGGCTGCCGACGCCGAGTGGTACGGCGCGCGTCCATGGATCGTCGACGAGCTGACGGGGCCCCGCGCCGAGGCCGTGATCGCCAAACTCCCCGCAGCGGCCGCGTCGTACCCGTGGGCGAGAACCTACCGCGTGTGGCCGGGCCCCAACAGCAACACCTTCGTCGCATGGCTCGGCCGGGCGATCCCGGAGCTCGAACTCGCGCTGCCTCCGCTCGCCGTTGGCAAGGACTACCTGCCGCCCGGCGAGTTCGTCGCGCCGGCGCCGAGCGGAACCGGGTACCAGGTCTCGATCGGCGGAATCGTCGGCCTCACCGTCGCCCGTGCCGAGGGCCTCGAGGTCAACCTCTTCGGGCTGGTCGCCGGGATCGACTTCCGCCACCCGGCGCTCGAGCTCCCCGGTTTCGGGCGCATTCCGCGGCGCGGGTGAACTTTCCAGGGGGTGGAGCTGCCTGTGGAAGAACATCCGCGAGAGGGTCGGTCATGGTCGCTGCAGATATTCGGGCCGGGAAGTGGGCGCCGCGCGCGCTCAGCGTTCTCAGGATCGTCACGGCGTTCCTGTTCATGCTGCACGGGTCGGCGAAGCTTCTCCAGCTTCCCGACACCGGGGATTACGTTCACCTGCAGCTCTTCTCGCTGATCGGCTTCGCCGGCATGCTCGAGCTCGCCGGCGGGTTGCTCGTGCTGATCGGCCTCTTCACGCGCCCGGTTGCCTTCATCCTCTCGGGCGAGATGGCATTCGCGTACTTCATGGCGCACGCGCCGCGAAGCTTCTTCCCGG
>JAFEDF010000138.1 GCA_018241785.1 Pseudomonadota bacterium | reverse complement strand
GATCCGAAGCTTTGGCGCGCTCGTCGCACGCAGGGCGCCGGCTAACTGGTCGGTGAACCGGACGCGCCGGCACCGGGCTTCTCGTTCGCGAGCGTCAGCGCGGCGCGCCGGTTACCTTCGACGTTGGGCGTCATGGGACCCGACGATGCCAATCGGAGTAACATTGCGATATGCGGGTCACTACAGGCACTGTTGTCGCAGGTAAGGTCGTCTTGGACGACTCTTCCATTATCGACGGCACGGATGTACTAGTCGTCACGCGGGAGCGCGAACAAGCGGTACGCCTTTCTCCGGAAGAACTCGCCGAACTCGAAGCGGGAATTGCTGAAGCGGATCGCGGCGAAACGATCTCCGGTGACGAACTGTTCGCCCGCCTGCGCCGCCACGGGTAGCCTTGGCACTTCAGCTACGCGTCTCTCGCCGAGCAGCCCGCGAGATTGAACGAATCGTCGAATGGTGGGCAATCAACAGACCCGCCGCACCGGGCGCGGTTCGCAAGGAACTGCAGAACGTACTTGACTTGCTGCTCGTGCAACCGGACATCGGTGCTCTCGTCAAGGAGGCCAGCTCGCCTGAAGTACGGCGTTTTCACGTTGAGCGAATTCGTTACTGGCTCTACTACCGGGTCAGAGAAAACTGGCTTGAGGTCGTCTCGGTCTGGCATGCAAGTCGTGGCAGCGGTCCGACTTTGTAGCCGGATGACGCCCAACCCATCGGTCAACCGGACGCGCCGGCACATGGCTTCTCGTATCCGAGCGTTTCGTCGGCGCGCCGGTTATCTCCAACGTTGGGCCTCAGTCGGAGCTGACTTGCCAGCGATGTACGGTTGTGCATATAATGATCGGTGGCATACGAATGGGACCCGGCGAAGAATCGGGCCAATCTCGCAAAGCACGGAGTCGATTTTGCCGACGCGGTCGCCGTCTTCGAAGACGATCTTGCGCTGACCCGTCCTGACCCGGACTCCCGAGGCGAGCATCGTTTTCTGACCCTCGGCGTCGACCCATACGGTCGACACTTGATTGTAGTGTTTACTGAACGAGGCACGCGGATCCGCATCATCTCTGCGCGCCTTGCTTCGAAGCAGGAGCGTCGAGCCTATGAAACCAGACTATGACTTTTCCAAGGCCCGCCGCGGCGCCGTGACTCCGGCTGCCGCACGCAAGACACGAATTACCATTCGCCTGGATACCGACATCATCGAATGGTTCAAGACCAAGGTAAACGAGGCTGGCGGCGGAAACTATCAGAGCCTCATCAATGATGCGCTCAAGAGCCATATCCGGCAGCACGGCCTCGAACGCACGTTACGCAAGCTCATCCGTGAGGAGTTGCGTCACGTCGCATAAATGTTGAGGCCCAACCTATCGGTGAACCGGACGCGCCGGCACATAGCCTTCTATTTGGCGGGCGTCTCGTCGGCGCGCCGGTTACCTCCAACGTTGGGCCCCCACCGCATAGGTTGACGTACGGGTTCCGTGTATATACACTGTGTCAGTAGTGTCCCAACGTTATTCGAACAGGATCAACTGGTTACCGGGGTCGGGGTTGACGCGATCGGTCACGGTTTGCGCAAGTAGTTGATCCAATTGCATTCGCTCGAACATGGTGAGACTCAGG
>JAFEDF010000137.1 GCA_018241785.1 Pseudomonadota bacterium | reverse complement strand
CGCGGCCGGCGCCTCGAACGCGACATCGATGCCCGCCGGCTCGGCGTTGGCAAGACGCGCAAGCGCCAGCGCGGCTTCGAGCTCCGATGGGAGTGCGCCTGTGGCATCAGCCGAGGCGACCGCGAAACTGCTGCCGTCTGCACGGCGCACGAAGCCGCCTCCCGCCCCCGACCGATACCAGGTCCACCCCGACCCCGGCGGGGCGAGGGCCGCCTCGGGAACGAGCCGCGCCATGCGCGGCATTGCCGCGGCGATCCGCGCGACTTGCGCCGCGTCGGCGACCGCGACCAGCGTGGCGCCGCCGATGCCGGGTGCTGCCGCGATGGCCGATGCTTCGATCGGCGCGGCGAGCTGGTCCTCGATCGCGTACGCAGCCGCGCGGTCGAGCCGGTTGCGCGACAGCGCCGGAAGGGTCACTGCAACGAGCCGCGCATGCGCCGCGGGCAGCACACCCTCGACCCTCTCGGCGGCGGGCCATGCGTCGGCGCTCGACGTTCCATGCCGCAGCGCACGGCCATCCGCGGCGACGACGACCCACGGGCAGGCACTGCCCGAACCGAGCCGATCGTCGACGATGACGCGCAGGATCATCGGGGCGCAGTGTAGCGAATGCTCAGTCGACCTGTTGCCACACGATTGCCACCGCACCCGCGTGCGCGTGGAGGAGCGCGCGCGCTTCGGCGAGCGTGTCGCCCTCGCGGGCCCTCACCTCGACCAGGAAGTATTCGCTGCCGACGGCGAAGCGCGCCATGTCGCCGGCTGCGGCATCCGCCGGCAGGCGCGAGCGGAAATCACCCGCCGACGCGAACGGATGGAGGCGGCGGCTCGCGACCAGCGCGTCGGCCGCGTCGCGGTCGAGCCCCGGGAGTGCCGCGGAGAGCACCGCGGCGGAGGCCGTGTTCACGTTGAGCGGCGTGCGGGGCGGCAGCGCGACGACGTAGGGAGCGAGCCTCGCGAGCGTCGACGGTGCGATGCCGGGAACCTCGGTGAGCTCGCTCGCGACGAGCGGCACGAAGGTTCCGTCTGCGGCGCCCGCCACGAGGCGCTGGCGCGACGCAATCCAGCCAGCGATTCTCGGGATGGCGTCCGAGGGCAGGCCGAGCTGCGCGGCGAGGCGCTCGAAGCCCGCGCGGGTGCCTCGTCCCGGCTCGTCGACGGCGAGGTTGCCGAGGTTGAAGAAGCCCTGTGCATCGGTGATCCGCCCCTCGACGCTGCCCCCCTCGATCGGCGTCGGCGGGAGCGGCAGCGCCCACGGGTCGTCCAATGTGACGATCGTCGCTGCGCCGGGCGACGTCGCGAGGATCTGCCTCGCCCACTTGATGCCGGCGCGCGCGAGCGACTGCGCCTGCACCTGGTCGCGCCGGTGCATGACCTTCGACGACCACAGCGACTCATCGGCAAGCAGCGTCGCCGCGACGGCTGCAGTGAGCGCGGCGACCAGCATCGCGACGATCAGCGCGAGTCCGCGTGCGCGGCGGCGCGGAGGCGGGTTCATCGCAGCGCGAGAATGCGCTCGATCACGCTGCCGTCGGCCTGCGTGATCTCGATGCGCACGCCGCGCGGGATCGCGCTGTCGCCCGTGATCGGCCACGACGGCGACCAGGCGCCCGTGCGCGTCAGTTGCAGCACCTGAAAGCGCCGGATGCCGTGCATCAGCGTGTAGGTCGCAGGCTCGGTGCCTGGCGCATCGTCGAGCTGCGGCCAGTACAGCACTTCGAGGCGGTCTCCCTGCAATCGATATCCGACGCGCTGGCCCCCGGCGCCGGGCTCGTCGGGTGCGGCCGGACCCGCGCGCGAGAACGCGAGCACCGTGTTGCCGGCCGCGTCGCGCGCAGCCGCCCAGCCGGGTGCGGCCGCTGCAACGCGGCCGACTGCGGCGAAGCCGGCGTCGGTGCGCAGGTAGCCGCTCGCCTCGGTGACCCGCGGCAGGGCCTCGCGCATGTCGGCTTCCATGCGCGCGAGCACTGCATCGAGATCCTGCCAGCGCCGGCTCTCGGCGGAGACGGCGGTGTCGCTGCCGGTCAGCGCGTCGGTTGCGCGCCACGCGAGCACGGCGACGACCGCGAGGATCGCGATCGCGACGAGCGCTTCGATGAGCGTGAATCCGTGCGCGCGATCGCGGCGGCTACGGTCGGCCGGGCCGTGCGGCATCGACGGCACCTCCGGTGGGAGCGGGCACGCCGAGGTAGCCGACGAGCCGTGCGAGCGCGTAATCGGGGACCGTCGCCTGCGCGACGACGATCTCGATCCGCCTGAACGCCGGGTTGGGCGTCGATGCGACGTCGGCGCGCCAGGCGAAGGCGACGCCGGACTGGAGCGCGGTTCCCGATTGCGTGCCGGTCGCCGGCCACGGGCGCTCGAGCTCGGCGAGCGCCAGGCGGTTCTGCGCCACCCACAGCGCGAGCGTGCGCAGCTTGAGTGTCGTCGCGCCGTCGGCGCTCTGTGCGAGCGCGCGCATGCCGGCGGCGAGCGCGACGGCGAGGATGGTGAGTGCCACCAGCACTTCGATCAGCGTGAAGCCGCGGTGCCGGGTCGTCACGGCGCGAGGCGCGTGGGGCCGGCGATCGAGATGCGATTCAGCGGATCGGACGCGACACGTGCGCGCCAGCCTCCGGCGTCGACGGCGAAGGTGAACGGCTCGTTGCGTCCGGTCGGATGCAGAGGAACGACGCTGTTCGCAGCAATCGGGCGCCCGGCGTAGTCGAGCGCCCGCACGACGGCCGCGCCCGGCAGCTTGCGCGACCGCAGCGCCGCGTCGCCGGCTTCCAGCCAGCGTGTGCTGCCGGAGTCGCGGCGCCAGTAGCGGATGCGGTCACCGTCCGCCGAGATGCCCAGCAGTTGCTGGTGCCACTGCGCCGCCCGCGTCGCATAGTCGAGGCCGCGCGCGAACTCGCGGGCGTCGCGCAGCGCAACGGCGCGCGAATCAGGCGCGGCGAGCGCGAAGGCGATGCCGGTCGCAATACCGACGATCGCGACCACCACCATGATCTCGATCAGCGTGAAGCCGCGCTGACAGCTGCGCATCTTCGAAGCTCACAGGTCCCAGGAGCCGATGTCGGCATCGACGCCGGTGCCGCCCGGCTGGCCGTCGGCACCATAGGTGAACACGGCGACGTCACCCTTGAGCCCCGGATTGAGGTAATGGTACGGGCGTCCCCAAGGGTCGTTCGGGAGCTTCTCCAGGTATCCGCCGGGCTTCCAGTTCGGCGGAATCGGCGGATCGGCCGGCTTCACGACGAGCGCCTGCAATCCCTGCGCCTGCGTCGGATAGGCGAGGTTGTCGAGCTTGTAGAGCCTGAGCGCCTGCCTGATCGCGCCGATGTCGCTCTTCGCGGCGACGATGCGAGCGTCGTCGGTCCGCGAAAGGACGCTCGGAACGATCAGCGCCGCGAGCACGCCGAGGATCACGATCACCACCATGATCTCGATCAGCGTGAAGCCGCGCCTCGAGCGGCCGCACGCCGCCGGAAGCGCCTTGCGGTGACGCGCGGGCATCGGCATCGGCCCATTATAATCGGCGCAGTGCACCGCACCCGGCTCCTGATCGGTCTCCTTGCGGCCGTTGCCATCGGCGCCGCGGCGCTCGCCGCCACGCTCGCGCTCGACGCCTATCGGCGCCCGCTCCCGCTGCCGCGCAGCCCGTACGACTTCGAGGTCCCGGCGGGCGCGACGCTCGCTCGCGTCGCGCGCACCCTCGGCGCCGACGGCGTGCTCGAGCACCCGGCGGCGCTGGTGTGGCTCGCGCGCTGGCGAGGCGTCGACCGTGCCATCAAGGCCGGAAGCTACGAGGTCGAGGAGGGCATCACGCTGCCGCGGCTCCTCGCCAAGCTCACCCAGGGAGACGTGACGCAGATCGCCGTGACGATCGTCGACGGCATCACGTTCGCGCAGCTGCGCGCCGAGCTCCACGCGGTCCCGCGCCTCGCGCACACGCTCGACGGTCTCACCGACGCCGAGGTGCTGATGCGCATCGGCGCAGCCGAGGCGAGCCCCGAGGGACTGTTCTTTCCCGACACCTACTTCATGCCTGCCGGCGGCAGCGACGTGGCGCTCCTCGAGCGCGCACACCGGTCGCTCGTCCGACGCCTCGATGCCGCCTGGGCCGAGCGTGCGCCGGGGCTGCCGTTCGCGACGCCGTACGAGGCGCTGATCCTCGCGTCGATCGTCGAGAAGGAGAGCGGCCATCGACCGGACCTGCCGCTGATCGCCTCGGTGTTCGTGAACCGGCTGCGCAACGGCATGCGCCTGCAGACCGATCCGACGGTCATCTACGGTCTCGGTACCGCCTTCGACGGCAACCTGCGGAAGCGCGACCTCGAGTCCGACACACCGTACAACACCTACACGCGCGACGGTCTTCCGCCGACGCCGATCGCGCTGCCGTCACAGGCGTCGATCGATGCCGTGCTCGATCCGCCGCAGACGCCGTACCTCTACTTCGTCGCGCGCGGCGACGGCACGTCGGAGTTCTCCGAGACGCTCGTCATGCACAATCGCGCCGTGTCAAAATATCAGAAGCCCCGCCGCTGAGCGGCGCCCGATCCGCCGATGCCGACTGCGACCCCAGCGCCAGCGCGCGGCCGACTCGTGACCCTCGAGGGGATCGACGGCGCCGGCAAGAGCACGCACGTTCCTGCAATCGCCGGGTTCCTGCGCGCGCAGGGGTTGCGCGTCGTCACCACGCGCGAGCCGGGCGGCACGCCGGTGGGCGAAGCGTTGCGCGCGGTCGTGCTGAACGAGCGCATGGAGCACGATACCGAGACGCTCCTCATGTTCGCGGCGCGCCGCGAGCACATCGTGCATACGATCGCTCCGGCGCTGGCGCGGGGTGACTGGGTGCTGTGCGATCGCTACACCGACGCCACCTGGGCCTACCAGGGCGGCGGCCATGGCGTTTCGGCGGCGTTGATCGCTTCGCTCGAACGCGAGGTGGTCGGTGACGTTTCGCCCGATGTGACGCTGCTCTTCGACGTGCCCGAGGCGGTCTCGCGCGAGCGCCGCGACCGCGCGCGCGTCGAGCGCGTCGAAAGCGGCGCCGTCGACAAGTTCGAGCGCGAGCCCGACGCGTTCTTCGAGCGCGTCCGCGCCGCGTACTGCGCGCGCGCGGCCGCCGACCCGGCGCGTTTTCGCGTGATCGATGCATCGCGCCCGGTCGCGGAGATCCGCTCCGAGCTCCAGCGCATCGTCGGCGCAATCTGCGGCGCCGGATGAGCGAGGTCCTGCCGTGGCAGCGCGAGACCGTCGCGCAGTGGGTCGCGCGGCGCGGGACGTGGCCGCACGCGCTCATCGTCACCGGTCGGCGGGGCATCGGCAAGCGTGCGCTCGCCGACGCTCTCGCCGCGGCGCTCCTCTGCGAGCGCCCGCGCGCGGACGGCGCGGCCTGCGGCGAGTGCCCCAGCTGTGGTTATGTGCGTGCCGGCCAGCATCCCGACTTCTTCGTCGTCGAGCCGGTGAAGCTCGACGACGAAGGCAACGCGAAGCCGCAGCAGTGGATCGAGGTCGACGCCATTCGCGCGCTCACCGCATGGTCGCAGGTCACGAGCCACCGCGGCGGCGCCCGCGTGGCGCTGCTCGATCCGGCTGAACGGATGAATGCGTCGGCAGCCAATGCGCTCCTGAAGACCCTGGAGGAGCCGCCGGCGGATACGTTCCTGATCCTCGTCGCATCGCAGCCCGGGAGGCTGCCGGCGACGGTGCTGAGCCGCTGCCAGCGGCTGGTCGCCCCGCAGCCTTCGGCATCCGACGCACGGGCGTGGCTCGTCGGACGCGGTGTTGCGGAGCCCGATTCGGCGCTTGCCCGTGCCGGCTTCGCTCCGCTCGCCGCGCTCGCGCTCGCCGGCAGCGACTCGCGCGCCGAGCGCGAGCGCTGGCTCGGCGCCTTCGCCGACCCTGCCGGCCTGTCCGTTGCGGCCTGGGGTGCGCGCATCGACCAGGTGCCGCGCGAGCTGCGCCGCGACTGCCTCGTCGCCGTGGTCGAATGGCTCGCCGCGTGGTGCACCGACCTCGCCCGCGTTCGCGCCGGGGCGCCGGCGCGCTTCCACCCCGACCTCGCGGGCGAGCTCGCCGCCCTCGCGAAGTCGGTGGCACCGCGCGCGTTGTTTCGCTATCATCGAAATTTGATGCGAACGCGCGCCGCGCTCGCGCAACCGCTTCAGCCCCGCCTCGTCGCCGAGGCGGTGCTGATCGATTACCGGAAACTCTTCGTTCGATGATGGCCGAGAAGGCAGCAGGCAATGCGGGCGGATCGCCGGTGGCGCGCCCCGGCGTACTCTCGCTCAACATCCGCGAGAAGGCCGCGCTCTACGCCGCATACATGCCGTTCCTCAAGGGAGGCGGTATCTTCATCCCGACGTCGCGTCCGTATTCGCTCGGCGAAGAGGTGTTCATGCTGCTGTCGCTGATGGACGATCCGAACCGGATCGCCGTCCAGGGCAAGGTCGTATGGATCACTCCCGACGGCGGGCAGGGCAATCGCACGCAGGGCATCGGCGTGCAGTTCACCCAGGACGAGACCGGTGCGGCCGCGAGGACGACGATCGAGCGCATTCTCGGCGAGCACCTCGCGTCGACCCGATCGACCCACACCATGTAGTGGCGCGCCGGTGAGCGGCCGCCAGCCGGCTGCCGTCGCCCCGCGGCCGGACGTTGTTCGTCGATTCGCACTGCCACCTCGATTTTCCCGACCTGCGCGACGATCTCGCCCAGGTACTCGCCGCCATGCGCGCGAACTCCGTCACGCATGCTCTCTGCGTCGCCGTGGAGATGAGCGCCTGGCCGGCGGTGCATGCGCTCGCGCGCGAGCACGCGAACCTCTACGCGACGGTGGGCGTGCATCCGGATTATTCTGACACCGCGGAGCCGACCGTCGCGGCGCTCATCGGTCCTGCGCGCGATCCGCGCATCGTCGCCATCGGCGAGACCGGCCTCGATTATTACCGCGTCGAGGGCGACCTCGAGTGGCAGCGGCGGCGCTTTCGCACGCACATCCGCGCGGCACGCGAGTCCGGCCGTCCGCTCGTCATCCACACGCGCTCCGCCGCCGCCGACACCCTCGCGATCATGCGCGAGGAGCGCGCAGGCGAGGCGGGCGGGGTCATGCACTGCTTCACCGAGTCGTGGGAGGTCGCCGAGCAGGCCATGGAGCTCGGCTTCCACATCTCGTTCTCCGGCATCGTCACGTTCCGGAATGCCGTCGCGCTGAAGGACGTCGCGAAGCGGGTTCCGCTCGACCGGATGCTGGTCGAGACCGACAGTCCGTACCTCGCGCCCGTCCCGTGGCGCGGCAAGCGCAACCAGCCGGCGTGGGTGCGGCACGTCGCCGAGGAGATCGCCCGCCTGCGCGGCGTGACGGTCGAGGTGGTCGCAGCCGCCACCTCGGCCAATTTCTTCCGACTGTTCGGAATCGAGGCCGATGCGCGAGACTTGTCCGATGTCCACTGACCGTGATCGCGGCATGACGCGCCGCAGGATGCTCGCCGGAGCGCTCGGTCTCGCTTGCCTCGTGATCGGGCGTGGGGCGTCGGCGGACCTGCTCGCCGACCTCACTGCCGCGGTCGCCAACGACCGCGTCGACGAGGTGAAGGCGCTGCTCGCGCGCGGAATGGATCCCGACTCGGTCGACCAGGACGGCGAGACGATGCTCTGCATCGCCGCGCGCAACGGCTACGCGGCGACGGTGATTGCGCTCCTCGACGCCCGCGCGAAGCCGAATCTCGCCAATCGCTGGGGCGACACGCCGCTGATGCTGGCGGCGCTGAAGGGAAGCCTGCCTGCGGTGAGCGCGCTGCAGGGCCGCGGCGCGCAGTTGAACCCGGACGGCTGGACCCCGCTCATCTACGCAGCCACCGGGGGCCACGACGACGTCGTGGACTTCCTGATCGACCACGGCGCCAACCTCGATGCCGAGTCACCCAACGGCACGACCGCGCTGATGATGGCGATCCACGAGCACCACCCGGCGACGGCACGGCTGCTGATCGAGCGCGGCGCCGACGTCAGGCACCGCAACGAGAACGGCGCAACTGCGCTGTCCTGGGCGATCGCCGGCAACGAGACCGACGTTGCCGACCTCCTGCGCCGGGCCGGTGCGACGCAGTAGCGCCTGCGCCTGCCCTTCGGCGAAATCAGGGCTGGTCGTCGGAGAGGTGCGAGGAGATCGGCGCGGAATCCGCGTCCGCAGCGGCTGGGGTGTCTGCGGCCAGCCGCTCGATCGCAACCGCATCGGGCTGCGGCGGCGCGGGCGGCACGCTCGCGCGGTTGGCCGATGACGCTTCGGCGTCCGCCGCCCACGCGGTCGAGACGACCTGCGGCACGAGCGCGGGAAGCACGCCGACCAATCGCCGCGCTCCGTCGTAGCGCTTCTTCCAATACGCAGACGACAGGACGGCAACGCCGACCTCGCCGCCGCGGCTCGGCGCGTGGATGAACCGGTCGTTGCCCAGGTAGATGCCGACGTGCGAGAAGGCGGCATGGCGCGTGTTGAAGAACACGAGATCGCCCGGAACGAGTTCGCTTCGCGTCACGCGGGCACCGAGCGAGGCGAGGCTGCGCGCGGTGCGCGGCAGCGCGACTCCGGTGGTCTCCTGGAACACGTAGCGGATGAGGCCGCTGCAGTCGAATCCCTGCGCGGGCGTCGTGCCCCCCCAGCGGTAATCGATGCCGACGAGCGACAGCGCAAAGCTCGCGACGGTCTCGGCGCTCTGCAGCGCCTGGGACGCGGCCGCCGAAATCGACGCGCGCGCGATCGCCGCGAGGGATCGGTCGGCAGACTGCTCGCCGGCGATGCCGGAAACGCTGTAGAGGCCGAGCGCGAGCGCCGCGACGACGGCGCCGACCGACCGGCGGGGGCGCCCCGCGCGCGGCATGCGCCCGGCGCGCGACGCCGACAGCCCCGTCTTCAGGCGCGGCACGGCGGGCACGGCTCCGGGGGGATGGGCGGCGGGCACCGCGCGATTGTCCACGAATCGCGCTTCAGCGCAACCCCCGGCCCCCCTTTGCCAGGCAGCGCCTGCGCGTCGCCGGATCCGCGACGAGCGGTCGCGTGATCTCGACGCGATCCCCGTCGGCGAGCGGGCGATCCGCCGCCGCCGTACGGCCGAATACGGCGTAGGCGAGCTCTTCCGCGGGCAGGCCGACGCGCTCGAGGAGCCGCGAGGCGGCCACGGCGTCGGCCACCCGCGCCCCGCGCGCGAGATCGAGCGCAACGCATGCGCTGAAGGCGTCCCCGACCCAGGCCACCTCGACTCTCACCGGACGGGCCCGTGCGGCGCGTTCAACGTCTCGGCGCGGCGAACGAAGGCGTCGATGAAGGTGCGCGCGATGTGCCCGAACACCGGGCCGACCGCGCGCTCGAGCACGTGGGTCGCGAATTCCCACGCGAGCTCGAAGTCCACCCGGCAACCCGCATCCGACAGTGCGACGAAGCGCCACTCGCCGTGGAGGGCGCGAAACGGGCCGTCGGTCAGCGTGATCACGATGAGCTCGGAGGGCGTGTCGACGTTGCGCGTGGTGAAATGCGCCCGCACGCCGTGGTAGTCGATGTCGATGCGCGCGGTCTTCGACGATTCGCCGCGCTCGAGCACCCGCGCGCCCGCGCACCACGGCAGGAAGCGTGGATAGGCCTCGATGTCGTCGACGAGATCGAACATGCTTGCTGCGCGGTAGGGCACCAGCACCGAGCGGTTCACGCGCTGCATCGAGGGTCCCCGTCGTGCGCGGACTGGCCGGTGCCGCGCGTGCAGCGCGCCTGCGCCCGGCAGGTAGAATGCGCGGGCCGTGCTCGCTGCTTCATGCGCTGCCGTGAGGGGGGCGCACCCCCGCCGGATGATCCATCATGTCGATCGTCGAGAATCGCAAGGCATTCCACGATTATTTTATCGAGGAACGGTTCGAGGCCGGGATCGCGCTCGAAGGCTGGGAGGTGAAGGCGGTGCGCGGCGGCCGGGCGCACCTGAAGGAGGCCTACGTGGTGGTGAAGGGGGGCGAGCTGATGCTGATCGGTGCGCACATCTCGCCGCTTGCGACCGCCTCGACGCACGTCCATCCCGATCCGACGCGGACCCGCCGCCTGCTCCTTCATCGCGAGGAGATCAACACGCTGATCGGCAAGGTCGAGCGGGCGGGGTACACGCTGACGCCGCTCGACCTGCACTACGCGAAGGGACGGGTCAAGCTCGCGATCGGACTGGCGCGCGGCAAGAAGCAGCACGACAAGCGCGCGGCCATCCGCGAGCGCGAATGGAACCGCGAGCAGCAGCGCCTCATTCGCAGCGCGGCCGGGCGCCGCGCAACGCACGCGTAGCGATCAGGAGCTTGCGCAGCGGCGTCAGAGCGATGCGGTGCTCGAGCACCCGGTAGCCATCGCGCTCGATCTCGCCGAGGAGGGCGCGCCCGATCGCCAAGGCGGCGAGCCACGGTCCCAGCGCGGACCGGTCGCCGGACTCGATGCCGGCCGCCGCGCGATCGCAGCGTTCGCGCACGCGCGAAGCTTCGGTCGCCATCAGTGCCGTGAAGGACTGCGAGGTGTGCCGCGCGAGGATGTCCGCCGCGGCGACGCCGAAGCGCGCGAGATCGTCCTGCGGGATCATGACACGGTTCTGGCGTGCGTCGCTTCCGACGTCGCGAACGACCTCGACCAGCCTCGCCGCGACCGCGAGCTCGCGCACCCGGCCGAGCGCGGCCGCATCGCGGCGGCCGAGCGCCATCGCCGACAGCGTCGCGACGACGCCCGCGGTGCGTGCGCAGTGCGCTTCGAGCGCGGCGAAGTCCGCAAACGGCCGGTGCTCGACGTCGCGTTCGGCGCCGTCGACGACGGCCTCGAGGTCGGCCCGAGCGAGCGATCGAGCGGCGGGGGCGGCCTGCAGTGCGAGGGCGACCGGATGCGACGGCTTGCCCGCGTGGATGGTGCCGACCTCGCCGCGCCACCAGGCGAGCTTGACGCGGGCCACCCCTGCGTCGCTGCTCAACCGGGCGGCATCGTCGAGCTCGCGTCCAAGCGCCTGGATCGCGATGACTGCGCGGCGCCGATCGGCCGGCACGAGCCGCAGGCAATAGTGCAGCGTCGAACCGCGCGGTGCGGCACGCTCGCGGCAGTACTCGTCCGGGGTCATCGCAGCGTCCCGATGGTGCGCCTCCGAGGGGAGGAGCGGTCGGTTATACTAGAAGACTCGGTGCAGCGTCACCGCGCGGGCGGCAGCGCGTTCGCGGCTGCGAAAGTGGCGGAACTGGTAGACGCACCAGCCTTAGGAGCTGGCGGGGTGACCCGTGGGGGTTCGACTCCCCCCTTTCGCACCATCACAACGGATCATCATCGAGCGAGGATTGGCGTCGCATGGAGACCATAGTCGAAACGCTTGGCGACCTCGAGCGCAGGTTGAGCGTTGCGGTTCCGGTGGCGGATATCGAGGGCGAGGTCACGAAGCGCCTGTCGAATCTCGCCCGGACGGCGAAGATCGCGGGCTTTCGTCCGGGCAAGGTACCGGTCACGATCATTGCGCGCCAGTACGGCCCGCAGGTCCGCTCGGACGTCATCTCCGACGCCGTGCGGTCGCGCTTCAACGAGGCGGTGCAGAAGGAGCACCTGCGCATTGCGGGCACGCCGCGCATCGAGCCGAACTCGGCCGGGGTCGCGCAGGGCGCACTCGAATTCTCCGCAGTGTTCGAGGTCTATCCCGAAGTCAGGCTCGGCGATCTGTCGCAGATCGTCGTGCGGCGGCCGGTGACCGAGGTGACCGCGGCGGACATCGACCGCACGATCGGGATCCTGCGCCGGCAGCGTGCGACCTACGTGCCGGCCGCGCGCCCGGCGCAGGGCGGCGACCGCGTCCGCGTCGATTTCACCGGCACGATCGACGGGGTCGAGTTCGCCGGCGGCCAGGCGCACGACTTTGCGATCGAGCTCGGCGAAGGGCGGATGCTGCCGGAGTTCGACAAGGCGATGACCGGCATGTCGGCAGGTGAGCAGAAAACGTTCCCGCTGCGCTTTCCCGACGATTACCACGGACGCGAGGTGGCGGGGAAGGAGGCGCAGTTCGCGCTCAGGATGCTCGCGGTCGAGGAGATCCAGCTGCCGGCGCTCGACGCCGACTTCGTGCGCGCCTTCGGCGTCGCGAGTGGCGAGGTCGAGGGCCTGCGCGCCGAGGTCGCGGCCAACCTGCGTCTCGAACTCAAGCGCAAGGTCGCCGCGCTGGTGAAGGAGCAGGTGATCGCCGGGCTCGCGAAGGTCGCGCAGTTCCCGCTGCCGAAGGCGCTCGTCGACGCCGAGGCGAGGTTGCTGCACGACCGCACCATCGCCAGCATGCGCGACCAGCCCGGCGTCAAGCCCGAGGATCTCGCAGTCGGCGTCGACGTATTCAGGCCGCAGGCCGAGCAGCGCGTAGCGCTCGGGCTGATGATGGCCGAGCTCGTGAAGACCGAGCATCTCGAAGCGCGGCCCGAGCAGGTGAAGGAACTCGTGCACGAGAGCGCACAGTCCTATGAGCAGCCCGATGCCGTGATACGCTGGCACTACGAAAAGCCCGAGCGTCTCGGCGATTTCGAGGCCGCGGTGCTCGAGCAGAATGTCGTCGACTGGGTCCTCGCACGCGCGAAGGTGACCGACGAGCCGGCGGCGTTCGAAGCGGTGATGGGGCCGCGCGGCAACGGCTGAGCGGCGCGGCAGCGCCCGGACGAACCACAGACGAAGGCAGACGATGGAAGAACCGAGAGGACTGGGCCTGATCCCGATGGTGATCGAGCAGAGCGGACGCGGCGAGCGCGCGTACGACATCTACTCGCGCCTGCTGAAGGAGCGCGTCGTGTTCCTGGTCGGGCCGGTCAACGAGGCGACGGCGAACCTCGTCGTCGCGCAGATGCTGTTCCTCGAGTCCGAGAACCCGGACAAGGACATCCATTTCTACATCAATTCGCCGGGCGGCTCGATTGCCGCAGGCTTCGCGATCTACGACACGATGCAGTTCATCAAGCCCGACGTGTCGACGCTCTGCGTCGGGATGGCGGCGTCGATGGGAGCCTTCCTTCTCGCCGCCGGCGCGAAGGGCAAGCGCTACGCCTTGCCCAATTCCGATGTCATGATCCACCAGCCGCTGGGTGGCTTCCAGGGCCAGGCGTCCGATGTCGAGATCCACGCCAAGTACATCCTGAGCCTGCGCCAGCGGCTCAACCAGCTGATGGCCGTCCACACCGGCAAGCCGGTCGAGCAGATCGCGCGCGACACCGAGCGTGACAATTTTCTGACCGCCGAGCAGGCCCGGGAGTACGGGCTAGTCGACAAAGTCTTGCAAAAAAGGGCAACTGCCGGGTAGAGTCCTCCGCAGGGACCTGCCCAGCGAAACATCGACCCTGATGGCCGACAAGACCTCCTCCGGCGACAAGCTCCTCTACTGCTCGTTCTGCGGCAAGAGCCAGCACGAGGTGCGCAAGCTGATCGCCGGGCCGTCGGTGTTCATCTGCGACGAGTGCATCGAGCTTTGCAACGACATCATCCGCGAGGAAGGGTCGGCGGGCGAGGCCGCGCGCGCGGACCGCAGCAAGCTGCCGACCCCGCACGAGATCCGGCAGATCCTCGATCAGTACGTGATCGGACAGGAGCCGGCGAAGAAGATCCTCTCGGTGGCGGTGTACAACCACTACAAGCGCCTCGATGCCGGTGCGAAGGAGGACGACGTCGAGCTCGCGAAGTCGAACATCCTCCTGATCGGTCCCACCGGATCGGGCAAGACGCTGCTCGCGCAGACGCTGGCGCGGCTTCTCGACGTGCCGTTCGTCATCGCCGATGCGACGACGCTGACCGAGGCGGGTTACGTCGGCGAGGACGTCGAGAACATCATCCAGAAGCTGCTGCAGAAGTGCGACTACGACATCGACAAGGCGCAGCGCGGCATCGTCTACATCGACGAGATCGACAAGATCTCGCGCAAGAGCGACAACCCGTCGATCACGCGCGACGTGTCGGGTGAGGGCGTCCAGCAGGCGCTCCTCAAGCTGATCGAGGGAACGATCGCCAGCGTGCCGCCGCAGGGCGGGCGCAAGCATCCGAACCAGGAGTTCGTGCAGGTCGACACCACGAACATCCTCTTCGTCTGCGGCGGCGCCTTCGACGGGCTCGAGAAGATCATCCGCCAGCGCACGGCGAAGACCGGCATCGGCTTCGAGGCCGAGGTCGCCTCGCCCGACGACCGCAAGAGCGTCGCGGTGCTGCTGCGCGAGACCGAGCCCGAGGACCTGATCAAGTTCGGCCTGATTCCCGAGTTCGTCGGACGCCTGCCGGTCGTGGCGACCCTGGACGAGCTCGACGAGGAGGCGCTGGTCGAGATCCTGGTCGAGCCGAAGAACGCGCTGATCAAGCAGTACCAGAAGATGTTCCGCATGGAGAACGTCGAGCTCGAAGTGCGCGAGCTCGCACTGCGGGCGATCGCCCGCAAGGCGCTCGCGCGCAAGACCGGCGCGCGCGGCCTGCGCTCGATCCTCGAGCAGGTGCTGCTCGACGTCATGTACGACCTGCCGTCGCTCGCCAATCTCTCGCGCGTGGTCGTCGATGAGTCGACGATCGCCAACGATGGCAAGCCGCTCCTGATGTTCGCCGACACGCCGAAGGTCGCCGCGTCCGCGAAATAGCCGTTCGGTCGCTTCGCGCTACCCGGACGGTGGGTGCGGTGCGGGAAAGTGCTCGAATGTCCGCAAACGCCTGCCTGCGGGTGCCCGGCGCGACGTCGCTCGACCAATTCAGCGGCGTGATGATCCTATCGGAACTCGCTCGCGGCGCCACCCGCTGCGGCAGGCGCTCGCGCTCGGACTTTCCCGCACCCCCGTCTGCCGATTCGGTGAGGTGATCGGAGGCAACGGCGCGAAAGGGTCGATCCATAGTTTCAACTGGCCGACAGTAGTAGTTGCAATTGGCCGGACCATAACCTTATGATCGGCTGCAATGTCGCGCGAGCTCCTACATCCGCGATTCGCGGCCCCGGCGCTGGAACAGGCGCTCGACGATTCCCCTGTCGTACTGATCCACGGCCCGCGGCAGTGTGGCAAGACGACGTTGGCGCAGATGCTCGGTCGCAAGCGGGGCTACGCCTACTTCAATTTCGACGAGGCAGTCGCCCTCGAGGCGGCTTCTGCCGATCCGGTGGGCTTCATTGCCGATCTGCCTGAGCGCACGATTCTCGACGAGGTGCAGCGGATACCGGCGCTCTTCACAGCGATCAAGGCGACCGTTGACCGTGATCGCCGTGCCGGCCGGTTCCTGCTCACGGGTTCGGCGAACGTGCTGTTCGTCCCGCGCCTTGCGGATTCACTGGCAGGGAGGATGGCGATCCAGCGCCTGCACCCGCTGGCGCAGTGCGAGCTGGCGGGACGGGAGCCGGCGTTCCTCGATATTCTGTTCGAGGGACGATTCAAGGTCCGACATCACGGGCGGCTTGGTCGGGAGCTGGCCGAGCGGATCGTCGCTGGGGGATACCCGGCCGCCCTCGCGCGGCCGTTCCCACGTCGCCGCGCGGCTTGGTACCGCGATTACATCGAGGCGTTGGTTCAGCGCGACGTAGCGACCTTGGCCCGCATTGCGTCTCTGGAAGTGCTTCCAAGACTGCTCGGCGTCGCTGCCGGCCAGACCGCGCGACTGCTCAATGTGAGCGACCTGGCTGCGCCGTTTCAGCTCAGTCGCCCGACGATCAAGGATTACGTCAACTTATTGGAGCGGGTGTTCCTGGTCGAGTCGCTGCCGCCGTGGCACAGCAACAGACTGAGCCGGCTGGTGAAGTCCCCCAAGCTGCATGTCAGCGACACGGGCGTTGCCTGCGCGCTACTCGGGATAGACGCCGATGCGCTCTGGCGTGATCGCGGCATGCTCGGCCAGTTATCGGAGACATTCGCGTTCCAGGAACTGCGACGGCAGGCGAGCTGGCGCGACGACGACATCCGCTTTCATCACTTCCGGGACAAGGACGGAGTCGAGGTAGACCTCGTGATGGAACGCAGTGGTGGCGACGTCGCGGGCGTCGAAGTGAAGGCAGCGGCCACCGTGACTGCCACGGATTTCCGCGGCCTTCGCAAGCTGCGCGCGACCCTCGGTGGACGCTTCGCGGCTGGGGTCGTGCTCTACGACGGTGACGCTTGCGTCGGGTTCGGAGAGGGGCTCTTCGCCGTTCCGATCCGAGCCCTATGGGCGTCGGCATGAGTTGTTCGAGTGCGATCGGGATCGGGTCGAAGCAGCGCAAGCAGGCGGTCGCCGAACGCCGATCCGGCATAATCCACCCTGAGCCCCGGCGCGAGACCCTTGCGCCGGCATGGTCTATGCCTTGCGGGCGCCGGCGAGCGTTGCGTTTCGCCGGCCGGCCCCCATCTCCAATCGGACGCTTATCCCCGAGGTACGCATGCCCGACGACACGATTCCCCCCGACAGCCTGAGCGCGCTTCCGCTGCTTCCCCTGCGCGACGTGGTGGTCTTCCCGCACATGGTGATCCCGCTCTTCGTCGGTCGCCCGAAGTCGATCAAGGCGCTCGACGTCGCGATGGACGCGGGCAAGCACATCCTGCTCGTCGCGCAGAAGCAGGCGGCGAAGGACGACCCGGTCGCCGACGACCTCTACGGCATCGGCAGCATCGCCACGGTCCTGCAGATGCTGAAGCTCCCCGACGGCACCGTGAAGGTGCTGGTCGAGGGCACGCAGCGTGCGCGCATCCTCGGCGTCGACGAGCGCGGCGAGTTCATGGCGGCGCGCGTCGAGCCGATCGCCGGCGAGCCGGGCACGGCGCACGAGGTCGAGGCGATGCGCCGCGCGCTCCTCACGCACTTCGACCAGTACGTGAAGCTCAACAAGAAGATCCCGCCCGAGATCCTGACGTCGATGTCGGCCATCGACGACGGCGGCAGGCTCGCCGATGCGATCGCCGCGCACCTTCCGCTGAAGCTCGAGCAGAAGCAGCAGATCCTCGAGATGAGCGGCGTCGGCAAGCGCCTCGAGCACCTTCTTGGGCTCCTCGAGGGAGAGGTCGACATCCTCCAGGTCGAGAAGCGCATCCGCGGCCGCGTCAAGCGGCAGATGGAGAAGAGCCAGCGCGAGTACTACCTGAACGAGCAGGTGAAGGCGATCCAGAAGGAGCTCGGCGAAGGCGACGAATCGGCCGACCTCGAGGAGATCGAGAAGAAGGTCAAGGCGGCGAAGATGTCGAAGGAGGCCGAGGCCAAGGCTCTCGCCGAGTTGAAGAAGCTGAAGATGATGTCGCCGATGTCGGCCGAGGCGACCGTCGTGCGCAACTACGTCGACACGCTGCTCGCGCTCCCCTGGCGCAAGAAGACGAAGATCAGCAAGGATCTCGCCAACGCGGTCAAGGTGCTCGACGCCGACCATTACGGCCTCGAGAAGGTGAAGGAGCGCATCGTCGAGTACCTCGCTGTCCAGCAGCGCGTCGACCGGCTGAAGGGGCCGATCCTCTGCCTCGTCGGCCCGCCCGGTGTCGGCAAGACATCGCTCGGGCAGTCGGTCGCCCGCGCGACCGGGCGCAAGTTCGTTCGCATGAGCCTCGGCGGCGTGCGCGACGAGGCCGAGATCCGCGGCCATCGCCGCACCTACATCGGCTCGATGCCCGGCAAGATCCTGCAGAACATGAGCAAGGTCGCCGTGCGCAACCCGCTGTTCCTGCTCGACGAGGTCGACAAGATGGGGCAGGACTTCCGCGGCGACCCGTCGTCGGCGCTGCTCGAGGTGCTCGACCCCGAGCAGAACAACACGTTCGTCGACCATTACGTCGAGGTCGAGTACGACCTCTCCGACGTCATGTTCGTGGCGACCGCGAACACGATGAACATCCCGGCGCCGCTGCTCGACCGCATGGAGGTGATCAGGCTCTCGGGCTACACCGAGGACGAGAAGATCGCGATCGCGAAGCAATACCTGCTGCCGAAGCAGATGAAGAACAACGGCCTCAAGCCCGACGAACTGCACGTCGCCGAGAGTGCGCTGCGCGACATCGTGCGCTACTACACGCGCGAGTCGGGCGTGCGCAATCTCGAGCGCGACATCAGCAAGATCTGCCGCAAGGTCGTGAAGGCGCTGCTCCTGAAGCAGAGCGAGGGCAAACCGCGCAAGACGCGCGGCCCGGTCGACGTGAGCTCGAAGAACCTCGACAAGTATCTCGGCGTGCGCCGCTTCAACTACGGCATGGCCGAGAAGCGCAACCAGGTCGGGCAGGTCACCGGGCTTGCCTGGACCGAGGTCGGCGGCGACCTCCTGACAATCGAGGCGGTGTCGCTTCCGGGCAAGGGCAAGACGACGTCGACCGGCAAGCTCGGCGAGGTGATGAACGAGTCGATCGCGGCGGCGCTCTCGGTGGTGCGCCATCGCTCGAAGCAGCTCGGCATCGCGGCCGATTTCTACACGAAGACCGACCTCCACGTGCACCTTCCGGAGGGCGCGACGCCGAAGGATGGTCCGTCGGCGGGCGCGGCGATCGTCACCGCGATGGTGTCGGTCCTAAGCGGCATCCCGGTGCGCTGCGACGTCGCGATGACCGGCGAGATCACGCTGCGCGGCGAAGTGCTGCCGATCGGCGGGCTGAAGGAGAAGCTCCTCGCCGCCGGGCGCGGCGGCATCAAGACCGTGCTGGTTCCGGAGGAGAACGTCAAGGATCTCGTCGAGATTCCCGACGAGATCAAGAACCGGCTCGAGCTCGTCCCGGTGCGCTGGATCGAGCAGGTGCTCGAGCGCGCGCTCGAGCACCTGCCGACGCCTCTCGAGGGCGAGGCCGTGAAGGTCGAGCCTCCGGCGGTGCCGCCGGCGGCGCCCGCCGACGACAAGAGCGCGGTGATCAAGCACTGAGCCGCGCGCGCCGGCGGGGACACTCATTTCGGGAAAGGACGTCAGGTGAACAAGTCAGAGATGATCGACGCGATCGCTCGTCATGCGGACATTTCGAAGGCGGCCGCCGGACGCGCGCTCGACGCGACCGTCGGGGCGATCAAGACGTCGCTGCGCAAGGGCGACATGGTGACGCTCGTCGGCTTTGGATCGTTCTACGTCGGCAGGCGCAGCCCGCGGTCCGGGCGCAACCCGCGCACCGGTGCGTCGATCCGCATCAAGGCGGCCAAGGTTCCGAAGTTTCGCGCTGGCAAAGCCCTGAAGGATGCATTAAACTGATCGACTTCGCAGCGCTCAGGCCGTGGTGACCGGGTGCTTAGCTCAGCGGTAGAGCGCCGCCCTTACAAGGCGAATGTCGGCGGTTCGATCCCGTCAGCACCCACCAATGCGCGACGGGACGGATGGCAGGCATCGCGCAGCGGCTTTGCACGAGGGAGTGGTAGTTCAGTTGGTTAGAATACCGGCCTGTCACGCCGGGGGTCGCGGGTTCGAGTCCCGTCCACTCCGCCAGCATTCCGGCACCTGAGGGGCGAACGCGAGTTCGCCCTTTTTCATAGCGCCCGGGCGCCACCTCAGCCCCGTTCCCGACTCCGCCATGTTCGATCTCCTCCACCGGCACAAGAACCTCGCCCAGATCATCATGGGGCTCGTCACGCTGCCGTTCGTGTTCTTCGGCACCTACCAGTACTTCACGAGCCACAGCGGCAGCGACAGCGTCGCCGACGTCGGCGGGAACAAGATCGCACAGACCGACTTCGACGATGCGCTGCGCGGCCAGGAGCAGCGGCTGCGCCAGGCGCTCGGCGGCAAGTTCGATCCGGCGATGCTCGACAACCCCGCGGTCCGCTATGACCTCCTCAACCAGCTGATCGACCAGCGGCTGCTCGAGAACCAGGCACGTTCAGAGCACTTCAGCATCAGCGACGTCGAGCTTCGCCGGTTCATCGGCGGCCTCGCGCCGTTCCAGGTCGACGGCCGCTTCTCGGCGACGCGCTACGCGGAGGTTCTCGCGGGGCAGGGCATGTCCCCGTTGGGATTCGAGCAGCGCGTGCGCGGCGAGCTCGTGCTGAACCAGCTCCAGCAACCGGTCGTCGGCGCGAGCTTTGCCGCGAAATCGACCGTTGCGCATTACCTCGCGCTCCTCGACCAGACGCGCACGGTGGCGACGGCGACCATCGCCGCCGCACCGCTCGCCGCCGCGATCAAGGTGAGCGACGCCGACGTCAAGGCGTACTACGACAGCCACCGCAACCTGTTCGAGACGCCGGAGCAGGCGAAGATCGAGTACCTGATCCTGTCGCAGAGCGACCTCGCCGCACAGATGACGGTGACTCCGGATGAGGTGAAGCAGGTCTACGAAACGAACAAGCGGCAGTACACGACGCAGGAAGAGCGGCAGGCGTCGCACATCCTGATCGCCGTCAAGCCCGACGCGAGCGCCGCCGACAAGGCGGCGGCGAAGCAGAAGGCCGAGGAGATCCTCGCCAAGGCACGCGCGCATCCGGACGATTTCGCGGCGCTCGCCAAGGAGTATTCGCAGGATCCGGGCTCGGCCGCGCAGGGCGGCGAGCTCGGGTCGTTCGCTCGCGGCTCGATGGTCAAGCCGTTCGAGGACGCGGTGTTCGGCGCCAAGGTCGGCGACATCGTCGGCCCGGTCGAGACCAACTTCGGCTACCACGTGATCAAGGTCACCGGAATCACACCCGCCCACGTGCAGTCGCTCGACGAGGTGAAGGCGCGCATCGAGGCCGATCTTCGCAAGCAGAAGGCGGCAGACAAGTTCGCCTCGCTCGCCGAGCAGTTCCAGAATGCCGTCTACGAGCAGGCCGATTCGCTCACCGGCCCGGCGAAGGCGCTCGGTCTCGAGGTGAAGACTACCGGCCTGATGACGCGCGCGCAGATCCAGGCGCTGGCCCTCGGCAACGCGAAGTTCGTGAAGGCGATCTTCTCGCCGGATTCGATCCAGGCGAAGCGCAACACCGAGGCGATCGAGGTGTCGCCCAACACGCTGATGTCCGGCCGCGTCGTCGAATACAAGCCGGCGGCGCCGAAGCCGCTCGCCGGCGTGCAGGACGACATCCGCAAGCGGCTGACGCAGGAGCGCGCCGCGGCTGAGGCGAAGAAGGACGGCGAGGCGAAGCTGGCGCTGCTCGCCAAGGGCGACGCGGCGACCGGTGTGACCTTCGGCAAGGCGGTCGGCCTGACGCGTTCGAAGCCGTCAGCCGATTTCGCGCCCGACGCGGTGACGATGATCTTCGAAGCCGACCGGGCCAGGCTTCCGGCCTACGTCGGCTCGCCGCGCGCCGACGGCGATTTCGCGATCTACCGGATCGACAAGGTGACCGACGGGCCGGCACCCCCTCCGGCCACGGTCACCGAGGCGGCGACGAGCGTCGGCGCCGAGGCAGGGCAGGAATTGATGCGGGCTTACGTCGAGAGCCTGCGCGCCGCCACCAAGGTGACGATCAACCAGGCGATGCTCGAGAAGAAGGCGCAGGAGTGAACACGGTCAGCCGGGGCACTTGTTGTCGCGCATCCACGCGGTGACGCGCGCCTGTTCCTGGGTGCGCGCCGCGTCGCTCATCGTCTCGCGCTGACCGTTCGCGCCGTAGCGCGTAATCGGTACCGACCCGTCGGCGAGCTGCAGCAGCGTCGACTTGGCCATCGCGCAGCCGTGCGCATGGTCGGCTTCGTCGGCGCGGGCCTTCGCGGCGGCCGCCTGCGCGGTCGCCGCGTCCGACGTTCGCTTCTGATAGGCGGCTTCCTGCTGGGCGAGCTCCTTGGCGGCATTCGGGTTGGCGGGCGGCGGCGGCGCCTTGAGTTCGGCGCCTGTCACGCTCGGCGGCGGAGGCTGGTCGGAGTAGACGACGCGTCCCTGCGAGTCGGTCCACTTGTAGACTGCAGCCGCGACGGGAGTCGCCGTCCCGATGGCGAGTGCGAGACCGGCAGCCACGAGCGATAGCGGTCGAAGCATCGGTTTGCCCCATGTTTTATGACATTGGCAAGGTACCTCGGCGGCCTCGCCCGAGTCAATCGTCCGGGCCGCTGAACGGCGCCTGCGGTCCCGCAGGTGTCGCCGCGACGCCAGCGCGGGATCGGCGACATCGGCGCCGGAGGGCTTCGGGCACCCCGGTATAATCGCTTTTTGCGCCCCGGAGGAATCGATGCGTGTCGTCCGCAAGGCACTGACGTTCGACGACGTACTCCTCGTTCCCGCCCACTCCACCGTCGTTCCCCGCGACGTTTCGCTCGTCACCCGTCTCACGCGCCAGATCACGCTGAACATTCCGCTGCTTTCGGCGGCGATGGACACCGTCACCGATGCGCGCCTCGCGATCGCCATCGCGCAGGAGGGGGGCCTCGGCATCATCCACAAGAACCTGACTCCCGCACGCCAGGCCGCCGAGGTGGCGAAGGTCAAGCGCTTCGAGAGCGGAGTCGTCAAGGATCCGATCTCGGTTCCACCCTCGATGTCGGTGCGCGAGGTGCTCGCGCTGACGCGCCAGCACCGGATCTCCGGCCTGCCCGTCGTCGAGGGGAGGCGCGTGGTCGGCATCGTCACCAACCGCGACCTCAGGTTCGAGACCAACCTCGACCAGCCGGTGTCGGCGATCATGACCCCCGGCGAGCGTCTGGTGACCGTTCCCGAGGGCACCGAGCTCGACGCCGCGAAGGAGCTGATGCACCGCCATCGCCTCGAGCGCGTGCTGGTCGTGAGCCCCGAGCGCGAACTGCGCGGACTCATCACCGTCAAGGACATCCTGAAGGCGACCGAGCACCCGGGCGCGTGCAAGGACGAGCACGGCAGGCTCCGTGCAGGTGCCGCGGTCGGCACCGGGGCGGACACCGACGAGCGCGTCGAGGCGCTGGTCGCGGCCGGCGCCGACGTCATCGTCGTCGATACCTCGCACGGTCACTCACAGGGCGTGCTCGAGCGTGTGCGCGAGATCAAGAAGCGCCATCCGCAGGTGCAGGTGATCGGCGGCAACGTCGCCACCGCGGCCGGCGCGCAGGCGCTCGCCGATCACGGCGCCGACGCGGTCAAGATCGGCATCGGCCCCGGATCGATCTGCACGACGCGCATCGTCGCTGGCGTCGGCGTGCCGCAGATCACGGCGATCCGCGACGCGCTCGACGGCGTGGCCGGCCGCGACGTGCCGATCATCGCCGACGGCGGCATCCGCTACTCGGGCGACATCGCGAAGGCGATCGCCGCGGGTGCCTCGGCGGTGATGCTTGGGAGCCTACTCGCCGGCACCGAGGAATCTCCCGGAGAAATCGAGCTCTACCAGGGCCGCTCGTACAAGAGCTACCGCGGCATGGGCTCGCTCGGCGCGATGCAGCAGGGAAGCGCCGACCGCTATTTCCAGGACGCCGAAGGCGAGGGCGCGGCCGAGAAGCTCGTGCCCGAAGGGATCGAGGGGCGCGTTCCGTACAAGGGCGCGCTCGCGCCGGTGATCGCGCAGCTGATGGGCGGGCTGCGTGCGTCGATGGGCTACTGCGGCTGCGCGACCGTCGAGGAGCTCTCGTCGCGAGGAGAGTTCGTCGAGATCACGTTCGCCGGGGTGCGCGAATCGCACGTCCACGACGTGCAGATCGTCAAGGAAGCGCCGAACTACCGCGTCGAATAGCCGGTGGCCTCTTCCTCCCACGCGAGGATCCTGATCCTCGACTTCGGCGCGCAGTACACGCAGCTGATCGCGCGAAGGCTCCGCGAGAGCCACGTCTACTGCGAGATCCATCCGTACGACGTCGGCGACGACTTCGTGCGCGCGTTCGGCGCGCGCGGGATCGTGCTCTCGGGCGGGCCGGCGAGCGTGACCGAAGCCGGTTCGCCGCGCGCGCCGTCGGCGGTGTGGACGAGCGGCGTGCCGGTGCTCGGCATCTGCTACGGGATGCAGACGATGGCGGTCGAACTCGGGGGGCGCGTCGAAGCCGGGCGCGAGCGCGAGTTCGGCCACGCAGAGGTGCGCGCGCGCGGGCATACGAGGCTGCTTCGCGGCATCGAGGACCGCAGCAACGCCGAAGGGCAGGGACTCCTCGACGTGTGGATGAGCCACGGCGACAAGGTGGTGGCGTTGCCGCCGAGGTTCGTCGTCGCCGGATCGTCACCGGCCGCCGAGTTCGCCGCGATGGCCGACGAGAAGCGCGGCTACTACGGCGTGCAGTTCCACCCCGAGGTCGCGCACACGCCGCAAGGCGCTGCGATCCTCGCGCGCTTCGCGCACGAGATCTGCGGCTGCGGCACCGACTGGGACATGCGCGACTACGCGCCGGAAGCGATCGCGGCGATCCGCGAGCGCGTCGGCGACGACGAGGTCCTGCTCGGACTCTCCGGAGGGGTCGACTCGTCGGTCGCGGCGGCGCTCATCCACCGCGCGATCGGCGACCGGCTCGTCTGCGTCTTCGTCGACCACGGCCTCTTGCGGCAGAACGAGGCTGCCGAAGTGATGCAGACGTTCGCGTCGCACCTCGGCGTGCGCGTCGTTCACGTCGACGCCGGCGCCGAGTTCCTCGCCGCGCTCGCGGGCATCGCCGACCCCGAGGCGAAGCGCAAGACCATCGGGCGCCTCTTCGTCGAGGTGTTCCAGCGCGAGGCGGCGAAGCTGTCCGGCGTCAAGTGGCTCGCGCAGGGGACGATCTATCCCGACGTCATCGAGTCGGCGTCGGCAAAGGGCAGCAAGGCGCATACGATCAAGTCGCATCACAACGTCGGCGGACTTCCGGACACGCTGCACCTGAAGCTTCTCGAGCCTTTGCGCGAGCTCTTCAAGGACGAGGTGCGCGAGCTCGGGCAGGCGCTCGGCCTGCCGCGGCACATGGTGTCGAGGCACCCGTTTCCCGGCCCGGGGCTCGGCGTGCGCATCCTCGGCGAAGTGCGCGGCGAATGGGTCGATCTCCTGCGCCGCGCGGACGCGATCTTCATCGACGAGCTGCGTGCGGCGACCGATGCTTCGGGCCGCCCGTGGTACGACGCGGTCGCGCAGGCGTTCGCCGTGTTCCTGCCGGTGCGCTCGGTCGGCGTGATGGGCGACGGCAGGACCTACGAGCACGCCGTCGCGCTGCGCGCCGTGCAGACGACCGACTTCATGACCGCCCACTGGGCCGCGTTGCCCCACGATCTTCTCGCGCGCGTATCGAGCCGCATCACCAACGAGGTGCGCGGCATCAACCGCGTCGTCTACGACATCTCGAGCAAGCCGCCGGCGACGATCGAGTGGGAGTAGGGGTGGCGAGACAGCCCGCCGGGGCCGTTTCCAACCTCGTCACGTCGGCGGCGCGCAAGCCGCGATGGAAGGGAACCGCCACGCGGGCGAAGCCCCTCACGAAGTGTCCGGCAGCATCTTGATCGTTTCCTCGTGTCTGGTTGTGGCGTTGGGTACTGGGACGCGTGTCGGGTCCTTGGTAGTAGATACGGACTTCCACGAAAAAGTGTCGGCTCGCCGCGCGACGGGTACGGCTGTGGGAATTCGACAAGCGTCCGAACGACCGCCAACCCCTATCGATACCGCTGTCTCAGGACGCTCACGGCGAGGCTGCTGGCTCTAGAGCGCGGGGCTATCGTGCTGCGACCTAGTTCCGCAATGGCGTTCCGCTTGACGGAACCTATCTTGCGGATCACAATGCCGCATGATTCGCTCCTTCGCGTGCGCCGATACCGACGCCTTGTTTCATAGTCGCGCCGTATCCCGCTTCCGCAACATCGAACGGGTCGCCAGGCGCAAGCTGCTTCAGATCCATGCTGCCACCGAGCTCGCCAGCCTGCGCATCCCGCCGGGCAACCAGCTGGAGGCACTGAAGGCCGATCGCAAGGGCCAGCACAGCATTCGCGTCAACGACCAGTGGCGAATCTGCTTCGTCTGGAAGTCGGATGGAGCGCACAGCGTCGAGATCGTGGACTACCACTAGGAGTTCGAAACATGCCCAAGTTGCTCGAAGAGATTCATCCCGGCGAGATCCTGCTGGAGGACTTCATGAAGCCCATGGGCATCAGCGCCCGCCAGCTCGCGGCGGACATTGATGTCTCGCCCAGCCGGATCAGCGAACTCGTGAACGGGCAGCGCCCGATCACGGCGGACACGGCGCTTCGGCTCGGGATCTTTTTCGGCATGGAGCCCAGGTTCTGGCTGAACCTGCAGTCCGAGTACGACATGCGGGTCGCGGATCGGGAACTGCGCGCGAAGCTCGCGCCGAGGATCCGCGTCCTTCAGCCGGCTGCCTCGTGACAGTGCGCGCGATGCTGCGCGCGATCGAGAGGTGAGAGCCGTCCTGCCCTCGCAACTGGGCTCCGCTGATCTTCGCTGAACAGCAAATGTCGCCATCTCGTCGAATATCAGATGCCACTTCGCCTTGGGCGCAGGCGACGAACGCTGCTTTGGCACGCCAACAGCATCGGTGTTGTCGTGCGTGTGTCGTGTTACCCGTGAGAGGATGATGAGTGGGGAGGGGTCTCAGCCCGGCCAGGCCCGCATGCGAAACGCGTCCACGAGGAAGTCGATGAGCGCGCGCACCTTCGGTGTCAGGTGCTTGCGGGTCGGGTAGACGGCGTAGACGCCAAGCTCGATCGAGCGGTACTGCGGCAGCAACTCGACCAGCGCGCCCGACGCCAGGTGCGCACCGACCAGGAACGAAGGCTGCAGAACGATGCCCTGATGCTGCACGGCGGCGGCGCAGCAGGTGTCGCCGCTGTTGGTGCGCATGCGCGGCGCGACCTCCACGCTGACCGGGCCTTTGGGGCCTTCGAACTCCCACTGCTCGCCCATGGCCAGCAGCGTGTACGAGATGACCGCGTGCCGCGCGATGTCGGTGGGATGATCGGGCACGCCGCGCCGGCGCAGGTACTCGGGTGAAGCGCACAGGATCAGTCGCGTCGACGTGAGCTGGCGGCTGACCAGCGTCGATGCCTGCAGCCGCGCGATGCGGACTGCGAGGTCGTAGCCTTCGTCGACCAGGTCGACCAGCCGGTCGGACAGCGTGACGTCGAGCACCACCTTCGGGTGCAGCTCCATGAAGGCCGGCCACAGCGGCGCGAGGTGCAGCAGACCGAAAGTGACCGGCACGTTGACCCGCAGCTGCCCGATCGCCTCGCCCGAGTGGGCGGTCAGTTCTGCCTCCGCTTCGGCGACGCTGTCGAGCAGCTGCCGGCAGCGCTCGTAGAAGACCTCGCCCTCAGGCGTCATCGACAGCCTGCGGGTCGTGCGATGCAGCAGCCGCGTCCCGAGCCGGGACTCCATTTCGCCGACCAGTCGCGATACCGCCGTCTTTGACGAACTCAACGCGTCGGCGGCGCGCACAAAGCTGCCGGTGTCGACCACCGTGACGAAGGCACGCATCTCCTGGAACTTGTCCACGGCTGATTGTCCCGATACACGGGACAGTATGTCAACTCAGTGAATATTTATAACTGTTTGGCGCACCTATAAAGTCCTCCTCACCGCAGCAATCCGCTGCACCCAACCAGAGGACAGGTCATGAAAGTCACAGTCATCGGCGCCGGCAACATGGGCTCGGCCTTCGTCAAGCAACTCGTCCGCGCCGGCCACCAGGTCAGCGTGACCGCGCGCGACAGCGCCAAGGCGGCGCAGGTGGCGGCCGCCAACCCGGGCGCCAAGGCTGTGGCCACGGTCGGTGCCGCCGCCGGTGCCGACGCCGTCGTGCTGGCCACCGGCTATGCCGACGCGTTGAGCGCGCTGCGGTCCGTGGGTGACCTGCAGGGCAAGGTCGTCATCGATATCACCAACCCGCTGACGGCCGACTACATGGGCTTGACGCTGGGCCACAGTACCTCGGCCGCCGAAGAGATCGCCAAGGCCCTGCCGGGTGCGGAAGTGGTCAAGGGCTTCAACACCGTGTTCGCGTCGGTGCTGGCCGAAGGTGCCGAGCTCGGCAAGGGTCAGAAGGTCACGGTGTTCGTCGCCAGCGACGGCGCGCGCGCCAAGCAGACCGCGACCGAATTGGCACGGAGCATCGGCTTCGACGTCGTCGACGCCGGCGGCTTGAAGAACGCGCGTTACCTGGAGCCGCTGGCCGGCTTGAACATCTACCTCGGCTATGGGGCAGGTCTGGGCACGTCGATCGCGCCAACCTGGATCCGCAAGGCCTGATCTCTTCATCGCGACATTCGGAGACGACTCATGAGCAACTCAATCTTCAACCGCGTGTTGGCCACCGATAACGGGGCCGGCGCGCTGGCCCTGCGCATCCCCGTCGGCATCATCTTCGCGGCGCACGGCGCGCAGAAGCTGTTCGGCTGGTTCGGTGGCTATGGCCTCGATGGCACTGGGCAGTTCTTTGGCTCCGTCGGCCTGAACCCGGGTTACCTGATGGCTCTGCTGGCCGGCCTGGTCGAGATCTTCGGTGGCCTGGCGCTGGTCGCCGGGGTGC
The DNA here is from genome assembly GCA_018241785.1 of Pseudomonadota bacterium. GTDB lineage: Bacteria > Pseudomonadota > Gammaproteobacteria > Burkholderiales > Casimicrobiaceae > VBCG01. The sequence goes on along the minus strand of JAFEDF010000137.1, from coordinate 5,542 downwards.
TGGTGCGTCCGGCTGCGGCGGCGCTCTCGTTGGCCATGCTGATTGCCGTCTTCGCGGTGCATTGGAGCAAGGGCTTCTTTGCCGCCAGCGGCGGCTACGAGTACGCGCTGGCGCTGTTCGCGGCGTCGCTATCGCTGCTGTTCAGCGGTGCGGGCCGCTTCTCGGTCGACCGCGCCATCGCCGGAGCACGCTGATGTCGCGCCTGCCCAGCCTGTTCGTGTCGCACGGCGCGCCGACCTTCGCGCTCGAGCCCGGCCTGGCCGGGCCGCGGCTGACGGCGTTGGGCCACGAGCTGCCGCGCCCGGAGGCCGTGTTGGTCGTTTCGCCGCACTGGATGACGCCGGCACCGCGCGTGAGTACCGCGGTGCAGCCGGCGACGATCCACGACTTCGGCGGGTTCGACACCGCGCTGTACCGGATGAGCTACCCGGCGCGCGGCCATGCCGAGCTGGCGCAGCGTGCCGTGCAGCAACTGAGGGACGCTGGCTGGCCGGCCCAGCCCGATGAGCAGCGCGGCCTCGACCATGGCGCTTGGGTGCCGCTGATGCACCTGTTCCCTGCGGCCGACGTGCCGGTGTTTCAGGTCTCGTTGCTGTCGCGGCTTGATGCGCCATCGGCCTGGGCCTTCGGGCAGGCGCTGGCGCCGCTGGCCGACGAGGGCGTGTTGATCGTCGGCTCGGGCAGCCTCACGCACAACCTGTACGAGTTCCGCAGCGGACATGGCGACGACGAAGCGTATGCGGCGGAGTTCGCGGCCTGGGTGCGCGAGGCGGTTGAGCAGGGCGACGCAGTTCGGCTGCAGCGCACGCTCGACGACGCGCCCCATGCGCGGCGCGCCCACCCGACGCCGGAGCACTTCTGGCCGCTGCTGGTGGCCGGTGGCGCAGCGGCTGGTGGCGCGCCCGCGCGGGTCATCGAGGGTGGCATCACACACGGCGTGCTCGCCATGGACTCATACGCGTTCGGCATCGCAGCCGCTACTGCCTGATCGGAGCGCTGGTATGCATGACGACCTGATCATCCAGCGGCCCAATGCGACGGCAGCGCAAGACGTTGATCTGCTGCTGCTGTTCCATGGCGTGGGCTCCGGTGCTGAAGACCTGCGCCCGCTCGGCGAAGCGCTGGCAGCGCGTCGGCCCAGCGCCTGGGTTGTCAGTGTGCGTTCGTCGCAGCGGTCGGACTTCGGCACCGGCTGGCAGTGGTTCTCCGTGCAGGGCGTCACCGAGGCCAATCGGCCTGGACGCGTCGCCGCGGCGATGCTGGCGTTCATCGAGAAGGTCAGCGTTTGGCAGCGGCAGACCGGCGTGGCCGCCGCCCGCACGACGCTGATCGGCTTCTCGCAGGGCGCCATCATGGCGCTCGAATCGACGCAGCAGGCGCAACCACAGATAGCGCGTCGCGTGATCGCGATCGCCGGGCGATTCGCGCAGCCACCGCGCATGGCGCCAGCCGGTACGGTCGTGAACCTGATGCATGGCGAGCAGGACCGCGTGATGCCCGTCGGTCTGGCCGTCGAAGCGGAAGCTCAGTTGCGCACCCTGGGAGCTCGATCGACCCTCGAACGCTTCGCTGGCCTCGGACACGGCATCGACGGACGTGTAGTCAACGCCATCGTCCAGCGGCTGGGCGAGGCGCAGGCGGAGAGCGGGCGATGAAGCGAACCGATGCGACAAGCCTGCTGCTCGAAGAACATCGCACGACACCGTCGGACGGTGCCGCGCCCGCGGTGGTGATCGCCGTGGGAGTGCGCGACATCGCCGAAGGCCTCTTTCGACACGATCCTCCGAATCCCTTCGAAGTGGAGCAGGCGATCGACCGAGTTGAGGACGCGCTGGCTGCCAGCGGCCTGCGTCAGGCAGCTCGCGGCGACCTGCTGACCCGCAATGCCCGGCTCTGCGCAAAGCTGGACCTGCGGGCGAATGGCGACCGACGCACGCGCGACGAGGTGGAAGACAGCTTCCAGCGCCTGGCTACAGTTTCGCTTGGCCATCCGGCAGTGTCGGCGGGCCTGCCTGCGGGCCGCGACGCCGCGGCGGGGCTGCTGGTCCTTCGGGAATGCATGCACCACCTGGGCTTTGGCGGCGTACGACGTGCCGGCGACTGACAGGCATCGCTCGCCGGTTTCCGCGCTGATCACGGCCGACGGCGAGGTCAGCGACGACGGCGCAAGCCGGCGCCACGATCGTGACACACGAAATGGTGCTGTTCGAGTGGCTGGCGGATTGCGCGCATCCGCGCTTCCGCGACGTGTTGAAGCTGGTCAAGGCCGCTTCTTGTGTGCAGGCGCCACGCGGGTGAACTGCTGCTCCATTACCGTGCTTCCCCACTGGTCGCCGGGTGTCTCGTCGACCAGTTCGAAGCCGAAGGACTCGTAGAGCTTTCTGGCGGCATCCAGGCCCTTGAATGTCCAGAGCTGGGTCGCGGCGAACCCACGACGGTCGCAGAAGGCCATCGCCTCCTGCATCAGCCGACGCCCGCCGCCAGCGCCGCGGCAATCGTCGTCGAGGATGAACCAGCGCAAATGGGCATGGCCCACATGGTCAACACCCAGGTCCTGGCCGTCGATCGCGATCGAGCCCACGATCCGGTCGTTGTGGATTGCCGCCCAGATCCCGTTGCACGGCTGATCAAGGCGTCCCACGAACTCCGCGACACCGCTGGCGACCTGGCTCTCGAAATACTGACCGAAGCCGGAGTGCCGCGCATAGAAGACCGCGTGCATCTCGGCGATCCGACCGACTAGGCCCGGGCGGTAGCCGGAACTCACGGTGATCGGGGCCGCTGGGGCTTCGGCCGCGGGTGATGTCGTGTTCATGTTCGAAGACAGGTAGATGGCCGACCCGAAGTCAGCGCGCCAGGTCCGCGCGCTCGACGATGCGATCCGCTGTCGTCTTGTCGAGTGTCAGGCCCATGGTGCCGAACATCGAACCCCACGCACCGGTCGCGCCTGGGCAACGCGTGCTGAGGAAGGCCCCCACGACTTCCGGAGTGCTGTAGCGCATCAGGTCGGCGGCCTGAAGGGAGCGGGCCACGCTCTCCGTCATCGGGCGTGCCAGGAACTCGTCGTTTACCGCCTCGCGAACCAGGCGCTCGGTGACTCCGACCAGCGCATCGAAGTGGCCGTCCTGGCCCTTCAGCGGGTGCAACTCCGCGAACAACGCGTCGATCGTGCGCGGGTCCCTGATCATCGCGCGGCGGACGTCCATGCACATCATGTTGGCCGTGCCCTCCCACACGCTGTTCAACGGCGCCTCTCGGTAGACGCGCGCCATCGGGTTCTCCTCGATGAAGCCGTTGCCGCCGTGGCACTGCAAGGCTTCGTTGGCGATGGCCGGAGCGCGCGAGCAGTTGAAATACTTGGCGGCCGGCGTAGCGACACGGGCGAGCAGCTTCTCGTGCTCATCCGTCTTCATCCGATCGGTGGCCCTGGCCACGCGCAGGGCCATCAGCGTGGCGGCCTCCACCTCGACCGCCATGTCGGCCAGCACGTTGGCCATCATCGGCCGCTCGGCGATCGGCGTGCCGAAGGCCTTGCGGGTAGTGGTGTGGCGCAACGCCAGGGTCAGCGCCTGGCGCATAAGCCCCGCCGAACCGACGGCGAAGTCCAGCCGCGTCAGGTGCGAATGCGACAGGATCTCGCGAATGCCGCGGCCTTCCTCGCCAACGCGGATGGCCAGCGTGCCGGCAAATTCGACTTCGCTCGATGCATTGGACTTGTTGCCGGCCTTGTCCTTCAGGCGCTGCACGAAGAAGCGGTTGAAGCTGCCGTCGGGCAGCGTGCGCGGAAGGAAGAAGCAGGTGACACCGCCGTCGACCTTGGCCAGCGTGAAGAAGCCATCGGACTGCGGGACCGAGCAGAACCACTTGTGGCCGGTCAACTCGTACCAGTGCGCCGTCGCACCGTGGTAGTCACTCGCTTGCGAGTAGCGGGCGGTGGTCTGGGTCTCGCGCAGGTCCGAGCCCCCTTGCTTCTCGGTCATCGCATAGCCAATGACGACCGACGGCTTGTCGCCGACCTCGCGGCGGCTGAACTCGTAGCGCGTGCCCTTGCTCTTCTCGGCCCAGATCGCCAGCGCAGGCTCGGCCTCGAAGCCCGCATGCGACGCGTAGGCCATGCCCGTGGGGCACGCGGTCCCGTGCTCGACCTGATTCCACAGGTAGGACAGCACGGCACGGGCATAGTGGCCGCCCGTCTCGTTCGCGCGCCAGCACAGGTTGGGAACCTCGTGCTTCCAGGCGAGCGACATCAACTCGTGCCAGCTCGGGTGGAACTCCACCCAGTCGATGCGATTGCCGAACCGGTCGTGGGTCTTCAGCTCGGGCGTATAGCGGTTGGCCAGCCGCGCCAGCTCCTGCACCTGCTCGTCGCCGGCCACGGCCCCCAGCGCCGCACAGCGGTCGGCCGCCCATGGTGCCTCCCGCTCGATACCTGCTCGCAGCACTTCGTCACCGGCGAACGCATTGAAGGCGCTTGCCGGCAATGCCTGGTTGAGGACCCTGTGTGTGCTGTAGCGATCGGCGGCAGCTTCCAGGATGCATGCGGGAAGGGGCTTGTTCATGCGGGTCTCCGGTTCAGTTGTCGGAGCGTGGCGGCGGTAGCGGCCACGCTGGTGCAAGCCAGTGCGGCGATCTGGTCGGCCAGTTGGGCCACCTCGCGCCGGTAGGCATCGGTATCTGGGTGCTGCTGCCGGCTGAGCGGCGACAGCGGCCCGATCAGGCCCTCCATGAAGCCACCCACGATCACGGTCGCCGCAACGTCGGGCCGAACGTCAGGTCTGACTTCCTTGGCCGCCTGGCCCGATTCGATGATCGAGCGGATCACCTCGCTGACTGTTGCGCGGTAGGTCAGCCGGGCCTCGTCGATTTCCTTGTCGCAGGGCTCGGCGATCAACGCATACGCGAGACGCGGATTGCGCATGGCTCGGCGGACGAAGGTGGCCACTGCGGAGTGCAGTCGACCCAGCGCAGGGCCGCCCGAACTCGCGATGTCGGTCAGGACATCGACTTCACGCTGGGAGACCGCCGACAGCACCTCGGCGAACAGCTCCGCCTTCGAAGGGAAGTAGCGGTACACCGTTCCGGTGGCGATTCCGGCCGCCGCCGCAACGGCGGCGACCTGCGCTTCGGCCCAGCCTCCCTCGCTGACCAGAGTCCGGGCGGCCAGAAGGATGCGGCTGCGGTTGTCGTGAAGACGAGCTTCGACGGCAGGGGTTTGTCGGTAGGCCACAAAGAAATGAATTTCGGTTCACTGATGTTGTGAATCCTAGTTCATTCTTTCTCGATGCGCAAGACCGGTCAGGTGCCTGCCTGGGCGGCGCGCTGATCAGGCTGTCGTCGCCTGGGTCCGGTGCGTCCCGCCCCGGACTGCAGACGTATCGCTCGCGCTGCCAGTTGCTCCGTGACAAGTGGTGATACGCCAGTAGTGTCCCAACGTTATTCGAACAGGATCAACTGGTTACCGGGGTCGGGGTTGACGCGATCGGTCACGGTTTGCGCAAGTAGTTGATCCAATTGCATTCGCTCGAACATGGTGAGACTCAGG
>JAFEDF010000136.1 GCA_018241785.1 Pseudomonadota bacterium | reverse complement strand
TCCGGTGCCCTTGAACCCGAGATTGGCGAACGAGCCCGTCGTAGAGAACTGCGGATCGAAGCCGACGCGGAATGCCGCAGCTTGGGCGCCGGCCGACAATATGCCGACCGAAGTTGCCAGAACGGCACCGGCAAACCAGGCGGGAATTCTTGTTCTCATCAAGTTCTCCCAGAAACCCTTTTTGGGGCAACGACGCGAGCCAGACGCATTATTGCGGCGGGAACTACAGGGAGTCCATACGTAGCATTAACCGCGCCCGATATCTGTTGAAATCATTAATTCATTGATCCAACACAGATTCTAGCGATATCAATCGCGGGTCGAACGGGTGCGTTTGTAAGATTTCTCGACAGCCCAACCACTTCCGACCGCCCCGTTCCTGGCACTAGTCCAGCGCCCCCAGATAGTCCGCCTTCCCCAGCTTCACCCCGTTGTGCCGCAGGATGTCGTACGCGGTGGTCACGTGGAAGTAGACGTTCGGCAGCATGTACTGGGTGAGGTAGTTGACGTCGGTGAACTTGTGCGGCTTGCCGCCGACCGGGCGCACGATCTCGCGCGTGGCGGCTCCGTCGAAGGCACGCGCATCGAGCCCGCGCATGTACTCGACCGTGCGCTCGATGCGCGCGATCAGCTCGTCGAAGGTCTTCTCGTTGTCCTCGAAGCTCGGCGGCTCGGCACCCGAGAGCCTCGCCGCTCCGCCACGCGCCTGGTCGGTCGCGATCTGGACCTGCTTGGCGAGCGGGAACATGTCGGGATAGAGGCGCGCGTTGATGAACGCCGATTCGCCGATCTTGTGCTCTTCGGCATGGCGCTTCGCCTTCTCGAGGACGGCCTTCAGGTTGTCGAGCGCCCTTGCGAGCGTGGAAACGGCGAGCTGATGAATCGACAGCGACATCGTGGCCTCCGGGGGACGTGGGGACTTGCTTGCAATGCCGGCAACGGCGGCCGGCGCTTCGGTCAGCGGAAGATAAGGTACAACAATCCGCCGAGGATCAGCCACTTCAGCGTGTAATGCGCAACGACGCTCCTCTTCTTGATCGCCTTGCCGACGAGGCGGACTCGATAGAC
>JAFEDF010000135.1 GCA_018241785.1 Pseudomonadota bacterium | reverse complement strand
GTGCCCGGCTACGTTTCGTACGTCGCGGGCCAGACAGGTGCTGGCTTTCCGTCGGGAATCGAGCACCATCGATCGCGGGCCATGCTTCTCAGCGCGTGCTTCGTGCTCGGTTTCGGGGCCGTGTTCGTCGCGCTCGGTGCGAGCGCCACCGCACTCGGCAGGTTGCTCCTGCGTTATCACTTCGAGGCGAACATCGTCGGCGGCATCATCGTCATCGCGTTCGGACTGATCATGCTCGGCGCATTGCGGATGAGCGTGTTTCAGCGCGACTTCCGCATCCATCCGCGGCTCGCCGGCGGGCACCCGGTCGCTGCGTTCGTGCTCGGTCTCGCGTTCGGCTTCGGCTGGACGCCGTGCATCGGCCCGGTGCTCGGCGCGATTCTGACCATCGCCGCAGTCAACACCTCGCTGCGCGGGAGCCTCGGCCTGCTGTCGGCGTACGCGCTCGGCCTCGGTGTGCCGTTCCTGCTCGCGGCCGCCTTTACGCGGGTGCTGATGCGGCGCATGCGCGCACTGCGGCGGGCGGGGCGCCCGCTACAGGTCATCGCGGGGGTCGTCATGATCCTGTTCGGTGTGGCGATGATCTCCGGCAGGCTCACCACCTTCTCGTACTGGCTGCTCGAGCGGTTCCCGATCCTCGGGCGGATCGGCTAGCAACCGTCATGACGAAAAGCGCAAATCCGCTTGACCCCGGCGACGCCATCGCCGGGGACGCTTGCGCGTCGCACCGGGCGACACCGCAACTCGACTGGCAGCTTCGGCAGCGCCGCCGAGCGGGCGGCTATCTCCGAATTGCGGATCTTGGTCTTGCTTGGCATACATGCTCCTCTTCGTCATGATATGCCTCGCACACAAAATTCCTGACACCCTCAAAACCGCGTGCGGCGATCATTCACTCCGATCAAGGCACTCATCCCGGATTCAACCGGGCGTCGCAACATTCTCGATTTCCGTGGATCGTAACAGTGCGGTCAGCGCTTCGGCCGGCGTTCGCCAATGTAGCGTCTTGCGTGGTCTGGTATTCAGCGTGAGAGCGACCGCCTCAAGATCCTGCGTGCTGTGTATGCTCAAATGGGTGCCTTTGGGAAAATACTGCCGAAGCAACCCATACGTGTTCTCGTTGGTTCCGCGCTGCCATGGACTGTTCGGATTGCAGAAGTAGACCTGTAGTCCCGTGTCGATACGTAGCTTGGCGTGCTGACTCATCTCCGCGCCTTGGTCCCAAGTCAAGGATCGCCGAAGCTGCTCGGGAAAGCTCGCCATCGTGCGGGTGATCGCATCGCGTACGGCCTCGGCACCGTGTCCGGCCAGCGCCGGCCCATTCTTTTCGCGTACTTGATCAGCGTGCCCTGGCAAACGTGGCAAATGCAGCAACATCGTGAACCGTGTCGTACGCTCGACCAGCGTTCCAATGGCGGAACTACGCAGCCCAAGAATGAGATCGCCCTCCCAGTGACCCGGGACGGCGCGATCGGCCACCGTGGCCGGGCGCTCGCTGATAAGAATCTCCGGAGTGATGAAGGACTTGCCGCGATCGCGCGATACTCGAAGCCGCCGCCGCGGGTTGCGGCGCAGTTCGCGCGAGATCGTCGATGCGCAACGCGCCAGCCGTCGTGCGATCTCGCGCACGCCGTGGCGCTGCGCACGCAAAATGGCGATTTGCTCGCGTTCCACCAGTGACAAATAACGCCCAGTCGGCGGTGGCGCCGACGGCGCAAGTTGCGATGGCGGCATGCCTCCGTACTCCCGAAACCATCGGACTCCGACCGCCGGTGCTATCCCAACCCGTCGAGCTGCATCTTCGCTCGAGCAACCCTCGGCGATCGCCCGCCAGAACGGCCGTTGCGCTGAGCGATGCAGAACCGGAGGCCGCCCTGGCGACCTCATCTTCGCACGTCCAACCCGATCGGACTGCCGCCTCCGTGTACCCATCGCAACCTCCTACTGATTGGCGTTGCAACGATGGGTTGAATTCACCCAATACGGCAGTGATGCCTGGAAATGCTTCTGCAAATCCAACTACCTCGAACCTAGCATGAGTCGAAAAGGAAACTGCTGGGACACTCAGTCTAGGATGGCGACGAGCGTCCGACCCAGCCTGACTCGTGCTGGCATTGGCCAACGTGCCTTGGCATTGACTTGTCGACTGCGGCCTGGCGTTCCGCGAGCGTTAACGCCGTGGCGGAATCCTTCTTCAGCAGCCTGAAGAGGGAACGGATCATGAAGCACATCTACAAAAATCGCGACCTCGCCACAGCCGACGTCGCGGACTACATCGACTCCTTCTACAATGGGTCGCTGCGTCACAGTCACATGGGAGGAGGTCGTCGTGGCGGACCAGCCAGCGACGGATGGGCGCAGCCCAAGCTGCTGGAGCACGAGGACTAGGAACGGTGCCGGACAACGAGACTCCACGCAAGGCGTCGGCCTTCTTTGCCGAAGCGGAGCTCGGACGCCGCGGGCGGCGATGATGACGTTCGTCGACGCACACCGCGACATCTCCGGGTGGAGCTCATCTGGGCGCGATTGTCGATCGCCCCATTTGAGCTACTACCAGCACAAGGCGCGGCTGCACGATTCGCGACAGCGTGCCGGTCACTTGTAACGTGACGCCGAACTCGCGGGCGGCATCCAGCGCATCTGGCATCGTCGTGCTATAAGGTAACGAGTCCATCTCGACGCTCTGGTCGTTGGATCGGATCTCGATCGCGCACGTGTCCGGTCAACGCCAAAGTGCGCGTTACGATCGCCGGCCTCACAGATTTTTGCGCCAATCGACTCGGCTTCATCGCGCCGACTCAGGCCCCGGGCAGGTGATCGTGTGCTCGGGGCAACGTAATTGTGAAGCACGTCACGCCGGTGAGCGCCGACGCTTCGATTGTTCCGCGATGCGCCTCGATGATGCTCCGCGTGATGGCAAGCCCGAGCCCGGCGCCCTCCGAGGAGCGTTCCCGTGACGGGTCGATACGGTAGAAACGGTCGAAGATGCGCTCGAGCGCGGCGGCAGGGATCTCGTCGCCGACGTTGCTGACGCGGCAGACGATGTCGGCGGAGCCCGCGTCATCGTCGATCGCGATGGTGACCGCAGTGCCGGTCGAGGCATGCCTGATCGCGTTGGACAGGAGGTTCGAGAGGGCGCGACGGATCATCAGGGTGTCGCCTTCGATCGTCGCGGCTCCCTGAAGCTCGAGTCGGACACCCTTCGACTCGGCCAGCGCATCGTAGAACTCGAAGAGTGTGCGCACCTCGGCAGCGAGATCGACTGCATCGTGCCGGGGCGTCAGCAATCCATGGTCGCTGCGTGCGAGGAACAGCATGTCGGAGATCATCCGAGTCAGGCGCTCGTATTCCTCGATCGCGGAGTAGAGCACATCCCGGAGTTCCTCGGCACTCCGCGTCCGCGATACCGCGACCTCGGCCTGCGTCGTCAGCGCGGCGATCGGCGTACGAAGCTCGTGAGCAAGATCGGCCGAGAACTCCTGCAGGCGCCCGAACGAATCCGCAAGGCGCTGCAGCATCGCGTTGAACGACCGTCCCAGCGGCGCGAGCTCGCGCGGGAGGTTTGCGACGTCGATGCGGGCATCGAGCCGCTCGGCGGAGGTTCTTGAGGTGAGCTGCGCGAATGCCCGCAGCGGTGCGAGCCCCACCCGCGAGGCGAGCCATCCGAGTATTGCCGCAACGATCACCGCGAGCACCACGGCGAGTGCCGTCGTATCGCGCACCTGGTCCATGAACATGGCGTGGTGATCGACGTTCATCGCAAGCGTCGCGTTCAGCACGGGCATGGTGTCGAGGCGGGTCGTGAGCGTTGCCGTGGTCACGCGATACCGATGCCCGCCGACTTCGATCGATTCGATCGGGAGGCCCTCGACCACGGCTGCACGACCCCCGGCGATCGACGGGCCACTCATCGGCATCGCAGGGTCCGCATAGATACGGGTCCCGTCCGGGCTCGCGACATTCAACGCGAGGTCGCCGTGACCGACCAGCGCGTCGTCGAGACGATCGCCGAGCACGGCAAGGTCGGACGAGCTCCTCACCCGGCTCGCCAGGTTGCGCAGCAGCTCAACCTTTCCGGCGAGGACGAGCGCATCCTCGTGAACGAAGTGCCGGTCGATGGAGAGATAGAAGGCCGAGCCCGCCGCGGCCAGCACGATCGTCGACGCCAGCGCGAAGAGGATGGTCAGGCGCAGGCCGAGCGACGGCCGCCTCGTCGTCACGGATCGGTGTCCTCGATCACGTACCCCATTCCGCGTACGGTCCTGATGAGCTTCGCGTCGAACCCGTCGTCGACTTTCGCGCGCAGACGTCTCACGGCGACGTCGACCACGTTCGTGTCGCTGTCGAAATTCATATCCCAGACCTGCGAGGCGATCAGCGAGCGCGGCAGTACTTCACCGCGTCGACGCAGCAGGATCTCGAGCAGGCCGAACTCCTTCGGCGTCAGCTCGATGCGCCTGCCCGCGCGGGTCACGCGACGCCGCGTGAGGCTGAGCTGGAGGTCGCCCGCCTGCAGAACGTCGGCCTCGGTCGTGTTTCCGCGCCGAAGCAGCGTGCGTACCCGCGCGAGGAGCTCGGTGAACGCGAAGGGCTTGATGAGGTAGTCGTCGGCGCCAAGCTCGAGTCCGCGAACGCGGTCGTCGACCTCGTCGCGGGCGCTGAGGAACAGGACTGGCGTCGTTCGCCCCGCATCCCGCAACCCGCGCAGCACCGACCAGCCGTCGAGTCCCGGCAGGTTGATGTCGAGGATCACGAGATCGTAGTCGCTGGTCGTCGCGGCGTGCAGGCCGTCGCTTCCGTCGCGCAGCAGATCGACGACATAGCCCGCCTCGGCAAGGCCTTGGCGGACGTAGTCACCCGTCTTCGGCTCGTCCTCGACGATCAGCAGGCGCATGCAGCCACTCCGTTGAAGGCACCGTCCATTCCGCCCACCACGTACCCGGGGTCGCCGTCAGCCAGGTGAACCCGGTGGGAGGCGCCATTGTCCGCCGTGCGCATGCCGAATGAGCGTCGAATGACAAAAATGTAATGCTCGTGTCATCGGCGAGACGGGTTCGGGCCGCGACAATCGGCGCTCGCTACCTCCGAGCTGCGCATGCCGTCCGTTCCCGTCCCCTTCGACGCCGTCCCCATCGCGGTCCGCGCGGCAGCCGTCCCGACACGTGGCGCCGCGGCCATCGGCGCGGTGTTCCGCCGGTCCGTACCGGTTGCGCTCGGTTTGCTCCTTGCCGGCTGTGCGGGCACCATCGTTCGCGAGAACTTCGATTCGGCGGCAAGCGCCGTACATCCGCACTTGCGCGCCGAGCCGGTCTGGCTGACCACCGACGCGATGCGCGCGCAGGCGGAGCACGACGTCGACGAACTGCTCAGTCGGCCACTTGCCGCCGACGATGCGGTGCGCATTTCGCTCACGTATCACCCCGGCGTCCAGGCGATGCTCTACGAGCGCGCGGTCGAGTCGGCGTCGATCACGCGAACGACGCGGCTGCCCAACCCGGTGTTCGGCTTCGAGCGCCTGTTGCGGCCGGAGCCTGGCGTGCGCGAGCTCGAGATCACGCGCGCGCTGGCATTCTCGCTCTTCGACCTCATCGCCCTTCCGGCACGGCTCGAGACGGCATCGCTGCGGCAGGAGCAGGTGCGCGCAAAGCTCGCCGCCGGCGTCGCCGGCGCGGCAGTCGCGGCGCGCGAGAACTGGGTGCGTGCGGTGGCTGCGCAGCAGACGCTCGAGTACGCGCGCCGAACCAACGAGGCTGCCGATGCGGCGGCCGAGCTTGCGAGGCGCATGCATGAGGCGGGCAGTCTCAGCACGTTGCAGCGCGTACGCGAGGAGGCGTTCGCTGCGGAAGCGGCAACACGGCTGGTACGCGCCGAGCAGGACACCCGAGCGACGCGCGAGGCGCTGGTGCGGAGCCTGGGACTGACCGGGGCCCAGGCCGAGCGCCTGACGCTCCCGGAGCGGTTGCCGGATCTTCCTGGCACACTCGACGACGGGCCGGCGGCTGCCCAGTCCGCGCTCGACGAGCGCGTCGACGTGCGGGTGGCGCGCGCCGAGATCGGTGCCGCGGCTCGCGAGCAGGGGTTGACGCGAATCGTCGGATCGATCGACGCGTTCTCGATCGGTGGCGTCTACAAGAACGATACCGGCCGCACGGCGCAGCGTGGCTACACGCTCGAAGCTCCATTGCCCTTGTTCGACTTCGGCGACGCGGCCAGGGTGGGTGCGCAATCGGCCTACCTGGCGGCGCTCAATCGGGTTGCGCAAACGATCGGCGACGCGGGCTCGCAGCTCCGCGAAGCGTCGGGCGAGTACCGCGCGGCCTACGACGTCGCGCGGCGCTATCGCGACGACATCGTTCCGCGGCGCAAGGCAATCTCCGACGACAACTTGCTTCGCTACAACGCAATGCTGATCGGCACCTTCGAGCTCCTCGCCGACGCCCGTGAGCAGATCGCGAGCGTCGTCCAGGCCATTGCTGCGCAGCGCGACTTCTGGCTCGCCGATGCTGCTGTGCAGGCCGCGCGGATCGGCTTGCCGGCGGGCGATACGACGGCGTCGGCCGCCGTGGCGTCGCCTGGCCGAAGCCCGACCTATGAGTGACGGCCACATATCTCCGATGGACCGGCGTCGGCGCGGCTTTCTCGCCGGTACGGCGGTTGCCCTCGCCGGCTCGGTGGTCGGCCGGGCCGCCCTCGCGGCACTCCCCGAACCGGTCATTCAGAGCGAAACGGCGACGATGCCCCCGCTCGTCCCGCCGAACGGCAGGCCGTATCACGCAGTCGTCACGTTGAACGGCTGGACCCTGCCCTGGCGGATGCGCGACGGGGTCAAGGAATTTCATCTCGTCGCCGAGCCGGTCGTGCGCGAAATGGCGCCCGGCTTCAAGGCGCAGCTGTGGGGCTACAACGGGCAGTCGCCGGGGCCGACAATCGAGGTCGTCGAGGGGGACCGTGTGCGCATCTTCGTGACCAACCGGCTGCCCGAACGCACGACGATTCACTGGCACGGACAGCGCCTGCCCAACGGCATGGACGGGGTCTCCGGCCTGACGCAGCCCGCGATCGCACCCGGCAGGACGTTCGTCTACGAATTCACTGCACGCCGGCCCGGTACGTTCATGTATCACCCGCACGCCGACGAGATGACGCAGATGGCAATGGGCATGATGGGATTCTGGGTGACGCATCCGAAGGCACGCCATCCCTTGATCGAGACCGTCGATCGCGATTTCTGCTTCCTGATGAACGCGTACGACATCGAGCCCGGCGCTTCCCTGCCGAAGATCATGACGATGCTCGATTTCAACCTGTGGTCTTGGAACAGTCGCGTATTCCCGGGCATCGATCCGCTCGCCGTCCGGCTCGGCGATCGGGTGCGCATCCGCATCGGCAACCTCACGATGACCAACCATCCGATCCACCTGCACGGTCACGAGTTCTCCGTGACCGGAACCGATGGCGGCCCGACGCCGCCCGGGTCGCGCTGGCCCGAGGTGACGGTAGACGTCGCGGTCGGTCAGATGCGCCAGATCGAGTTCGTCGCCGACGCGGAGGGCGACTGGGCGCTTCACTGCCACAAGAGCCACCACACGATGAATGCGATGGGCCACGATGTGCCGACGATGATCGGCGCCGACACGCGCGGAGTCGCCGAGCGGATTGCGAAGCTCGTCCCAGACTACATGGCGATGGGCGAGCGCGGCATGGGCGACATGGCCGAGATGGAGATGCCGATCCCCGACAACACGGCGCGAATGATGGGCGGCGAAGGGCCGTTCGGTTCGGTCGAGATGGGTGGCATGTTCAGCGTGATGAAAGTGCGCCGCGGGCAGAAAGTCGGCGATTACGCGGATCCCGGTTGGTACCGGCATCCCCCGGGAACGAACGCGTTCGAATGGACCGGCGCGCTCGATGCGCCCGCGCGCTTCCGGGCGGAGGGGCAAGGCGCGATGCCCGTCGGGAAGCCAATCGATCGCCCGATCGAGGTTCAGGTTCGCAAGCCGGGCGGTGACGCCGGCCACGCGGGTCATTGATGGTCCTGATCACCGGAGGAATCCACGAATGAATTGGTCGCAGATCCTGGCCGTTGGCGCACTTGCGGGCCTGGCGGCCGCGGTCCACGCGCACGGCGACGACGCACCTGCGCAGAACGCAGGTCCGGTGCAGCGGGAGCAGACCGCATGGGGTATCGGCGGCGACGCAGCGAGCGTGAGAAGAACGGTCGAGATCAGGATGCTCGACACCATGCGCTATACGCCAGATCGCATCGACGTGCAGGAGGGCGAGACGATCCGCCTCGTGATGATCAATACCGGCCAAACCCGCCACGAGCTCGTGATCGGCACGAAGAAGGGACTCGAGCGGCACGCGGCGCTCATGCAGAAGTTCCCGAACATGGAGCACGAGGAACCGTACATGGCGCACGTCGCCCCGGGCACGACCGGCGAGATCATCTGGACTTTCAATCGTGCCGGCGACTTCGACTTCGGCTGTCTGATGCCCGGTCATTACGAGGCCGGCATGGCCGGCACCATCCACGTCGCGCGTGCCGACGCGCTTCGCAGCACTTCCAAGGGAAAACGCCCGTGAAGACATTGCTTCTGCCGATTGCAGTCCTTGCGTCGTTGAGTCCGCTCGTCCACGCCGCGCCGAATTCGCCCGGGAGCCGGGAAATCCCGATCGTTGTCGCCGAGGCCGACCAGACCATGACCGAAGGCGAAGTGCGCAAGGTCGACCGCGACGCCAAAAAAATCACGTTGAGGCATGGCGAGATCGCAAACCTCGGCATGCCGGCCATGTCGATGGTCTTCCAGGTCTCGGATCCGGCGTTCATCGACAAGGTCAAGCCCGGAGACAAGGTCCGCTTCCGGGCCGAAAAGGCAAATGGTTCGCTCGTGGTGACGCGGATCGAGCTCGCAAACTGACGAGTCGTGACGCGAACATTGCGAATCGGCAATCTCGATGTCCGCGGGCGCATTGCTCTTGACCTCATGTCGGTTGCGGCACGCGATTGCGTTGACCTCGGTCAAAGCGTCTCTCGCGGCGCAGTTTCAGGATGGCGGTTGCGAAGCAATGACCAGTCGAGGAGATCACGATGACGAAAAGTTTTGCGGTTGCAGTGATGGCGGTCTCGATGTTGTCTGCCGTTGCGGCCGGTGCGCAGCAGCCACCCGCAGACCCGCACGGACATGACGCGAATCCGGCCGCGGCCGTACCGGCAACGCCGCCTGCGGGAGGGCAATCATCAGCGATCG
>JAFEDF010000134.1 GCA_018241785.1 Pseudomonadota bacterium | reverse complement strand
CGCAATCGGTGATGCAACTCGTCGGCCGGCCGGAGATTGCGGCGCTCGCGGCGGAAGTCCGCGCCAAGCTCGAGCGGGTGCTCGCCGACGTGTGAATCGCCGACGTGTGAGTCGCCGGGGCGGGACGGCGCGAGTGCGGGAACGTCGCAGCCGATGCGAACGGAGGTAATTCCGACATGAAATACCAAACGATCGCAGGAGCGACCGCACTGCTCGCCGGGACACCGCCGGCCTGGGCAGATGGATACGGCTATGGCTTCGGCTATGGCCCGGGGATGATGGGTGGCGCAGGCTGGTGGGGTATCGGGATGATCGGAATGGTGCTTTGGTGGCTGCTGATCATTCTCGCCATCGCGCTGCTCGTGAAATGGGTCTTCGGCCGCCCGCCGTGCCATGGCGAACGCCAACCGCGCGACCGCTCGCTCGACATCCTCAAGGAGCGCTACGCGCGCGGCGAGATCGACAAGCAGGAATTCGAGGAGAAGAAGCGCGACCTGCAGTGAGCAAACCGGCGACGGCTTCGTGCTGCGAAGTCGTTGATTGGCTGGGGGAAGCCGTTACTGGTAGGCCGTGCTGGACTCGAACCAGCGACCAACGGATTAAAAGTCCGCTGCTCTACCACCTGAGCTAACGGCCCACGCGAACCGCGGATTATAGGGCAAGCCCTTGATTCGCGTGAGGGTTTTGCCGAGCCTATCAGTGCGAATCGCGGGTCAGGAACGAAGGCAGCGACGCGAACTCGATCCCTTCGTCGGTGAGCGCCTTCGCCTCCTCGTGCGAGGCCTGGCCGCGGATCGCGCGCGGCGCCACTTCCTGGTAGTGGATGCGGCGCGCCTCCTCGGGGAAGCGCCGCCCGACGTTCTCGGTGCGGCGCACGAGTTCGCGCAGCTTCGCGAGCGCCTCGACCGGCAACCCCATCGCTGTCGCGGTCGCGTCGTCGGTCGGACGCTCCTCGGTCGCGTCGGCCGCCGGCGCGTTGTCGCGCCCGGCTCCGCGCGGCTCGTGTCCCGCCTCGCGCGCGACC
This sequence comes from Pseudomonadota bacterium, assembly GCA_018241785.1. Classification (GTDB taxonomy): domain Bacteria; phylum Pseudomonadota; class Gammaproteobacteria; order Burkholderiales; family Casimicrobiaceae; genus VBCG01. The sequence goes on along the minus strand of JAFEDF010000134.1, from coordinate 5,948 downwards.
GCGACGCGCGCCGAAGGAACGCGCTCGATGCGCGCGTCGTCGCAGACCGGGCACGTCACGAGCCCGCGCTCCTGTTGCTGCGCGAAGTCCTCGCCCGAGGCGAACCAGCCCTCGAAGCGGTGGCCGTGCGCACAGGCGAGCTCGAAGATGATCATGACGTCACGCGTAGGCGCGCGCGCCGGCGCTCGTCCGCTCGACCCGCCACACCTGGTACTTCATCGCTGCCACCGCGCCGGCGATGATCGATGCGAGTGCCAGGATCGAGCCGACGGCAAGGGTCGACACGCCGGAAATCCCCTGGCCGATCGTGCAGCCGAGCGCGGTCACGCCGCCGAAGCCCATCAGCACGCCACCCACCATGTGGTTGGCGACGTCTTCGGGCGATGCGAAGCTCTCCCAGCGGAACGTGCGCATCGCGAGGGCCATCGCTCCGGAACCGACGAGCATGCCGAGCACGCCGGCGATGCCGAAGGTCAGGAGGCGCGATTGGTCGGTCCACAAGAGCAGCAACTCGAGCAGATACGCCGACGGCGCGACGAAGCTGAACGATTCCATCCGTCCCGAGTCGGTCGCGACGAACTTCGCTTCGAGCGTCTGCGGATCCTCGGCGAGAAAGCCGAGGTGCCCCGACACGTACCAGCCGCCGACGATCACCGCGCCGATGACGATGCCGCCGACGATGTAGCCGCGGCTCGTGCGGAACTCGGGATCGCGAAAGATCCAGACTGCGAGCGCCGCGGCGACGATGAGCGGCAGCCACAGGCGCACGGCCTGCGGCAGGCCCAACGCCATCGCGAGCGTGGGGAGATCCGACGCGGCGGCGTGAACGTCGAGCCGGAACGTGTCGAGGTCGTTGACGCGCCACGGCGCGAACGCACCTTTCAGCGTCATGTACGCCGAGATCGCGAGGAAGACGAGCACCACCAGCGATTTCAGGTTGCCGGCGCCGGTGCGGATCAGAGTCTTGCTGCCGCAGCCCGAGCCCAGCGTCATGCCGAATCCGAACAGGAAGCCGCCGACGATGTGCGAGAGCCACGGGATGCGCTCGCCGGTGTAGATCGTCTTGGCAGTGTCGATGACGCCCATCGATTGCATGATCCCGGTCCCTGCGATCGCGACCGCGATCGCCAGCACCCACATGCGCATGCGCCCCCAGTCGCCCATGTTGACGACGTCGGAGACGGCACCCATCGTGCAGAAATTGACGCGCTGGGCGACGGCGCCGAACACGAAGGCGAGCACGAACGCGAGGCCGGTGACGACTGCGGGGAGGTGGGCAGGATCAATCATGGCGGCAATGCTACCGCGACGGGTGGCTTTCGTACACGCCGCGCGGCCGCGCTCACGCTCCGCGCACCAGCCTGCGGATCGGTGCCGGCAGCGCGGCCGCGAGCGCCTCGCCGCGCGTGAACCAGGCGACGCCGGCGGCGCCGTCGCCGGCCCCCCTCATGATGGCCACCCGGTCCGCAGGGCCCGCTGCGCCCGGCGCAACGCAGCGGCTCGTCGCATCGGCCACGAACATTGAAGCGCCAGGAAGCCCAACGTGCACCGGGTGGAGCGTCAGCGCGAAGTGCGTGAAGCGGTGCTCGAAGGGTGCGGTCGGGGCGAGTGTCGCCGGCGCCACGCCGAAGCGTGCGACGACCGACGCAGCGACGTCGTCGCCGAGCGCCACTTCGGGAAGGCTCCACAACCCCGCCCAGATTCCGGTCGCCGGGCGCTTCTCGAGCGCGAGTTGCCCGTCGCGCTCGATCAGCAGCACGTGCAGCGCGCGCGACGGAAGCGGGCGCCGCGGGCGCGGCTGCGGCAGGCGATCGACGCGCCCTTCGAGTCGCGCGACGCAATCGACGGCGACCGGGCACTCGCCGCAGCGCGGGCGTGCGCGCGTGCAGAGCGTCGCGCCGAGGTCCATCAGCCCCTGCGTGTAGGCCGCGATCGTGCGAGGCGCGCTCGCAGGCGGAAGGAGCGCTTCGGCGAGTGCCCACAGCCGCGCCTCGACTTCGCGCTCGCCCGGCCAGCCGCCGACGCCGCGGTGTCGCGCGAGCACGCGCTTCACGTTGCCATCGAGGATCGCCGCGCGCTCGCCGCTCGCGAACGCGGCGATCGCCGCCGCGGTCGAGCGGCCGACGCCGGGCAGCGCGGCGAGGGCGGCGGCATCCGCGGGAAAGCGCCCGGCGTGCTTCGCCGCCACGACGCGCGCGGCAGCGTGCAGGTGATGCACGCGCCGGTAGTAGCCGAGCCCGCTCCAGCGCGCGAGCACGGCGTCGAGCGGCGCCGAAGCGAGCGCCGCCACGTCGGGGAAGGCGTCGAGAAACGGCGCGTAGTAGCGCAGGACGGTCGCGACCTGCGTCTGCTGCAGCATCACCTCGGCGATCCAGATCCGATACGAATCGCGCGTGCCCTGCCACGGCAGGTCACGGCGGCCGTGACGCCGCTGCCAGTCGATCAGCCGGCGGGCGAACGGGCGAGCGCGACGCTGCGCGTCAGCGCACGCCGAGACGCTCGCGCGCCTTCGCCGCGGCATCGGACTTCGGGTACTTGCGGATCAGCTCCTCGAGCGACTTCCTCGCAGCGGTGTTGTCGCCCATGTCGCTCTGTGCGAGGGCGATGTTGAGGAGCGCCTCGGGCGCCTTGCCGCTCTGCGGCCAGTCGAGGAGCAGGCGCCGCTGCGTCGCGATCGACGCCCGGTAATCGCGCCGCGCGTACTGCGCATTGCCGAGCCAGTACTGCGCCGACGGCGCGAGCGAGCTCTTCGGCCAGGTCTTGACGAAGCTGCCGAACGCGGTGATCGCAGCCTGGTACTCGCCTCGCTTGAACTTGTCGAGCGCGCTGTCGTAGGCGCGCTGCTCCGCCGCTGCGTCGGCGGCACTGCGCGCCGGGGGAGCGTTCGCAGCTGCGGGCGGCGATGCGGCCGCACCAGGGGGATGCGGAGGCGCCGCGCCCGGGAGCGTCGCGCCCGTCACGCCGCCCGCTGCGCCGGGCCCTGCGGATGCACTCGCCGGCGGCGCGCCGCCGGGGCCTGCGGCCGCTCCCGCCCCCGCGGGCCCGGCCGAACCCGCCGGCCCCTCACCCGCCTGGACCGCGGCGCCGCCGGCTGCGGCATTGCCGGCCGCGGCATTGACGCCTGCGGCCGCGGATTCGAGCTTGCGCAGCCGCGTGTCGAGATCGATGTAGAGGTCGCGCTGGCGCTTCTGCGCCTGGTCGAGCTCGTAGTTGATGACCTCGATCTGGCCGCGAAGCTTCGCGATGTCGGCCTGCAGGAGCTGCATCTGGTTGGCGAGATCCGCGATTCCACCGCCTTTGAGCTGCTGCTCGATCGCCGTGAGCCGGCTGTCGATCTTCTGCTGCAGGTCGGTGAGGCGCTGGTTGGTCTCGTCGATCCGCTGGCGCGCCTCGTCATCGGGGAACAACGCTGCGCTCGCGCTGCCCGCCGTGATGGCGAGCAGCGCGATGGCGATGACGGCTTTGCGCGCGCTCACTCGCCGGCGTAGACGATGTCGTCGCGGCGGTTCTCGGCCCAGGCCGCCTCGTCATGGCCGGGGTTCTTCGGCTTCTCCTTGCCGAACGAGACCGTCTCGATCTGGTTGTCGCCGGCTCCCAGCAGCACCATCATCCGCTTGACCGCATCGGCACGCTTCTGGCCGAGCGCGATGTTGTACTCGCGCGAGCCGCGCTCGTCGGTGTTGCCCTGGATCGTCATCCGCGCGTCCGGATGCGACTGCAGGTAGCGCGCGTGCGCCTCGACCAGCGGCTTGTACTCGTCCTTGACGACGAAGCTGTCGAAGTCGAAGTAGACGCTTCGCTTCGACAGGATGCTGTTCGGGTTGTGCAGCGGATTCCCGGCCTCGCTCCCGGCCGCATTGCCGTTCACCGCGCCGGTGCCTGCGCCCGCGGTCTGCGCGCCGCTCGCGCCCGCCGCGCCGCTGTTGTCGACGACCGGGGCATTCTTCGTGGGGGTGGTCGAACAGCCGACCAGTGCGACCGCAATCAGTGCAGCGAACAGGATATTGCGCATGGCGCCTCCAGGGTGGATGAAGATGCGCGCCGCGACCGCGTCCGCGCAGCTGATGCTTCGGCTCTTGTCATGACCGCGGCAGCGGTCCCCAGGCTGGCTCGCGCACGTCGGTCGCCGGCGCGACCAGCCGCTGTTTGACGCGCCCGTCGGTGGACACTGCGGCCAGCGTGCCGCCTCCCCCCGCCTCGTTCGCGTAGATGATCATCCTGCCGTTGGGTGCGATGCTCGGGCTCTCGTCGGACGGGCCCGAGGTCAGCACCTGCATCTGGCGCGTCGCGAAATCGAGGGTCGCGATCTCGAAGCGGCCGTTCTCCCGGTGGACGAAAGCGATGCCCTTGCCGTCGGGAAACGGCCGTGGAGAAACGTTGTAGTCCCCCTCGAAAGTGAGCCGCTCGATCTGGTGGGTCGCGAGGCTCACGCGGTAGATCTGCGCCGTGCCGCCGCGATCCGACGTGAACACGAGCGATTGCCCGTCGGGCGTGAACATCGCCTCGGTGTCGATCGACGCCGAAGCGAGCACGCGCGTGACGCCGGTTCCGTCGGGGTTCATCAGGAACATCTGCGAGCCGCCGTCCTTCGAGAGCGTGACGACGAGCTTCGTCCCGTCCGGCGACCACGCGGGGGAGCTGTTGCTGCCGCGGAAGTTGGCGATCGCGCGGCGCGCGCCGGTGACGAGCGACTGCACGTAGACGACGGGTTTCCTGCTCTCGAACGAGACGTAGGCGATGCGCGTTCCGTCGGGCGACCAGCGCGGCGACAGCAGCGGCTGGTTCGACGAGACGACCGACTGCGGGTTGAACCCGTCGGCGTCGGCGACCATCAGCTGGTAGCGCGGGCCCTGCTTGGCGATGTAGGCGATGCGCGTCGAGAACACCCCCGGCGCGCCGGTCATCTTCTGGTAGATGACGTCGGCGATCTTGTGCGCGGTGGCGCGGAACTGCGCCGGCGTCACCGTGTAGGCCATCGACGCGAGCGTCACCTGCTTCACCACGTCGACGAGGTCGAAGCGCACGTCGACGCGCCCGTCGGGAAGCGGGCGCATCGAGCCCACCACCACCGCATCCGCGTTGCGCCCCCGCCACACGGCCGGCTGCACGTCCTGCGCGCGTGCCGGCCGCGGCACGACGCCATCGGTGTTGACGAGCCTGAACAGCCCCGAGCGCGAGAGATCGGCGCCGACGATGCCGGTGATGCCGAGCGGCCAGGTCGCCTCGGCGTCGAACGGAACGATGGCGATCGGAATGGCCGTCGCGGCCCCGCCGACGATCTCGATCGACAACTGGGCGTGCGCGGAAACCAATGGAACCGCTGCCAGCAAACCGAAGGCCAGCCAGCGACGAAGCAAGAGGATCATCGTGAGCGAGCAGTCGCGCCGGGTCGACCGCGACGCTTGCGCATTATAGCGGCGCGCCGGCCATGCTCAATTCGGCGCGACCATGACCGGATACCCGAATGCCTGCGTGATGCGCTCCCCGACGCGACGGGCTTCGTCCCGGCCCGGATACGGCCCGGCATAGACGCGGTACAGCCCTCCGCCCTGCCGGATCCGCGGTTCGACCGCGACTTGCGCGAGTTGGTTCTGCACGCGCGCGAGGAAGCTCTCGGCATTGGAAAAGTTTGCAAAGGCGCCGAGCTGCACCGCGTATCCGCCGGGTGCCGCGGTCACCGGCGCGATGCCCGCCGCCGCCGATGGCGCGTCGCCGGGCGGTGTCACGGCCGCGGTCTGGGTCGCCGGTGCGGCCGGGCGCTTCGCCTCGGCGGGAGCGGGCTCGACCGCCGTCCCGGCGGCGACCGCGGGTGCCGTGGGAGCCTGCACCGGCGCATACACCGGCGCCAGCGGCGGCGGCGCCGTCGCCTCCAGCGGATGCGCGGTGTCGCCCGGCAGGATCGCGTCGACGTCGACGACGTCGCTGCCCTTCTGCGCGATGCCGAGCTT
>JAFEDF010000133.1 GCA_018241785.1 Pseudomonadota bacterium | reverse complement strand
TCTGCCAAACGGGAACGGACCCTGTTTCAGCGATCGGCCGCGCCGGAGCATCCCCACCGCTTCCCGGCACGGCCGATCGCTGAAACAGGGTCCGTTCCCGTTTCGCAGAGCTTCCTAGCACCGGTCCGCCGGCGAGCGGGCGCATTCGTGCGGGTGCGGCCTATAATGCGGCGTTTCCCTGCCGTGTGGGAGCGCCAGCGGCCGGCTCCACCAGCCGGCCGCGCGGTGCCCCGGAGCGGCGCCCCGACGCGGCGCGCGAAGCGATGATCCCGAACGACTTCGTAGACACGCTGCTCGCGCGCGTCGACATCGTCGACGTGATCGATCGCATGGTGCCGCTGCGCAAGGCGGGCGCCAACTACCAGGCGTGCTGCCCGTTCCACAGCGAGAAGACGCCATCGTTCACGGTGAGCCCGACCAAGCAGTTCTACCACTGCTTCGGTTGCGGCGCCCACGGAACGGCAATCGGCTTCCTGATGGACTACGCGGGCAAGTCGTTCCCGGAGAGCGTCGAGTCGCTCGCGCGCGACGCCGGCCTCGTCGTACCGCGCGTCGAGAGGCCGGGCGAGCGCGAGCGGCGCGAGCACGCGACCGACCTCGCTTCGGTGCTCCTCGCCGCCGCGAAGTACTACCGGACGCAACTGAAGGACGCCCCGGCGGCGATCGAATACCTGAAGCGGCGCGGGCTCACCGGGTCGATTGCCGCGCGCTTCGGCATCGGCTATGCACCCGACGCATGGCAGGCGCTCGCCGCGACGTTCGAGCGCTACGACGCCCCGGCGCTCGACGCCGCGGGACTCGTGACCGGCGGCGAGGAAGGCAGACGTCACGACCGCTTCCGCGGCCGCATCATGTTTCCGATCCACGATGCACGCGGACGCGTCATCGCGTTCGGCGGCCGCGTCCTCGGCGACGGCGAGCCGAAGTACCTCAACTCGCCCGAGACCGCGCTCTTCTCCAAGGGGCACGAGCTCTACGGCCTCTTCCTCGCCCGCGACGCGATCCGCGCCTCGGGCCGTGCGGTGGTCGTCGAGGGCTACATGGACGTCGTCGGGCTTGCGCAGCACGGCATCGAGAACGCCGTGGCGACGCTCGGCACGGCGACGACGCCGGTCCACGCGCAGAAGCTCTTCCGCCTCACCGACGCCGTCGTCTTCTGCTTCGACGGCGATACCGCCGGGCGCAAGGCGGCGTGGCGCGCGCTCGAGAACACGTTGCCGGCGCTCGCCGACGGCAAGGAGGCGCGCTTCGCCTTTCTGCCCGAAGGCGAGGACCCCGACGACTTCGTGCGCGCACGCGGCAAGGCGGCTTTCGACGCCGTCCTCGACGCGGCACTGCCGCTGTCCGAGTACCTCGTCGCGACACTCGCGGCGCGCCATCCTCCGACCACTGCCGAAGGCCGGGCCGCGCTCGTCGCCGCGGCGCGCCCGCTCGTCGCAAGCGTCGGTGCGCCGGTGCTCGGAGCACTCCTGCGGCGGCGGCTTGGCGAACTCGCCGGCCTTCCCGAGGACCAACTGGGTGAGTTCCTTTCGCGCGGGGACGAGCGCGAGGCGCCGCGAAGAGGACCGCCTGCGCGATCGGCGCAGCCGGTCACGCGCCGCCGCCCGCCGTCGCTCGCGCGCGCGATGATCGAAGGCCTGCTGATCGCGCCGGACGTCGCGCGCCGGCACGACCTGCCGGGGATGCCTGAACCGGGTCCCGAGGCGGAGGCGCTGGGAGCGTTGATCGAGCATTGCCGGGTGACGACAGGCGAGTTGACGACGGCAGGGGTGATCCAGCATTTCGCCGAAACCGCGCACGCGGACGTGTTTGCCGCGGTGCTCGCCGCCGCGCTCGACCAGCAGATTTCGGCGCCGCAGGCCGAAACGCAGGTGCTGGCGGCCGCCGAGCGCTGGCGCGAGCGCGAGCGTCAGCAGGGGGTGCGGACGCTGCTCGCGCAGCCGCTCGATCGGCTGTCCGCCGACGAGCGGCGATCGCTTGCGGCGGCCCTCGCGGCCCGCGCCAAGGGCGGCTCGGGAGGCTGATCCGCCGGGGCGGTGCGGGGAAGCGCCGAGGCCGCCCGAGGAAGCGTCGAGTCGATTGGCCAAGGCTATGCCGCACGTTATAATTTGAGGTTTTTCGCGCCGCCCCAACGTTTGCGTCGATGGGCGCGCGGCAGGCACCTCCGCCCGCCCCGACCAAGGATGACCATGCCGAAGAAGCACGCCAAACCCGCCCGCAAAGCCGCCCACCCCGCCCACGCCAGATCGGACGCCCGCAAGCCTGCCAAGGCCCCGGCGCACAAGCCGTCCGCGCGCAAGGCTGCGGCGGTACGCCACCCGGTAGGCAAGGGTGCTGCGGCGAAGCGGCCCGCGACGACGGGCAAGGCAGGTTCGGCCGGTGGCAGCACGGCGAGCCGCGGCGCCGCACACCGGACCGGCTCCGGCGGGCGGGTGCGATCGTCGAAAGGCGCGGCGACACCGAAGGGGGGCTCGGCAAGGACTTCCAGCAACAGGCTGCGCGCGTCCAAGCTCGTCGGGAGCCGCCGTACTGCCGCGCACGCGGGGACGCGTGTGGGTGCCGCGGCGACGCGTGTGGGCGCGGGTGGCCGCGGGGATGCGGCAGCGGCAAAGCGGGGAACCTTGAAACCCGCGGCGTCCAAGCCCGGCGTCGCGCGCGCCGTGCCGCATGCTGCTGCGCCGACGAAGCCCGCACCAGGGTCGAAGGCCGCGACCGCCGCGCTCGCCGCGGCGAAGGCGCCCGCCGCCGGCAAGGCAGGTGGCGCCGGCAAGACGCTCGCCGCGGGCAAGGCACCCGCCGCGGGCAAGGCACCCGCCGCGGGCAAGGCACCCGCCGCAGGCAAGGTACCCGCCGCAGGCAAGGCGCCCCCCGCGCAGGCAGCCGCAACCAAGGCGGCGCCGAACCACAAGCCGTCGGCG
>JAFEDF010000132.1 GCA_018241785.1 Pseudomonadota bacterium | reverse complement strand
TAGCCGGCGTGCTGACGTTCGTTACCTGTTGCATTTGACTTCCATCCATCTGCGATCTCCCGATCGATGATGGGTGGGGAAGATTCAATTCCTACCACTGGGGATTATTGCGTTCCCGCTGACACTCGGCGCGCAGCGTTACCTGCAACACGCCATTGCGCCGGGCACGCCGATCGCGTCGGCCGTTCGCCTGGCCATGCACGGCGAGATCAAGCTCAAGGGGTGGTACGCTTTCAAGGCCGAGGAGGTGATTTGCTGGGGCCGCGGCTTCGTGTGGCGCGCCTCCGTGCGCGTGGGTTGGACCTTCATACGCGGGGGCGACGGGTTTGTCGACGGCACCGGCGCCATGCGGTGGAAGCTCTTCGGCGCCATTCCGATCGTGAGTGCGTCGGGAGACGATATCACGCGCTCGGCTGCGGGCCGCGTCAACATCGAGTCGATCTGGTTGCCCTCCGCGCTCTACACAACAGACGGCGTGTGGACGGGTAGCGACGATACGCACTTTCGGGGTCGATTCTCGGCGCATGGGGAGCCCGCCGACATCTCATACGCGGTCGATGCGGAGGGACGCCTGAGGTCGGTCGGCATGCCGCGATGGGGAAATCCAGGAAATGGCCCGTTCCAATACGTTGCCTGTGGCGGCACCGTCGAGGCGGAGAGAAGCTTCGGCGGCTACACCATCCCAACCCGCATGCGCGTCGGCTGGCACTTCGGCACCGATCGGTTCGAATCCGAAGGCGAGTTCTTTCGGGTGACCATCGACGACGCAGTTTTTCGTTAAGCCCCGAGAACGGCTGCCCGCGATCGACTACACCGATTCGCTCAAGAACACCGCGATCTCGGACACGACGTCGTCCTGATGCCCAACGCACAGATGGCCGCCGGTCTCGTAGCCGATGAAGCGAGCGCCCGGAACGTGCCCGGCCGTGTACCGAGCCCCTTCGAACGTTCCATAGAGACAGTCGGCCGCGCTTATCGCCAGCGTCGGAACCGCGATCCGCTCCAGCCCGTAGCGCTCCAGCGACGACACCACGGCCGCGTCGTTCAGCAAGCCGTCGCGTCGCGGCGCGATCGGCAGGATGTGCCCGAGCACCGTGGCCACGCGCGCCCGCTCGGCGGCGCTCGCGCGTTTCGCGACTTCGGGCGGGGTGCCAAGAATCGTGCGGATCATCGTGGCCCGGCTGCTGCGCTCCGCGGCCCAGAAGACAAAGTCCGAGCGGAGCGCAAACTCGAACAGATATTGTGCCCACCGCGGCATTGACGTCATCGGCGGGGTCACCGCCGACGCGCCACTCGGGCGTGGCGTATAGGTAGCCGGCACGAGCAGAACCAGCGCGCTGCACCGCTCCGGATGCCGCAACGCGAATTGCATGGCGGAAGGCGCGCCGGCGGATGCGCCGACGACGGCTACGCGCGGGAGCGCAAGCGTATCGAGCAGACAAGCGTGTGCGTCAGCCTGCGCGGCCGCCGAGGCGTTGCGCGGCAACGGCGTCCGGAGGTAACCGAAGCGCGACATTGCGATGACGCGGAAACCCTTCGGGACCAGCGGTTCGCCAAGGTCCAGCCCCTGGTCGTAGCCCCCGCCTGCGCCATGCACGACCAACACGGGCGGGCCTCCACCGGCCGTCGCATATTCGATCGGCCCGCAGCGCGTCTCCGCCACGAAGCTACCTGACGCAAGGCGCGCCCGCGCGGCACCGATTTCGCGTTGGTAGGCGGCGTAGACGGTCCAGCCGACGCCTACCGCCGCGAGGCCCGCGGCGGCCCAGAGACTCCGGCGCGCGCGTCCGCCGATCATTTCGTGCCGCCAAAGAGGATGTGCCTGCCTCTACCTGCATCGCGTTCGGGCTGGTGACGACATACTCGCACGAGCAGCGCTCCAGATAAAGGAGCCTGGAGCAGCCCCATCATGCCGGAGTTGGCTCGCTTCTTAAGTCCTGCGCCGTTGTCCCAGGATGCGGCATTGCTGTGCCCGTTCTCGCCAGAGCGGCCAAGTCAATCACGACGTCGGCCATCTGGGTAAGCTCCGGCGTCTGCGACACGAAGAACTCGCGCGTATAACCGCCGAGGCGTAACACTTCGCGCTTCATCTGCATGAACATGCGCTTTCGCTCGCTGTCGAGCGCGCCGTCCGCCTCGTCGCAGAAGAGCGTCTCGTAGCGCCGCCCGGAAGAGCGCGCCAAGTACAAGGCGATCGCGCGGGTGAGCGCTTCGTTGATCCAGATGCGCTCGCCGCCGCTCATCACGGCGACGCTTTTCGCCTGGCCCGTCTCCGCGTCGAAAACCACGACATCGAAGCCTTCGCGCAGCTCGCGCTTTACCGTCTCGACCTGGGTGCGGATCGACACCGTGAAGCGTGGGCCGTAGCAGGCGAGCAGCAGTTCGTTCGTGAGCCGGGCGAGCTCGGGCCCTGCGTCGTCGACGCAGAGCGCGATTACGCCGTCGTTCCCCAGCGCTTTGGCGAGCAGGTTCCACCAGCCCAGCTCGCCCTCGATACGCGACACTTCGCTCCGCGTCTTCGCGACCGCGCTCGCGCGCGTGCGAAGGTCGCCAAGCTCGACCTGCAGCGCTGCTTCCTTTTTGTTCGCCGCGACGCACGCGGACTCCTCGGCTTGCAGTTGCAACCTGGCCGCTTGCAGCCCGGCCTCCGCAGTCGCCATACGTTTCGCATCGAAGGCGGGAGGTAAGGCGGCGATTTCGGTCTCGATGAGGCGGATCGACGCCTGCCCCGCATCTGCTTGCTCTCTCGAGCGCCGGTCGATCGCCGCGATGTTGGCGGCCGCCTGCTCGCTCTCGCGGGCGAAGCGCTCGGTTGCAGTCTTCAGCGACAGGTTGATCTCCTCGTCCGCCGCCGCGTACTCGGCGAGTCGCTGCTCAGCCTGCTGCACGCTCGCCGCGAGTGCCGCCAGCGCTTCGACCCGGCGTCGCTCCTCGGTCATGGCCTGCAGCTTCCCCTGTGACGCGCGAAGGCCGCGTGCCGTATCTCCGAGCGCGCCGATGGCGACCTCAAGGCGCTCAATCTCTGCGCCGACGACCTCCAGTATCGCCGCGATCTTCGTTACTTCCGCATCCGCCGAGGGCAGCATGACGCGGGCGTCCCGGGCGTCCGCCAAGAGCTGGCAGCGCGGCTGCAGCTCGGTGCCGCGGCAGGGCACCGCATCGGTCAGACCGAAGCGCTGCCTCAAGCCCGCGGCCCGCAGCGCCGCGTCGCCGGCCTGCCGCCGCCGGCCCTCGGCCTCGGTGCGCAACACCGCCAGGGCGCGGCTCTGCTCCTCCCGCGCCTGGTGCTTCGCCTGGGCAGCCTCCAGCGCGGCGCGCAGGCGTTCCTCCGCCTCGCCCATCGACTTCGCTTGTTCGATCGCGGCGGCAATCGCGCCCTTCCGCGCCAGCACGGCG
>JAFEDF010000131.1 GCA_018241785.1 Pseudomonadota bacterium | reverse complement strand
GGGGCTGGTGTCGCTGCTTGATACGGTGCAGCGCCTTCAGCGTACTTCATGAACCGCCGTATGCGGAACCGCACGTACGGTGGTGTGGGAGGGCGACCGGGGTGACCCGGTCCCCTACCCGATCCGGCGGTCAGCCCGACTTGCCCGGTGAGCCCGGCTTAGCCGGTACCGCGGCCTCGGCGGCCTCGGCGGCCTTCGCATCGGCGGCGAACGCGACGGAGGCGTCGGTGCCCGGCGCCGCATGTCCGGCATCGGGCGGCGGCGGACCGTAGTCGTGCGACGCCGCCGGCGCCGTCAGCGTGATCTTCGGCTCCGACAGCGGGGTGGGGTAGCCCGGTCCCGACGACAGCGCCGCCGCGCCGGTGCCCGACGTCTGGCTGCACGCCGAGAGCGCGAGCATCGCACCCGCAAGAACGACCGGTGCCGGGCTGACGAGTGTGGAGCGTTTCATGGAATCCTCCCGATTGCGTAGCGATGTCCTTCACGCTAGCGCTGCGGAGCCCATGCCACGAGCGGCGCGACCCTCGAGTTCGCGTAGGGAAATCCCGACCCGAGCCCAGCCGAGGCGCGCTGGTATGATTCAGGTCTCAGCGCTTGCCGGCCACGGTCGGCGGCCCCATATCGGTCACCGGGGGTGTCCTGGTTTCGACGGGGGTATCGAAGCAGCGCGGGGCATGCCGAGGCGCTTGTCCTCGTAAAACCCGAGCACTCGCAAACTTAACTGCGAACGACGAAAACTACGCTCTGGCGGCTTAATCCCGCCGGACCTCGCACCGGGCAGCGCTCGGCCCGGGCGGTGAGCGGGTAACACCGTGAGCCGCGGCGAGGACATCTAGAGCGATCGCGCCCGCCCGGGTCACTTGGGCGAAGCGCTAAAGCAAGGTGACTGGTTCGACCGCAGCCTGTCCGCCGGCGTCGGAAGAGCGAGATCCAAACGACGAGACTAAGCATGTAGTCCCGACTGCAGAGGACTTCCGGACGCGGGTTCGATTCCCGCCACCTCCACCATCTAAAAGGGCTTGGATACTCCCCAGGCCCTTTTTCTTGCCCGGAATCCCCGCGTGGCGCGGGGTTCTGGCTGCCAGCGTTGCGGGTGGCCACCAGCCGAAATGCCCGAAATCGGCCGCTTTCTCGGCCAGAGCCGTCTCTATTCTCTGTTTGGCCTGCGGGTAGGCGCAGATGGGGCTCTCGCAAAATCAACAGCTTATGCGCCCCGGTTCGCTGTCAACCAAGGCCGCCAGTCATGCATCGAACACCATTCACACAGTGGCAAACGTTCCCATCTTGCTCTATCATGAATCATCAAGATAAATCATGATTGAGAGAGCCATGACCGCTGCCGTCCGCGTGAAATTTTCTTCCCAGGCCGCGCCCGACGTATTGGCGGCGTTACGCCAGATCGCAGCGAGCCAGGGACGCCAGTTCCAGGCGGTGCTCGATGACGCCCTGCGCGACTACATCGACCGGCAGCAGAAGGAACGTCCGCGCCGCCACGTGATGGCCTCTTTCGCGTCCAGCCTGGATGAGTTCGACAGCCTCTACCGTGAACTGGCCAAGTAAGCCGTGCCGCGCGACTACCTGACCGTGGCCGATGTGCTCGGTATGCACACCGTGCTGATGCAGCGTTACGGCGGCGCACCGGGTGTGCGTGATCCGGGTGCGCTGGAGGCCGCCTTGTTCCGCCCGCAGACCGGCTACTACGACGACATCCTGGCTGAAGCGGCTGCGCTACTGGAAAGCCTGGCGATCAACCATCCATTCGTGGATGGCAACAAGCGTATCGCATTTGCCGCTGCTGACGTGTTCCTGCGCATCAATGGCTGGCGGTTGCAACGCGCTCCGATGCAGGTTCACGCCGAGATGATCGAAATGTTCGAGACCGGAACATTTGACATCGCACACCTCGATCCCTGGTTGCGGGGTTTTGCCTCTCTTGCAGAGTGATGCGATGAACGAGAAAACACCCAACGCCCAGACTCAGGCTGCAATGACGCAAGCACGGGAGATGGCGAGAAACCGGATGCTTAAACTGGTGGAGCCAAGGGATGGTGTTGATTCATTCCCGAACTTCACCAAGCCAGCCCGTCAGCGCTGGGAGTCGATTCCCGCTGACATCCGCCAGCGCCTGCTGTCCAACGTCTGGTGCGGCAAGTGTCGTCACGAAACGACCATCACCAACTTCACCGGCACCCTCAAGGGAGGCGACTTGCTGCTGGTGGGCCAGTGCGCCGCATGCCAAGGTGACGTGGCCCGGGTCATCGAGGGCTCGTAACCCGGTCACGCATCAAACCCCGCCACGACCTCCCGCTGCGCCACCCAGTCGGTCGGCAGCGGATTGCGCTGGAACCACAGCAAGCTCATGCACCGGGGCTGCTGCCCGGCCAGAATGCTCTGGATGATGGCGGGCTCGAGCAGGGTGAGGCGCAGCAATTCGTTGACTGTGGAGTGGTGCAGTCCTTCGCGCTGGGCAATTTCACTGCCGCTGCCGACCACCACGCCGTCATCCAGCAACTGCTGCCAATAGAAGG
>JAFEDF010000130.1 GCA_018241785.1 Pseudomonadota bacterium | reverse complement strand
TGGTTCTCGCTGGCGACCGAGACGCTCGACGGGCGGCTCGTCTGGATCACCGCAGCGGCCGCCGGAATCGCCCTCTGGACGCTGACCGAGTACATCCTGCACCGATACGTGCTGCACCGGATTCCGCCGTTGCGCGAGATGCACGCCCGGCATCACGCATCCCCCGCCGAGCTGATCGGGACGCCGAGCTGGGTCAGCGTTCCGCTCTTCAGCGTGCTGATGCTCGCGCCGCTCACGCACCCGGCGCAGTCGAGCGCCGCGTACGGCACCACCGCAGGGTTGATGCTGGGCTATCTCTGGTATGTCGCGATCCATCACGCGACGCACCACCGGCGCGCGCGTCCGGGAACGTACCTCCACCGTGCGAAGCGGTGGCACGCCATCCACCATCACGCTCGCCGGTCGTGTAACTTCGGCGTCACCACTCTTTTCTGGGACCGCGTCTTCGGCACGGCGAGCCCGTGACGGCGCAGCAGATTCGCCACCGCGTCGGCGCGCGGCAGCGGCGCAACGGCACCGTATCCGGTCGTCGCGAGCGCCGCTGCGGCGTTGGCGTAGCGCGCCGCGTCGACCGGTGCATCGCCGGCGGCGATCCGCGCAAGGAAGGCGCCGTCGAAGCAGTCGCCCGCACCGGTGGCGTCGACGGCATCGACCGAAATCGCATCGATGTGCTCGCCGACGCCCGATCCCGAAACGTAGCACCCATCGCGACCGAGCTTTACGACGACGACTGCGACGCCGAGTGCATGGCACTCGTCGGCGACGCGTCGCGGGTCGCCGGTTCCGAAGAGGTGCCTCGCGTCGTCGGCACCCGGGAGCGCGAACTCGCAGCGGCGCAGCGTCTCGACGACGATCGCGCGGGCGCGCGCGAGCGGCCACAGCGCGAGGCGAAGGTTCGTGTCGTAGGCGACACGCGCGCCGGCGCCGCGTGCGATGTCGATCGCAGCGAACGATGCATCGCACGCCGACGGCGAGATCGCCTGGCTGATCGCCGACAGGTGCAGCAGGCGCGTGCTCGCGAGGCACTGCCCGGGGAGTCCGGCGGACGTGGATCGCGACGCCGCCGAGCCGCTGCGCAGGTACGCGAAATGGTGGCTGCCGTCATCGTGGGTGACGAAGTAGACGCCGGTCGGCGCGGCGGCATCGACCGCGACCGCCGCCGTATCGACGCCTTCCGCCGACCACAGCGACAGGAGCTCGCGCCCGAACGCGTCGTCGCCGACGCGCGTCACGTAGGCGCAGCGGGCGCCGAGGCGCGCGGCGGCGATCACCGCGTTGGAGGTGTCGCCGCCGAAGCCCTGCAACCACGTGTTCGCAGCCCCGCCGCGCGCACGATTGAATTCGATCATCGCCTCGCCGAGCGCAACGACATCGAAGCGCGCGCTCATCCGCAGCGTGCGCTCATCCGCGGCGCGCGGGAAGCGTGCGAAATGCGCGCGCGTAGGCAGCCGCCGCGGCGGCGACGCTCGCGGCGTCGCTGCCGGGCCGATAGAGGTTCGACCCGGTACCGAATCCGGCGGCCCCCTCGGCCCACCACGCAGCCATGTTGTCCGGGCGAATCCCGCCCACGGCGAACACACGCGTCGCCGCCGGGAGCACGGCACGCCACGCACGCAGCACCGCGGGGACCATTGCTTCCGCGGGGAAGAGCTTCAGCCCGTCGGCGCCCGCGGAAAGCGCCGCAAAGGCCTCGGTCGGCGTGGCGACTCCGGGCAGGCAGACGAGGCCGAGGCGTTTCGCTTCGCGGATGACGGCGGCGTCGGCGTGCGGCATGACGATGAGCCTGCCCCCCGCGTCGCGGACACGCCCGACGTCGGCCACGTCGATGACCGTCCCCGCGCCGACCAGGCAGTCGCCGCCGTAGGCGTCGGCGAGCGCGCGTATGGAATGCAGCGGATGCGGTGAGTTGAGCGGAACCTCGAGGATCCGGAAGCCTGCCGCGTGGAGCGCCTGCGCGACCGCGTGAACCTCATCGGGGGCGATCCCGCGCAGCACTGCGACGAGCGGCAGCGGCGCGAGATAAGCGTCGAGATCAGGCGCCGACATGAACGGCGCCAGCCTTTGCGGTCGCCGGCTCGACCGCGATTCCGGCCCGTACGGCAATACCGGCCTGCGCGGCGATCCGCCAGAGCCCGTACGCCGCGGAATCGGCCGAGGCGACCTCGGTGGGAACCCCGGCGTCGCAGAGGGCGCTCTCGTAGCGATCGGCGAGCGCGTCATCGCCGATGATGCGCACTCCACCGGCTCCTACGCCGGACTCGCGCGCCCAACGCAGTCCCTCGCGCACCTCGCGGCCGATCAGGAGGCCCGACAGCCACTCGGCGACCTCGTCGGGCGCAAGCCTGCCGGCAAGAGCAAGCGTACGCGCAGCGAAAAGATCGTGCATCAGCTCGCCGGGTCCGAGGCCGTGCATGACGCCACGCGCGAACGCGTCGCTGCCTTGGCTGCCCGCTGCGTCGCCCGCGAGGCGCCCCAGCATGCTGTGCTCGAGCAGGAGCGTGTAGAGCTCGCCGGTCACGAAGGTCGCGAAATCGATCACGCGGCCGCGGTCGACGCGTGCCCATTTGCTGTGCGTCCCGGGAAGCACTGCGAGCACGTCGGCTTCGCCGAGCGCAACGGCGCCGAGCAGTTGCGTTTCCTCGCCGCGCATCGCGTCGGGGATCCCCCGCGCGCCGACGGTGGCAAGGCCGGGCACGATCGTCAGCTCGCGGCCCGGGGTGCCGACGAGCCGATCGGCGAGCGAGGCGAGCGACGCCGGGCAATCGGCGTAAGGCGTCTCGATCCATCCCTGGCGGCCGCCGATCATCCCGCACGCGAGGCGCGGCGCCGGGTCGTCGCGCCAGGGGCCGAGCAGCGCGGCGAGCGCGGCATCGAATGCGGTCCCGTGCAGCCTGCCGACGCCGACGGGCGCCGAACGCCGCTCGACGATCGCACCGTCGGCGTCGAAACGCCACGCTCGCGCCTGGGTCGTACCCCAATCGATCGCGATCAGCGCGCTGGCCGTCAAGTCGGTGACCTTGCGGCGGGGAGCGGGCCTACCAGCGGCCCGCGGCGGCCTCGTCGCTGGCCCGTGCCTCGACCCAGCGTTCGCCTGCGGGCGTGCGCTCCTTCTTCCAGAACGGCGCCTCGGTCTTGAGAAAGTCCATCAGGTAACGGCACGCGTCGAACGCGGCATCGCGATGCGCGCTCGTCACCACCACCAGCACGATCTGGTCACCCGGGACGAGGACGCCGATCCGGTGGACGACGAGCACGTCGCGAACGTCGAAGCGCGCCCTCGCGGCGGTTTCGAGTTCGCTCAACACCGCCTCGGTCATGCCCGCGTAATGCTCGAGGACCATCGCGTCGACCTGCGACGCATCGTTGTCGGCTCGCACCGTCCCGACGAAGCTCGCCACTGCGCCGACACCGCGGTCTCCGGCGCGCAGCCGCGCGATCTCCGCGCCGGCGTCGAAATCGGCGACCTGGACGCGCACGGCCATGGCGAATCCCTCAGCCTCCGGTGACCGGCGGAAACACCGCCACTTCATCGCCCTCGCCGACCGGCGTGTCGTTGCGCGCGAGCCGCTGGTTGACGGCGAAGCGTACGGCTCGGCCCGCACCGAGCTCCCGCGCCCACGCTCCGCCGCGCCCGCGCAGCGTGGCGACGACATCGGAAACCGCGGGTGCAGCCTCGCTCACGACGGCAAGCGCTTCGGACGAGGAGCCGAGCGCCTCCCGCAGTCGCGCGAGATAAACGATGCGCACCGTGGTGATGCGAGGGGTGGTCGCAAGAGCGCTGCCGTCGGAGTCTTTCATCGATGCGAACGGACCGGTGCGAATGGACGATCGCGGCAGACGCAATCCGCCGCAAGCAGCCATTCTACCGCCGTACCGTGGCGTCAGAAGCGGAACTGGACGCCGAACTGGACCTGATCCGATTCGGGCAGCGGACCCGACGGCGCCTCCCCGGCGAAATGCGGGAAGCGAGCGTACTCGAGGCGCAGACCCAGCGCCGAGGTGACGTCATAGCGCACGCCGAGACCGTAGTTGACGCCGTCACGAACGTGCGCCTCGGCGGGCGACACCAGCGCATAGGTCGGCGCGTTCGCGGACTGCATGTAGCCAAGGCGCCCATACAGCGAGAACCGGTGGACGAACGACCAGGCCGTGTAGACGTCGGCGTTCCAGCTCCTGGCCGGCGCGCTGGTCACGCCGGCGAGCGACAGTCCGACCCCTCCTCCGGCGACGGCCGAGCCGAGCGAGTATTCGCGATCGCGGTCGGCGGTCGAAAACGACCCCTCGACCGCGAGATCGTTGGCGAAGCGGTAGCCGCCGAAAAGGAGCGATCGGCGCGTTGCGGTGTCGCTCGACACCGGCGCCGTATAGCGCCCCCAGGTCGAGGCCTGCCGGCCGAAGTCGACCCCCGCCGTGTCGACGCCGGCGTCGCGAAGCTCGACCCCCCCGTAGAAGCCCGGCGCATCCTGCTGCGATGCGTCGAGCCCCGCGGCGAACGCCATCGGGGCAAGGCCCAGCGCCGCCAGAGCTGACCACGCAACAATATGATTCAGAACGCTTTTCACACGCATCACCATTTCGGGCCCGGATCGGCGGTCCGGTCGCTCACCCGCCGGTCCGCGACCGGGCGGCAAGCCTTTGAAATCGCGCCGACGCCGAGGTTCAAGCTACTCTCGCTCGACCCCGATCGTCAATCGTTCGCAGTGCCGCCGGCTGCCGGGGGCGCCGGCTGTGCCCGTTCGACGACAAAGGCGGCAATGGCGCCGAGATCGCCGAGCCCGAACATCGTCAGGCCCGGGGCGCGGACCGCCGGGTCGTCGGTGGCGAGCGCAACGATGTTGGGGTCGATCGGATGCAGCCTGGGCTTGCCGACCGCCGGCCGCCACACCTCGAGTTTCGGAATCGGCGCGGTCTTGTAGCCCTCGACGAGGACGAGATCGCAGGGCGACAGGCGCGCGATGGTCGCATCGAGCGAAGGCTCGGCCGCGCCGCGCAGTTCGTGCATCAGCGCCCAGCGGACCGCCGAGCTGACGAGCACCTCGGTGCAGCCCGCCTGCCGGTGGCGCCACGAATCCTTGCCCGGATGATCGATATCGAACGCGTGGTGCGCGTGCTTGACGAGCGAGACCGACAGTCCCCGCCCGAGCAGAACCGGTACCAGCGCCTCGATCAGCGTCGTCTTGCCGCTGCCGGACCAGCCGGCGAAACCGAAAACGCGCATGTCCCCGGCCGCTGCTCAGGCGGCGACTGCCCGGTGCCGCCACGGGTGCAGCGTGGGCCGCGTTCCCATCGTCGCAGCGAGGCCCGCATCGGCGATGACGCCATCCCACAGCATGACCCCGCCGGCAAGGCCCGAGTCGGCCTCGAGCGCGGCGGCGATTCCCCTGGAAGCGAGCCGCTCGACATACGGCAGCGCCGCCGCCGC
>JAFEDF010000012.1 GCA_018241785.1 Pseudomonadota bacterium | reverse complement strand
CAGCCGGATCGCTTCCAGCGTCTGATGATCCAACGATCGACCGTCTCGCTTCATGCTGCATGAGATTATCGTCGACCCCGGAAGTTCCAACTTTGTCGCCTTATTTATCGACTACTGAGTAAGAGGTAGCGTCCGTGTCCAAAGGACAAAGCGAATAGCCGGCCCTCCTTTTCGAGGAACAGCACGCCGGCTGTTGAGCTCACCTTTCCAAACTTTCCTGTGTCAAAGTGGCCTTCGAACAGGCGTGCCCACTTCGGGGGTCTCGATCTACTGCGCGCGACAAATAATCTGCCCACTGCGTTTCGACGCGACAATGGGGCACATTCTTCGACACCGCGGCCGGATCTCAGGGCGTCCTTAGCACTCTTCACGTCTTCCTTCAGCAGGAAGACATTCAGGTGTCGCAATGGGACCTTACCTTGCATTTGCTTCTATATCGACGCGCCGCAGTAGGCTTGTCCTTGTGGCGGAATGGTGCGCAGCTCTCCGGAAATGAGCTTCGGCAGCAGCTTGTCGCGCAAGGCAGCGATGGTCTGCGATTCGCACGCAGCGGCACTAGCACGCCTGAACAAGGGGCGAACGATGGAACCAAAATGCTTTGCGATCTCCTTCGGAGGCACCGCGAGCAAATAGTGAGAAAGAGATTCGGTGGGCACGCGCTGGCGGCCGCTAGACCCCGTCATGCTCTGGATTGCGAACTCACGAAAGCCTTCGCTACGCGCAAGACAGTACGCGAACTCGTCTGGAAGCGGTTCGATTGGATGTAACACGATGTATTCGGTCGAACCCCACCCAACTTGACCCTCCTGGAGGAAATCAACGTAGGCCGTCTTGCCATTCTCGAGGCATGGGGTGATGCGCGCGACAAGAGTATCGCCGTTGATGAATCGCATGCCCGACCCTGCTGGCCGATCTACCAATTCGTCTGGCGAATGCCCCCGTCTGGGCATTCTTGCCATGTCGAGATATGGCGCGACCGCCCCCTTTCGGAGGGACCGTGTCGGATTGACCTCGATCGCCATCGGCAGAGGCGTCACGCCCCATCCCTCGGGGATCTCGCCGATCTCGGAGTCAACAAGCCGGGCGGGAAACAAGTCGGCGATTGGCCTAGGAAGGCCAGGCTCGCGGCCTTCAGCCTTGGCGCGGACCGGGTCGAAGTCCGCGAACCACGACTTGAAAAGAGCGCGCGCCATCGCCTCCAGCGTTTCGCTCATCCGCCGGTTAAGCTCGATCTTGTCGTCCAGCGTGGCCAGAATATTCGCGATGGCGCGTTGTTCGGCGAGCGGCGGTACTGGAATCTTGATAGATCGGAGCGATGCAAGTGGTTGCCCGATGCCCGGCGTTCCGACAGTCGAAGCGTGTTGCAGTAGCTCGTGTCGTCCAATTGGCGATCGGAAGAAATAGAAAAGGAATAGAGGATCGACAATGTCCCGGCAACACGTGAGCTTCATGAGGCTGGTTGAAAGCATATATCGCTCAACGCCATCATCGGGAACGATGCCGACCTCCCCGATCGCGCCACGGTGGGGAAAGACCAGGTCGCCCGCGAACACGTTGCAGCTTCGCAGTTCGTCCGCCGTTGCTGCAGAGACGAACACAAATTCTCCGCGCCATGCACGCGTCTCTGAAATGTTGTTGCCTCTGATTACAGGAATCCCCCGCGAGACATAAACATCGGCCTTCATACGCGAGCCAAACGGACCGATGGCAATCGCGCGGTTGCTTCGCGCCTTGATCTGATCAACGGTCAGGGTCGGCCACTCACTTGCCATAGCCGAGGTCCCCCAGGTTGGCAGCAATGGCAGCATCAAGCCTCGCGGCCTCAGTCTGCTGGTCTCGCAACGTCCCGACAAGGAGCCTCATCTTCTCGTCAAAAAACTCGCCATCGTCCTCCGACGTCTCGGCACCGACATATCGACCCGGCGTGAGCACGTAATCGTGCTTCTGGATCTCTTGGCGCGTTACGCTCTTGCAGAAACCGGTGATGTCCTCGTAAGTGGTTCGCCCTTCGACTACCTCAGGGCGAGCTGTCTTTTCTCCTCGCCATAAGCGATACCTGCCGGCGATACGCGCAATGTCGTCGCCGGTCAGCTC
Organism: Pseudomonadota bacterium; assembly: GCA_018241785.1. GTDB lineage: Bacteria > Pseudomonadota > Gammaproteobacteria > Burkholderiales > Casimicrobiaceae > VBCG01. Next base: position 6,967 of record JAFEDF010000012.1, on the reverse strand, counting down.
GCGGTGCGTCCGGTCTACCATCCGGCCGAGCTTGCGTGCGTCGATGAAAAGCACTTGGCCACGGCGATCGCGGAACTTGCTGTTCTTACGGTCGCGCGCCAGAAACCAAAGACACGCAGGAATCTGCGTCGAATAGAAGAGCTGGGCCGGCAGCGCGACCATGCAGTCCACGAGATCGGCTTCGATCAGGTTCCTGCGGATCTCGCCTTCGCCCGACTGATTGGACGACATCGAGCCGTTGGCGAGCACGAAGCCGGCGACACCGGCGGGCGAGAGGTGATGGACGATGTGCTGCACCCAGGCGAAGTTGGCGTTGCCCGCCGGCGGCACGCCGTACTTCCAGCGCTTGTCGTCGCGCAGACGCTCGCCGCCCCAGTCGGAGATGTTGAACGGCGGATTCGCGAGGATGAAGTCGGCCTTGAGGTCGGCGTGTCGATCGTTATGGAAAGTGTCGCCGTGCGCGATCTGCCCGTCGATGCCGCGAATCGCGAGGTTCATCCGCGCGAGCCGCCAGGTGGTGTAGTTCGACTCCTGGCCGTAGATCGAGATGTCGGTCTTCGCCTTGCCGCCGTTTCCATTTCCACCAGCGTGCGACCGGATGAACTCGACCGACTGCACGAACATGCCTGACGAGCCGCAGCACGGGTCGTACACGCGGCCGCGATAGGGCTCGAGCATCTCGACCAGGAGCTTCACCACGCAGCGCGGCGTGTAGAACTCGCCCCCCTTCTTGCCCTCGGCACTGGCGAATTGCGAGAGGAAGTATTCGTAGACGCGGCCGAGGAGGTCATGTGCGTGCTGATGTGCGTCCGCACGCGATCCGTCCACCGGCGAGGTAGAGGGTGAAGCAAAGGAGATGTTGCTCACCAAATCGATGAGCTGGCCGAGCCGCGTTTTGTCGAGCGCCGGCCGTGCGTATTCCTTCGGCAACACGCCCTTCAGCGCGGGATTGTCGCGCTCGATGCCAGCCATCGCGTCGTCCACGAGCTGGCCGATCGTGGGCTGACGGGCTTGCGCCTTCAGGTTCGTCCAGCGCGCCTCGGGCGGCACCCAGAAGATGTTCTGAGAGCGATACTCATCGGGATCCTCGACGAGACTGTCGATCGCGCCCTGGCGGTTGCGCGTCGACGGCGGCAGGTAGTATTCGTCCTTCGGATTGTCGACGGCCCGCCGCAGATAGTCGTGCCGTTCCTCGAAGGCGTCGGAAATGTACTTGAGGAAGATCAGCCCGAGGACAACGTGCTTGTACTCCGCGGCGTCCATGCTGCCACGAAGCGCGTCGGCCATCTGCCAGAGCTGGGCCTCGTAGCCGATTTCGTCCGGGCCGTTCTTGCGCTCCCTGTACGCCTTTGCCATGTGCTCCGGCCATCTCCCCGGCACGCATGGTACCAAGGCTCTGGGCAAAGCCGAAGCCCATCGCTGGAGCTGAAGGAATCGGCTGCGCCCGTGCACCCGACCAAGTCGGCAACCGCGGTATCCGAATGCGTACGAGGGGCGTTGCGTCCCGCAAGTGCCGCGCCTGCCTCAAGAGGTGTCGCTAGCTAGACGCGCCGACTAGCAGGACGCCTGTCTTCGCGTATGGGTCACCACAAACCGGCAAACCTCGCAGGATTGAGCACCGTGTACCGCACCGTGTTCTGGATCTGCTTGTGCCCGAGGTAGTCCTGGATCAACCGCAGGTCGCAGCCCTTGTTAGCGAGGTAATAGCCGCAGCTGTGGCGCAGCAGGTGCGCGTACGCCTTGACCGGCAGTCCTGCCCGCTCGCCTGCCTGCGCCACGATCCGCCAGAAAGCGCTACGGCTCATGCCCTCGCCGCGCTCGCTCGCGAACACGTATTCGCCCGCACGCCGCAAGTTGCGCCCCTGCGGTCGCTCGAGCGCAGCGATCTCGTCATGCTTGAGCGGATGGATGGTCGAGCGCGAGCTCTTCGCACGCCGGCAGTAGATCGTCCCGCGCTCGAGATCGACATCGCTCCAGCGCAGCCCCACGACCTCGCTCGCCCGAAGGCCATGGCGGTACGCCAGCAGGATCATCGCGTGGTTGCGCGCGCCATAGCGGCTCTTCTTCGCGGCGCGAAGGAGCCGCGCCACTTCGTCGGGGGTGAGGTAGGTGCGGAGGCGTCGTGCGGCAGCCATAGAACGAGGCTACCGCGGGAAGCCTCGTTTTCAAGAGCGGGAGGAAGGAGGAGGGAAAGGCGGTGTTCGGGAGCGCCGCGCGCACGATCGACAGCAGCGCGCGTCGCGGTCGAAAGAGCGGCCCGCGTCCCCTGCCCGGCTCGGCCACGAAGTGTTGCGAGTCGAGTCGCAACCTTACGCCCAAAGCGTTGCCGCTTCCGCTTCGAGGCACACGAGATCGGCGTCGGATCGCGCGGCCCCGAAGCGCACGGCCCGCCGGCACGTCCCGTCGCCCCGGGCGAGCGGCGCGCAGATCACGCTGGCGCCGCAGACTACCAAGGAAGCCTTCAGGCCTGCCTCACGCCGGCCGGGCGCAGCGCAGCCCGCAGCGGGCGGTCGCCGCACGCGATGGGCAAGCGCAGCTCCATGGCAAGCGCGAGGTAAGTCGCATCGTAGGCACTCAGGCTGAACTGTCTGGCGAGAGCACGCAGCGGCGCGACACCGAGACCGAGCTCGTGCACGACGGGGTCGAGGCGACCGAGCACGCTGGCAGCGGCCTCCGCCGCGCGGTCGCTGAGGATGCCACGGCGCTCCAGGACCACCAGCACGTTCGCGACTTCGGCCGCAAAAATCGCCGGCACGTGATACGGCTCGCGCTTCGCGCGCACCCGAATGCGCCGGGTGTAGGGCGTCGCCTGGCTGGCGACCACCCAGGCGATCGCCACCGAGGCGTCGAGCACGAACGCCACTAGAGTCGCCCTTCGGCGAGCAGTTCGGCGAGCTTGAAGCGGCGCTTGACCCCGAGCTCCCGGCGCAGGGCTTCCGCTTCGTCGAGGATCGCCGCCCGGTCCCACGCCCGCTCCTGCGCCGGCACGATCTTGGCGACGACGCGGCCGCGCTTGGTGATGACGGTGGGGCGGCCGGACTGCGCGCGCTCGATCAACTCCGAGAAATGCGCCTTGGCGTCGTAGACGCTCATCTTTTCCATTGCGCGACCTGACTAGTCAGATAATCAAAGCCACAATGTACGCCAGAGCTGTCCGTCGGGCAACCCGCGGCGGGCCCGGGAGCGGCTGCTTCAACCGGACAGGTTCCAGCTCGAGCGCGTGTGGGTGGGGCACGTGCGCTCGCAACCCTACGCTCAGGGGCGGGGCATAACAAACTAGCGGCTCGTTGGGCGCCCCGGTGATGAACCGCCTCGTGCCGGCCGCCCAAGGCAAGGCGATCATGGCTGAGGTCGATCGTCGAAATCGACCTGAATCCCTATGGACACCCGCGACTACCGAACGCCGGCTCGTTGGAAGATAATCGCGCGCAATCGCATTGATGCAGGAAGAACTCGTGGGGGAAGCAACACGGAAGGTCGGCACCGGCGACGAGAACATCGCCGAAGTCGGGAACTGGGCGCGCGACAAGCTCTCGCTACTCCGCGAGTACATCACGATCAGCAGCCCTGCTCGGAAGAGGTGGATTCGGCCAACTTCCGAAGCGACATACATTGACCTGTTCTGCGGCCCCGGCAAATCGCAATGCCGCGACACCGGCGAGTTGCTTGACGGCAGCCCCGTCGTCGCGTGGAACGCATCGGTGCTATCTGGGGTGCCGTTCTCCCGAGTATTTCTTGCGGATGCATCAGCGCAGCACGTCCACTCCGCGGCGGACCGTCTACGCACACTTCCCGCCGCTCCAGTTGCGTCGTTCGTTGGACCGGGCGAGTCGACAGTCAACGACATCTACCGAGAGCTCATCCCCTGGGAACTCCATTTCGCCCTGCTCGATCCATTCAATCTCGAAGATCTCCCGTTCTCGGTGATCGAGCGACTCGCCAAGTTGAAGCACATCGACTTGATGATCCATCTGAGCACCGGCGACATGCAGCGGAACTATGCGACCTACACGGATGCCGAAAACGCTACGCTCGATCGGTTCGCGCCCGGCTGGCGGAAGGCGGTAGACTTCAACGCCCAACCGTTTGCGCAGCGCCTCGCGATCGTCCGCCACTGGTTCTCCCTGCTGAACGACGTCGGCCTGCCCCACGCGCCTGCAATGCACGCTGCGCGGAACTCGAAGAACAGCAGGATGTACTGGCTAATCTTCGCTTCCCGCGCCGACATCGCTCGCAAGTTCTGGACGGCCGCCCAGCGGTACCTTCGCGAGCCGACGCTTACGCTGTTCTAACGACATGGCGACCGTCTCCCGCATCGAGTGGACCGAGATGACCTGGAACCCCGTCACGGGCTGCAGGAAGATTAGCCAAGGCTGCAAGCACTGCTACGCCGAGCGCATGGCGAAGCGGCTACATGCGATGGGCAGTCGCCGATACGTCAACGCCTTCGCGCCGACGCTGCACCAGGATCTGCTCGACGTTCCGCGCCGATGGAAGCGCCCGCGCGTGATCTTCGTGAACTCGATGAGCGACCTTTTCCAGGACGATGTTCAGCTCGACTTCATCAAGCGCGCATTCGCCACGATGCGCGCCTGCCCGCAGCACACGTTCCAGATCCTCACGAAGCGCGCGGAGCGACTGCGTGAGTTCGCGTCCGCGTTGCCGTGGCCCCCGAACGTCTGGATGGGCGTAAGCATCGAGGACGCGCGCGTGATCGACCGAATCACGCATCTGCAGGCGGTCCCCGCAGCGGTCCGCTTCCTCTCGTGCGAGCCGCTGATCGGCGCGCTCGATCGACTGCCGCTCGCCGGGATCCACTGGGTCATTGTCGGGGGAGAGTCTGGACCGAAGGCACGCCCGATGAAGCAGGCCTGGGTCGATTCGATTCACCGGCAATGCGTCGTTGCCGGCGTGCCGTTCTTCTTCAAGCAGTGGGGTGGAAAGCGCAAGGATCTCACCGGGCGAACCCTTCACGGCCGCACCTTTGACGAAATGCCCGCAAGATCGGTGCGAGCTGCAGCTTGATGCCGCTAGCCGCCGCTCAGCGTGGCTTACGAGGTTCGCGACTTAGGCGGCAAAATCGCCGGCACGTCATAAAGCTCGCGCTTCGCGCGCACTCGGATGCGCACGAGCCGCCCACAGGGCAAACTGCGCGCACCCTAGGAGGGGCTACTTCCGCCGAACGGCTTTCCCGCTCGCACGTCTCGCGCGCAGCGCGGGCCACTCGCGACCTTACGCTCACATGATTGGGGCGCCGCAGTCATGGCGCTTGCCGACCTTGTCCTCGCGCCGCATTCACGCCTCACCCGCCAACCCTGGCGCCGCCGGAGATCGCTCGCGGATCGCTGCGGTCGCAGCACAATTAGTAGGCAGGCCAGTGGCGGCGAGCATCCACGCGCCCCGCGGGCCGGCAGCAGCGAAGCTATCCACAGAAATTGTGGATAACCCAGGGCGACGTAGCAGAGCGCGCCGCGGACGGGGCAGGCGCTGCAGCCTCGCGACCGTCAACCGCCAGCGCGCGGCGACGCCTTGGGCGGAAGTTCCGGCACGATCGCGTCGCGCGCCGTGTCCCACACCCAACCTTTGGGCTGACGGGACGCGATCGCATCGAGCTTGGTACGGCGATCGGCTTCGTGCGCGAACGCGCTCACGATATCGAGCGGGAGCGGACGCGCGCCCGCGTCGAGCAGCAGGTAGTTCGCGAATCGTGCGGGATCGGTGGCATCGTATCGGAGCGGCTTGATGAACGCGCGCTCCTCGGCGACGAGCTTCGCGACCACGTCGCGCTCCGAAATATGGTTGAGGAGGATCCACTCCGGGCTCGTCATCATGAGCGAGAGCGCATCGATTTCGTAGCAATGCTCGACGCGTGCGTGGATCAGGCACGCGGCCACGAGCCTCACCTGGCCGTTAGCCCAGGCGACGAGCTCATGCTCGAAGGCGCGCTTCGCCCGCTCTGCGGTACTGAGTTCGAGAAAGAGCGGGCAATCCGGGAGATGCTTCAACACCAATTGGTAACCGACCGTGGTTGGCGCAAGCGCTTTGACCTGCCCTATCGCGATCATCAGATTGGAACGCGAAGGTGCGCCGCCCGCCGCGAGCGGCGCGAACGCCTTGCGATGGCGCGCCGCGATTTCAGCGGCGTGCTCGGCCACGAACGGCTCCGGCATGACGAGGCGACCGCGAAGTGGCAGGCCTTTCGTTTCAATGTCGCTGCAAGCCTGAAGCAAGAACTTGCGCACCACGCCGTACGAGCGCTTTCCGCGCATCTGCGGATGCCATCGGGTGAATCCGGCTCGCTCCCAGAGATAGTGCAACAGGCCTTGTAGACTGAGTTGCCTGCGCGTGGCGGCGACTTCCGTGGGCGCCGCGGACAGTGCGCAGGCTCGGCTGCGCCCTTGGTATCGCGTGAGCGGGAAATCCAGTCGTAGCTCGACGCCCTCCCGACCACGGTCGATGATGGCCTCCCCGAGTAACTGGCCGAGGCCGGATTCACTTGGCGGCAGCTCGTAGGAGGGACATGTCGGCGCATGCTCGGTACCGCTTTCCGGCATTCGCTTGATTACGAAGTCCCGGAACTTGGAGACGTACATCTCGACGCCGCCATCGACGCAAAGGCAGCGCGGGCGCGCGGGTGTGCCGTAGACCCGCGCGAGCACCTCCTGGAGCCCAGGATCGTGCTGCGGGTACACCTTCCCGTTGATGAGATATCTCTGTGCGTCCACGCGGGGGCGCCTCGTGGATAGCCAAGGCGCGATTGTCGGCGCCCGAAGACGGTCCCGGCATTGATCCTCCCCCTCGCGCCCCCTGCGCACAACCCGAATAGAGACGGAAAATTGCGGCTCTTACTCAGTAGTCGATAAATAAGGCGACAAAGTTGGAACTTCCGGGGTCGACGATAATCTCATGCAGCATGAAGCGAGACGGTCGATCGTTGGATCATCAGACGCTGGAAGCGATCCGGCTG
>JAFEDF010000129.1 GCA_018241785.1 Pseudomonadota bacterium | reverse complement strand
CGGAAGTCTTTGCTCGCCGGCCGAAGCCGGCGTTTCGTTGAGGCGCAACCGCGGCTGCCGTCAGGTCGCGCCGGAAGCCTCAACGGCACACTCCCGCAATGGCCTGCCGTAAGATGTCTGCCCAAGTGGCGCGCAACGATAGCGGCAGCCTTCCCGGGTCCGATTCGAAGCACCGCGGATGCTCAACGCGGTACTTCGACGATCGGGGGGAAGACCGCATAAGGAGACTACGCTCATGAAAGATCGATCGAGCCGCATCACCGACTTGCGCCCGATGGATACGCTGCACGCGGACGTGCTCGTCGTAGGAGCAGGTGCGGCAGGCGTCGCCGCCGCAGTGACGGCTGCGCGTCGCGGTGTGAAGGTCGTACTCCTCGAGCGCTACGGCTTCTGCGGCGGGGCCGCCGTGGCAGGAATGTCGGGTACCGTATGCGGACTGTACGCGGCAACCGCACACCCGGTGCAGCCCGAGAAGATCCTGCACGGATTTGTCGACGACTTCATTCGAGCGATGGAATCGCGAAACGGCCTCACCGGCCCGATCGTCTATGGAAATACGTTCACGCGCGTTCACGACCCGCTCGTCTGGCGCGAGGCGGCCGACGGGCTGTTGCTCGAAGGAGGTATCACGACGGTTTTTCACGCACTTGTGACCGATGTCCACGTGGAGGGAGGTGAGCGAGTCGCGGGGGTGCGCGCGTTCACCAAGCAGGGAAAACTCGATGTCTTCGCCCGGATCACCGTGGATGCATCGGGAGACGCCGATATTGCGGCAATGTGCGGCTTTCCGACGACCGTCGGGCACAACGGCATGGTCCAGAATCCCACGATGATCTTCCGCCTCCAGGGGGTGGACGTCGATCGCTTCCTCGCTGCGATGGGATCCAATTCCATCCTTGGTCCGGACATCGAGGAATTGATCGAGAGCGAGCAGCGGGAAGGCGAAGACCTGCCGCGAAGGAAGGTATTCCTGTTTCCAACCCCTCGTCCCCGGGAGTTGCTGTGCAACGCGACGCGCATCGTCGGCGCCGATTCGCGCGAGCTCAACCCGACGCGCTGGCGCGACTTCAGTGAAGCGGAAGTCCAGGGCAGGAAGCAGGTACGTGCCTACGAGAGGTTCTTCCGAAAACACGTCATCGGCTGTGAGCAGGCCTTCGTAAACGACACCGGTGTACAGGTCGGGGTTCGGCAGACAAGGCAGATTGCCGGCATGCAGACCCTCGCGAATGACGATGTGACGTCGGCGCGGAAGGCAGCCGATGCGGTGGCCCGGTCTCCATGGCCGATTGAACTCCATAGCGGCAGCAAGCCAAGACTCGTTTGGATCTACGACGACTACTACGAGGTTCCCTATGGTTGCTTCGTTCCGGGCAGGGGAGAAGGTCTGCTCGCCACCGGTCGATGCCTGTCCGCGCAACACGAAGCAATGGCTTCAGCGCGCGTGACCGGTCCCTGTTTCGGATACGGCCAGGCGGTTGGACTGGCGGCCGCCATCTGTTCGCAGGAAGGCCTGGAGCCGCGCAGACTCTCGGGTACGTCGTTGCGCAGCGAGCTCAACCGCCTGGGAGCGAGACTGGATGACTGAGCGCTCGGACGATCGGAAGCGCCTCGCCGCGCGAGCCGTAGCGCTGGCACCGCAGTCGCCGTCGGATGGCGCCCGTGGCACCCCTGGCGGCGGACAGGTGTTCCCCTACTCGCCGTTCGATACTTCGGGCTGCCGACGCTGATGTCGCCGGATTGCTACGGCCACGAGTCGATGCACAATGCGAATCGGTTGAAGCGCGAATCCCCAGGGGGTTACATGAGTCGATGCCGTCTGCCGTGGTCGCTGCCCATATCCATTGCGGTTCTCCAGATCGGAGTCGCATCCGCCGGCACCGTCAGCGGCGATCACGACGCGCTGCAAAAGGCGATCGGGGGCTCCCAGCGAACTTCCGCCTACGCCGAGCGCGATCGCTTTCGCCATCCGCTCCAGACCCTCGAATTCTTCGGGATGCAGCCCGGCATGACCGTCGTCGAAGTGCTGCCGGGGTCCGGCTGGTACACGGAAATCCTCGCTCCCTTGCTGCGCGATCATGGGCAACTGATCGAAGCAACTCCGCCGATGTCGAGCGCCAGTCCGTTTGCGCGCAAGATGGCCGCAAAATACAAGGCGAAGCTCAGCGCCGATCCGGCGGTCTACGGGCGGGTGACGGTGGAACCCTTCGAGCCGCCTTCGTACATGGGCCTGGGGCCTCCTTCAACGGTCGACATGATCGTCACGTTCAGGAACATCCACGATTTCATGT
>JAFEDF010000128.1 GCA_018241785.1 Pseudomonadota bacterium | reverse complement strand
CGACGATCGCGCCGATTGCCGCCACGACACCCGGATTCGACGCCGACGCCGCGTACGACGTGCTGCACGAGATCGAGCGGTATCGCGTGGCGCAGGGGTGGCGGCCGGTTGGCCGCAAGATCGGGTTCACGAATCGTACGCTCTGGCCACGCTACGGCGTGGACCGGCCGATGGCTGCGCATGTCTGGTCACACACCGTGCAGTATGCCGGGGCAGGGCGTGCAACACAGTCGCTTGCAGGCTTCGTGCAGCCGCGGATCGAGCCGGAGGTGGTATTCAAGCTGGCGGCGCCGATCGCCGCAACTGCCGATGCCCGCGCTGTGCTCGAGGCGACCGAGTGGATCGCGGCGGGCTTCGAGATCGTGCAGAGCCACTTTCCCGACTGGAAATTCACCGCCGCCGACTGCACCGCGGCGTTCGGGCTGCACGCTGCGCTCGTCGTCGGCGAGCCATGCGCGATCGATGCGGCGAACCGCAACCGGATCGCCGCCTTGCTGCCTGCTTTCCGCGCGACGCTTCGCAAGGGAGACACCGTCGTCGAGACGGGTGCCGGCGCGAACGTGCTCGACAGTCCGGCGCTCGCCATGGCGCATCTCGCAAGCCTGCTCGGCGTGCATCCCGAACAAGGCGCGCTGCAGACGGGTGAGATCGTCACGACGGGAACGCTCACCGATGCGTGGCCGGTCGCCCCCGGTGAAATCTGGTCGAGCGACTACGGCGAGCTGCCGTTGCGGGGGCTTGAGCTCGAACTCACGTAGTCCATGCCGGAACCTCGGGAAGAGGAGATGGCGCACATGACTGCTTCGATCGGCGCGCGAGTTCGACCGCGAAGGCCGAGGGAGCCAGGTACCGTGACGGGCTCAAACACCGGCTGCGTTCCGCAGCCGAACTCGCGCGTCACGGTACCTGGCTCCCTCGGCCTCCACGGTCGGTGTAGAGCGCGCCGGAGTATCCCCACCGCTTCCCAGCGCGGCCGATCGCTCAAACAGGGTCCATTCCCGTTTCGCAGAGTTTCCCTAGCGGGCTGAGTGCTCCGGCGTACCGAACGGACCGCGCAGCAGGAGCAACGCATACGCCGCTGCCAGCAAACCCGCGACGACAGCGGTGAGCCACAGCGGCACCGGTGCGGCGCTGCTGGCTGCGGCACGCAGCAAACTGAGGGCACTGATGAAATAGAGCGCCAGGTTGGCGAGGACGGTAGGCCGACCGTAGATCCCGCCCAGCGCAGCTCGGCGTTGCAGCCAGTTCAGCACCGCGACTCCCAGCCACGCCGCTGCAAGCAACTGACCGACCCAGGCGGCCGACGGCGGGAACGCCGGGAGAACACTCGGAAGCACGACATCGGGTGCGAACAGCAGGGCGATCCCGGCAACGCAGAGAACCAGCGCGCTGATACGTGAGATCACCGACGCAACCATTGGACCAGTTCCCAGGCGAACACTACACAGCCAGCCAACGGCCAGGCGCCATGGAGGTCGACCAGTCTTCGAAAAACCGCCTTCCCGGATTTCGGAGAGTCGCGCATCGGAAGGCGTCGCGACTTCGTCCGCGAGTCGGTCATCAGCGGCCGAAACGCGCGTAATACGCACGCACGCCCGGATGGGCAAGCACGCGCGCCCGGTGCGCGGCGAGCGCCGGAGCGGTGCGCTCGACGATATCGGCCGCGATGTGATCGAGCCGGCCGCTGGAGAGCATGCCGGTGATCTCGACGACCTTGAGGTCAGCGATCGTGAGCCTGTTTGCAGCAAACCACTCGCCGCGTCGGACAAGCAAATTCTCCAGACCCTTGAGACAACGCGGAATCGGACCGGCGAGGAGCCGCTCGCGTTCGCGCTTCTGCTCGTCGCCCTTGAGCGAGAACGACGGACCGAGCGCGTCGTTGAGCGCTTCGGCCGCACAGCAGACCTCGTCGCATTGCGCGGCCTGCCACCGATCATCGGGGTAGAGGCCCGTCAGCTGCCCGACATAGCGGTTGATCGCATTCGACTGCGAGATGCGCTCGCCGTCGACCTCCAGCACCGGCAACTCGCCGAACGGCGTCGACGGCTTGAGTGCCGGCCAGTCAGCGCCCTTCACGCGCTCGTCGGTGAACGGCACATTGCCGATCGACAGCGCAATGCGCGCGGTCTCGCCGCGGCCGCCGTGGAAGTCGAAGTACTGGAGCCTGATGGACTTGGGCATGGATGCTCTCGTGTCGGACCGTTGCCGGATGAGTGAGACAAACGGCCGCATGAGCGGCCGTGAGCGGTTGATCGTGGTCGGGGCGAGAAGATTCGAACTTCCGACCCCCTGCACCCCATGCAGGTGCGCTACCAGGCTGCGCTACGCCCCGACCGAGCGGCGATTATAACGCCGTCATCCACCTCGGCGATGATCAGTCGGACGGCGATCAGTCCGGCGCAGGTTCGACGAGCAGCGCGCGGATGGCGAGAAGCTCCCGATGCAGTTCGTCGTGATCGAGTGCGTCCGAATGCGATCCGCCCGCGGCGGGCGCGTCGTCGACTCCGGCGACACCTGCGCTGCCAGGCGCGGCGGCAGGGGCGAGCGCAGTCGATCCGCGCGCGGCGCGTGCGGCAGCGCGCGGCGTCGCGCTCTCCTCGTCGTCGAGACGATGGCGTGCGCCGTTGATCGTGAAGCCCTGGTCGTAGAGGAGGTCGCGAATGCGCCGGATCAGCAGCACCTCGTGGTGCTGGTAGTAGCGCCGGTTGCCGCGACGCTTGACGGGCTTCAACTGGGCGAATTCCTGCTCCCAGTAGCGAAGCACGTGCGGCTTCACCGCGCAGAGCTCGCTCACCTCGCCGATCGTGAAGTAGCGCTTGGCGGGGATCGGCGGCAGCAGCAGCTTAGCTCGATGAATCTCGGGCATGGCTCGCGGCCTCGACCATCGCCTTCAGCTTCTGGCTCGCATGGAAGGTCACGACGCGGCGCGCGGTGATCGGAATCTCCTCACCGGTCTTGGGGTTGCGGCCGGGACGCTGCGGCTTGATGCGAAGCTGGAAGTTGCCGAAGCCGGAGAGCTTGACGCTGCGGCCCTCCTCGAGGGCGGTCCTGATCTCTTCGAAGAAGCGCTCGACCATGTCCTTGGCCTCGCGCTTGTTGAGGCCGAGTTGCTCGAAGAGGAGGTCGGCGAGTTCGGCTTTGGTCAGCGTCATGGAAACCCACTTATCGCAGCGTGGCGCCAAACCGCTCTTTCAGAGTCGCGACGAGCCCGGCGACGACCCGCTCGCTGTCGGCGTCGGTCAAAGTACGTTGAGTATCGCGCATAAGCACCAGAATCGCAACGCTTTTCCGACCCGCACCGATTTCGGCCCCACGGTAGACGTCGAACACTTCGACCGCCTCGACCGCAACTGGAGCAGTCTCGCGCAGCGTATCAAGTATTTCGCGTACGGCAATGTTTTCACTACATATAATCGCAATGTCCCGGCGGACCGACGGCATCCGAGACACCGCCCGCCCCACCGGAACGGGCACCGCCTGAAGCGCCGCCATATCGAGCTCGAAGACGACCGGCGCACTCGGCAGATCGAGCGGCTGCAGCAGGCGCGGATGGAGCTCGCCGAGCCACCCGACGATGACCCCGCCGATGCGAAGCCCGGCGCTGCGGCCGGGGTGGAGCCACGGCCGCGGGGAGGCATGCGTCGCGACGACGAGCGGTGCAACGACCGCCGCGAGGTCGCCCTCGATGTCGTAGAGGTCGACGCGGCGGCCCTTCGCGCCCCATTGCTCGGGCATGGCGGTGCCGAACGCGAGGCCGCCGATCCTCGCCGGCTGGGCCAGCCCGTCGCGCAGGAACACGCGCCCGGCCTCGAAGATCCGTGCGAACGCGATTCTTCGCCGCAGGTTCGTCTGCAGCGTGCCGATGAGTCCGGGCAGGAGCGTCGTGCGCATCACGTCGAACTGCGCCGCGATCGGGTTCAGCACGTCGATCGGGCGCGCGTCGGGATCGAGGAGGCGCTCGGTCACGGCGGCGACGAAGCCGAAGGTGACGATCTCCTGCCAGCCGCGTGCGGCGAAGCGGTGGCGGATCGCGCTCACGCTCCGTTGCCCTTCGGGCGCCGGCAGCATCGCGCTCTCGTGCGCGCCGAGCCGCGCGGGGATCGCGTCGTAGCCGTGGATTCGCGCGACTTCCTCGACCAAATCCTCCTCGATCGCAAGGTCGAAGCGGTACGACGGCGGTGTCACCAGGAAATCGTCGCCATGCCGCGTCGCCGGCAAAGCGAGTCGGTCGAAGATGTCGGCGATCGCCTCGGGCGAGAGCGGAATGCCGAGGAGCTTCGCCACGCGCGCGCTGCGAAGGCGGATCGGTGTGCGCGCAGGAAGCGTCGCCACGACGTCGGAGAGCGGGCCCGCGCGGCCGCCGCAGATCGCGAGGATCAGCTCGGTCGCGCGCTCGACTCCCGCGGGGCCGAGTTCGAAATCGACTCCGCGCTCGAAGCGGTAGCCGGCGTCACTGACGAAGCCGAGGCGGCGCATCTTGCCCTGGATGACCGCCGGGTTCCAGAACGCGCCTTCGAGGAACACTCGCGTCGTCTCGGCGCCGATCCCCGAACGCTCGCCACCCATGATGCCGGCGAGGCCGAGAGGATTCGCAGCATCGCAGACGAGCAGCAGATCGCGGTCGAGGGCGAGCGTCTGGCCGTTGAGGAGCAAGAGCGTGTCGCCGTCGCGCGCGAAGCGCACGACGATGTCGCCGTCGAGACGCCGGTCGTCGTAGGCGTGCAGCGGCTGGCCGAGCTCGAGCATCACGTAGTTGGTGATGTCGACGACCGCCGAGATCGAGCGGATGCCCGAGCGTTCGAGGCGGCTCTTCATCCACGCCGGCGTCGGCGCCAGGGGATCGATGTCCTCGATCACGCGCGACGCGAAGCGCGGGCACGCGTCCTCGTCCTCGATCCTGACGCCGCGCGTTGCCGTGCCGTCGACCGGCACCGCGGTGACGGCCGGCAGATGCGCGCGCGCACCGGTGATCGCCGCGACCTCGCGCGCGATGCCGGTGAGCGACAGGCAGTCGGGCCGGTTGGGGGTGAGCTTGATCGTGATCAGCGCGTCGTCGAGCGCGAGCGCGTCGCGAAGCTCGGTGCCGGGGACGAGCGGCGCGTCGCCGGGAACTGCCGCCGGGCCCGCGCCGGCGCGCGCATCCACGCGCGTGCCTGCGTCGGCGTGGCCGAGGACCAGGAGGCCCGATGCGTCGTCGCCGAGTCCGAGCTCGGCAGCCGAGCAGAGCATTCCCTGCGAGTCGACTCCGCGCACCCGCGTGACGCCGATCGCGACGCCGCCGGGAAGCCTCGCGCCGTCGAGCGCGCAGGGGACGATCTGGCCGGCAGCGACGTTCGGCGCGCCGCATACGATCGTGCGCCGCCCTTCGTGCCCGACGTCGACGGTGGCGACGTAAAGACGGTCGGCCGACGGGTGGGGCGCCACCGCTTCGATCCGCGCGACGACGACCCCGGAGAATGCCGGCGCCGCGCGCTCGACCGACTCGACCTCGAGCCCCGCCATCGTGAGCGCGTCGCAGAGCTCCGCCGTGCCGAGCGCCGGGTTGACGAGGGTGCGCAGCCAGCGCTCGGAGAATCTCATCGCTGCGCGCTCCGTTACGCGAACTGCGCGAGGAAGCGCAGGTCGTTCTCGTAGAAGAGGCGCAGGTCGTCGACGCCGTAGCGCAGCATCGCGAGGCGGTCCGGGCCCATGCCGAACGCGACGCCCTGCCAGCGCTCGGGATCGATCCCGGCCATCCGCAGCACGTTCGGGTGCACCTGCCCGCATCCGGCAATTTCGAGCCAGCCGCCGTCGCCGAAACGCATGTCGACTTCGGCCGAGGGCTCGGTGAACGGAAAGAACGACGGCCGGAAGCGCAGCGCGAGGTCGTCGCGCTCGAAGAAGTGGCGCAGGAACTCGCGAAACACTCCCTTCAGGTCGGCGAACGAGACGTCGTCGCCGATCCACAGTCCCTCGACCTGGTGGAACATCGGCGAGTGCGTCGCGTCGCTGTCGACGCGGTAGACGCGCCCCGGCGCGATGATCCTGATCGGCGGCGCGTGCGTCTCCATCCAGCGAACCTGCACCGGCGACGTATGCGTGCGCAGGACCATTCCGCCTTCGACGTAGAAGGTGTCGTGCATCGAGCGTGCCGGATGGTTCTCCGGCGTGTTCAATGCGGTGAAGTTGTGGAAATCGTCTTCGATCTCGGGGCCGTCGGCGATCGCGAAGCCGAGCGAGTGGAAGAGGGTCTCGATGCGCTCGACGGTGCGCGTCAGCGGGTGCAGGCTCCCGGCGGGCATGCCGCGCCCGGGGAGCGACACGTCGAGCGCCTCGGACGCGAGCTGCGAAGCGAGCTTCGCTTCGGCGAGCGCCTCGCGTCGCGCGGAAAGCGCCGCTTCGACCTCGCTCTTCGCGACATTGATCGCGGCGCCACGCGCGGCGCGCGCGTCGCCGCCGAGCTCGCGCAGGCCCTTCAGCGCGAGCGTCAGCGTGCCGCCCTTGCCGAGGAAGCGCGCCTTCGCGTTCTCGAGGGCGGGCGGGTCGCCGCAGGCGGCGAACTCGGCTTTCGCCGCGGCGACGATGCTTTCGAGGTCGTTCATGCTGCGCTTCGAAAAAAAAGGGAGGCGATCATCGCCTCCCTGCTGCTTGCCGCGGGCGCTCAGGCGAGGGAGGCCTTCGCCTGCTCGGCGATCCTCCCGAACGCCTCCTTGTCGTGCACGGCGAGATCGGCGAGCACCTTGCGGTCGATGTCGATCGACGCCTTCTTCAATCCGTTCATGAACGTGCTGTAGGAAAGACCGAGCTCGCGCGACGCGGCGTTGATCCGCGCGATCCACAGCGCCCGGAACTCGCGCTTCTTCGTGCGGCGGTCGCGGTACTGGTACTGCCCGGCCTTCATCACCGCTTCCTTGGCGATGCGGTAGACGTTGTTGCGGCGGCCGCGATACCCGGTCGCCTGCTCGATGACTTTCTTGTGCCGCGCGCGGGCGGTCACACCACGCTTGACTCTGGGCATGGTCGCTCCTTACGCGTAGGGCAGCATCGCCGCGACGGCATTGGCGTTGGTCGAATGCACGCCCGCCGCTCCGCGCAGATGCCGCTTGTTCTTGGTCGACTTCTTGGTGAGGATGTGGCGCTTGAACGCCTGCGAGCGCTTGACCGAGCCGCTTCCGCGCACGCGGAAGCGCTTCTTCGCGCCCGACTTCGTCTTCATCTTCGGCATGGTGCCGGTCCCTATTTGCTGCCCACGGGGGTGCTCTGCTGCACAGGCTGCGCCGGTGCATGAGAGGCTTGGACGCCTTGCGGCTGACCCTCCTCGGGCTTGTCGGGGTGATGCGGCTTCGGTACCGTCTTCTTCGGGGCGAGCAGCATCACCATTTGCCGCCCTTCGAGCCTCGGGAATTGCTCGACCACCGCATACGGGTCGAGGTCGCCCCGAACGCGTTCGAGTAGCCGTACGCCGAACTCCTGGTGGGCCATCTCGCGCCCGCGAAAGCGCAGCGTCACTTTCGCCTTGTCGCCCTCGCCGAGGAAGCGCACGAGGTTGCGCAGCTTGATCCGGTAATCCCCCTCGTCGGTCCCCGGCCGGAACTTCACTTCCTTGACCTGGATCTGCTTCAGCTTGAGCTTCGCCTCGTGCTGCTTCTTCGCCTCGCGGTACTTGAACTTGCCGAAATCCATGATCCGGCAGACCGGGGGCTTGGCGAGCGGCGCGATCTCGACCAGGTCGAGTTCCGCTGCTTCGGCCCGCGCCAGCGCGTCGGCGAGCGACACGATGCCAAGCTGTTCACCTTCGACACCGACCAGGCGGATCTCGGGGGCGTTGATTTCGCCGTTCAGGCGTTGTTGCTGCTTGTCCAGTGCGATTGCGTTATCTCCGTGAGTGACGAAAACGGCCGCGCAACCCGGGGCGGCGAGGTCGAGCCCGAAACGCTCAACCGCGCGCCGCGACCTCCTGCCGGAGGCGCGCGATCAGGGCGGAAACGGTCATCGCGCCCAGATCTTCGCCGCTGCGGGTACGCACGGCCACCGTGCGAGCCTCCTGTTCCCGGTCGCCGACGATCAGCTGGTAGGGGAGCTTTTGGAGGCTATGTTCTCGAATTTTATAGGTAATTTTCTCGTTGCGCAAATCGGAGGCGACGCGTAGCCCTGCTGCCTTCAGCTCCTGCTCGACCTCGGTCGCATAGCGGTGCTGGCGGTCGGTGATCGCGAGGACGACCGCTTGGACGGGGGCGAGCCACAGCGGCATCGCCCCGGCGTGGTCCTCGATCAGGATGCCGATGAAGCGCTCGAGCGAGCCGACGATCGCCCGGTGCAGCATCACCGGCACCTTGCGGGTGTCGTCGGCAGCGACGTATTCGGCACCGAGCCGGCCCGGCATCTGGAAATCGACCTGCATCGTCCCGCACTGCCACGGCCGGCCGAGCGAATCGTTCAGGTGGTACTCGATCTTCGGGCCGTAGAACGCACCCTCGCCGGGAAGCTCGGTCCATTCGACCCCGCAGGCGGCGAGCGCGTCGCGCAGCGCCTTTTCGGCGCGGTCCCATGACGCGTCGTCGCCTAGACGCGGCGTCGGGCGCAGCGCGAGCTTGATCGCGACGCCGGCAAAGCCGAAGTCGCGGTAGACGGCGAGCGCCACGCGGTTGAATGCGGTGACCTCGCTCTCGATCTGCTCCTCGGTGCAGAAAATGTGGCCGTCGTCCTGCGTGAAGCCGCGCACGCGCATGATTCCGTGCAGGGCCCCCGAAGGCTCATTGCGGTGGCACGCGCCGAACTCGCCGTAGCGAAGCGGCAGGTCGCGGTAGCTCCGAAGGCTCGCGTTGAAGATCTGCACGTGCCCGGGACAGTTCATCGGCTTGATCGCGAAGTCGTGCTTCTCCGATTCGGTCGTGAACATGTTGTCCTTGAAGTTCGCCCAGTGCCCCGACTTCTCCCACAGCGAGCGCTCGAGGATCTGCGGCGCGCGCACTTCCTGGTAGCCGTGATCCTGGTAGACCCGGCGCATGTACTGCTCGACCACCTGCCAGATCGCCCAGCCCTTCGGGTGCCAGAAGACGAGCCCGGGAGCCTCGTCCTGAAGGTGGAAGAGGTCGAGCGCGCGGCCGAGCTTGCGATGATCGCGCTTCTCGGCTTCCTCGATCCGGTGGAGGTAGGCGTCGAGGTCCTCCTGCCGCGTCCACGCGGTGCCGTAGATCCGCTGCAGCATCTCGTTTTTCGAGTCGCCGCGCCAGTACGCGCCGGCCACCTTCATCAGCTTGAACACCTTGAGGCGCCCGGTCGACGGCACGTGCGGCCCGCGGCAGAGGTCGGTGAAGTCCCCCTCGGTGTAGAGCGAGATCGGCTGGTCGGCGGGGATCGACGCGATGATCTCGGCCTTGTAGTGCTCGCCGATCGACTCGAAGTGCCTGATCGCCTCGTCGCGCGGCATCAGACGGCGCACGACCGGGTCATTCCTCTTCGCGAGCTCGTGCATGCGCTTCTCGATCGCCGCGAGATCCTCGGGGGTGAACGCGCGCTTGTACGAGAAATCGTAGTAGAAGCCGTCCTCGATCACCGGGCCGATCGTCACCTGCGCATCGGGGAAGAGCTCCTTCACCGCCCACGCGAGAAGATGCGCGGTCGAGTGGCGGATGATGTCGAGGCCGTCGGCGTCGCGCTCGGTGACGATGGCGACGTCGGCATCGCCTGCGACGAGGTGCGAAGTGTCGACGAGCGCGCCGCCGACGCGGCCGGCGAGGGCGGCCTTGGCGAGGCCGGGGCCGATCGACGCGGCGATGTCGGCGACGGTGACCGGCGCATCGAACGACTTGACGGCGCCATCGGGAAGGCGGATGTCGGGCATGGCTTGTCTGCTCCTGAAACGAAAAGTGCGGCAGCGCCGCACTCTCATCGGTCGCGCGGCCGATCTTCGGTCCGCGCGTGAGCGACACCGCCTCCGGTACTAGATTGAGCCTCCACGCGTTCGCGGTGTCATAACCATGCCTTTCCGTCCCGGCCCGCTCGCAGGCGCCGGCTCGCCGGGTGCTCCGGGCCTCACTGTGACTATTATAGCGTAACGCGCCATCGTGCCTTGACCTGCGGCGCGCACGCCGCAGCGGCAACGCCCGGCGCGCGACTATGCACGGCGGCGCGCCCCTTCGCCGAGCGCCCGCATCACCCACTCGCCGACCTCGAGCAGCAGAGGATCGGCGTGCCGATCCGCGACGAGCTGTACGGCCACGGGCAGGGCACCCGCCGCGCGCGGCACCGGCAGCGCGAGGGTCGGCGTCCCGAGCGCCGTCCACATCCGGCTCATCACGGGGTCGCCGGTGCCGCCCTCGAGCGGAGGCGCTTCCCCGCGCGTCGCCGGAGTGATCAGCGCGGCGCACCCCTGCATTGCATCGGTGAGCATGCGCATCGCCTCGGCCACCTGCCGCCGTGCGGCGAGATAAGCGGCGCGATCGATGCGCAGGCCGGCTTCGCAGATCGCGCGAAACGAGGCGCTCAGCCTTTCGGCACGCCGGGTCGCCTCGAACACGTAGTTGCGCGCCGTCTCGTAGGTCATGATCGTCTGCTGCGCCTGCGTCAGCGCGGCGAACTGAGCCGGAAGCTCGATCTCGTCGACGATCGCGCCCGCCGCGCGCACGCGCTCGACGGCGAGGTCGAGCGCGGCGCGTGCCGGCGCTTCGGCGGCCGGCCACATCGGCGTACGGCAAAGGCCGAGCCGTGGCGGGGAAGCCGGTCCGACGAGGGGCCGCGGCGATTCACCCAGCACGACGCTGCGCATCAGCGCAATGTCGGCGATCGACCGCGCGAAGATGCCGAGGGTGTCGAGCGAATGGGCGAGCGGGCGCACGCCCGAGAGCGCGAGCTCGCCGAAGGTCGCCTTGTAGCCGGCGACGCCGCAGAACGCCGCGGGCCGCGTGATCGAAGCCGCAGTCTGCGTGCCGAACGCGAGCGGGGCCATGCAGTCGGCGACCGCCGCCGCCGAGCCGCTCGACGATCCGCCGGGCGTTCGCGCAGGATCGTGCGGATTGCGAGTCTTGCCGGGCTCGAAGCTCGCGAACTCGGTCGTCACCGTCTTGCCGAGAACGATCGCACCCGCCGCACGCGCAGCGGCCACGCACGCGGCGTCCCAGCCGGGGCGGCGATCGACGTAGATCGGCGAGCCGAGCCCGGTCGGCATGTCGAAGGTGTCGAAGAGATCCTTCACCGCGATGGGCACCCCGGCGAGCGGGCCCCGCGGGGCGCCCCGGTCGGATTCACGCGCCTGCGCGAGGGCCTGTTCGCGGGCGAGGTACTGCCACGCCCCGACGTCGCGCTCGCGCGCGTCGATGCGCGCGAGGCAGGCGCCTACGAGTGCCTCCGAAGTCAGCTTGCCGCAGCGGATCTGCTCCGCCGCGATCGAGGCATCGAGTTCGTTCGGCATCGTCATGGGCGGTCTCCCTTGCTGGCGGGGGCCGTGCACGGGGCGTAGAATCGCGAGCCGCAGCGGCGGGCGCAATGTCGCGTCGCCGCGGCGTCACATTCCAAGACAAGACCCAGGAGGCTCGCGATGCAACGATACCTGTCTTTCGCGTGCGCGCTCGTGCTCGCGTGCGCCACGCTTCTCGCGCCGGGTGCCGATGCGAAGGAGACGGTCAAGATCGTCTTCATCGGTCCGCTGACCGGCGGCAACGCGGCACTCGGCCTCGGTGGGCGCAATTCGGCCGATCTCGCCGTACAGCTCCACAACGCCGACGCGA
Organism: Pseudomonadota bacterium; assembly: GCA_018241785.1. GTDB lineage: Bacteria > Pseudomonadota > Gammaproteobacteria > Burkholderiales > Casimicrobiaceae > VBCG01. The sequence goes on along the minus strand of JAFEDF010000128.1, from coordinate 15,975 downwards.
AGGCGAAATACACGTTCGACCTCGTCAAGTACGACGACCAATGCAAGCCCGACATCGGCGTTCAGGTGGCGACGAAGGCGGGCGCCGACAGCAGCATCATCGCCGGCATTACGCATTATTGCTCGGCCGTCGCGATCGCCACCGTCGACACCTACCACAAGTTCGGCCTGCCGGTCATCGTCTGGGGCGCGGTGCTGCCTGCGATCACCTACGGCAACGACTACCCCGAGATCCACCGCGTCAACGGCACGATGATCAACCAGAACGAGGTCAACGCCAAGCTCGTCACCGGTCTGGGCTACAAGACCTGGGTGATCATCCACGACACCACCGACTACGGCAAGGGTCACGACGAGTACTTCACCAAGTACCTGACGCAGGACGGCGGCAAGGTCCTCGCCGACTTCGGCGTCGGCGCCGACCAGCAGGACTTCACGGCGATCCTCACCAAGGTGAAGGAGCTCAACCCCGACGTCGTTTACTTCGGCGGCCTGACGCCGATCGGCGTGCGCCTGCGCAGCCAGATGGACAAGCTCGGCATCAAGTCGCAGTTCGAGGGAACCTCGGGCATCGTGTCGGATTCGTACATCCAGGCACTCGGCCCGCTCGCCGAGGGCACGATCGCCTTCATCGACGGAGCACCGATCGAGAAGCTGCCGGGCGGAAAGTTCTTCCTCGAGCAGTACGCTGCGCACAAATACGCCGAGCCGCCCGAGGCCTACGGGGCGTACGCGTTCGTCGCCGCGAACCTCGTCATGGACACGATCGAGAAGGTCGGGCCCAATCGCAAGGCGGTCACCGCGGCGCTTGCCGCGACCAAGGACTATCCGTCGATCGTCGGGCCGGTGACCTTCGACGCGCACGGCCAGAACATCGTCCCGATCGTGACCGCCTACGTCGTGCAGGACGGCAAGTGGGTCGTCTGGCAGGACAGCGACTACGCGAAGGGGAAGCGCAAGCTCGCGGGCGGCAAGTGACCGCGGCGCGCGCGGCGCGCGCGCACGCCCGCCGGACGCCGCGAGGGCGGTGATGGACGCCGGCGTCCTCGCGCAGTACGTCTTCAACGGCGTGATGCTCGGCGTCATCTATGCGATGGTCGCCGTCGGCTTCACGCTTTTCTTCGGCGTGCTCGACGTCATCCAGTTCGCCCACGGCGACGTCGTCATGGCCGGCGCATTCGTCGGCCTTGCGACCTACGTCGCGCTGCACGTACTCGGCGTCGCCGCGCCGGCAGTCGTGGTCTTTGCCGTCGCGTGCGCCGCGGGGCTCGGCATGGCCCTCGTTGGAGCGGTCATCGCGCGCTGGCTGATCCTGCCGCTGCGCGCCGCGCCGGCGTTCAACACGCTGCTGGTCACGCTGATGCTGGGCTCGATCCTGCGCGAGCTCGTCAGGCTGTTCTATCCGAACGGCTCCAATCCGCAGCCATTCCCGCGCCTGCTGCCGTCGGCTTCGGTCAACCTGGGGCACTTCACGCTGCGCCTCGATACGACGATCCTCATCATTGCCGGGCTCGTCATGATCGTCGCCGTGAATCTCGTCGTGCGGAGGACGCGGCTCGGCCTTGCGATTCGCGCGGTTGCGCAGGACAGCGAGACCGCGCGGGTGATGGGCATCGATTTCGAGCGCGTGGTGCTCGTCACGTTCGCGATCGGCTCGGCACTGGCGGGATTTGCCGGAGTCGTCTACGGGCTCTACTACAACGAGGTGAACTTCGATATCGGCCTCCTGCTCGGCGTCATCGGATTCAGCGCAGCCGTCGTCGGCGGTCTCGGCAGCATCTACGGCGCGATCCTCGGCGGCTTCCTGTTCGCGGCGCTGCAAACGGTCGGCTCGGTGGCGCTTCCGGTATCGAGCGCCTACAACAACGTGTTCGCGTTCGCCGTCGTCATCGTGCTGATGACGTGGAAGCCGACCGGCCTCATCGCCGAGCGCGCGAGCGAGCGCGTATGACAGGTTCCGCAGCGACCCGCGGCGCCGCTCGCTCGCACAGCGGTGACCTGCTCGTCGCGACCGCGGCCGTGGCGGCGATCGGCGCGTGGCTGTGGGCGTTCCTCGCGACCGACAGCGTGGGCGTCCTGGCGGGACTCCTGGCGTTTGCCGCCGCGGCGTTCGTCTTCGGGCGGCGCGCCGCGCCACGCTATCGGCGCGCGCTCGCCGCACGGCCGCGCATGGCAACCTCGCTCGGCGTGCTCACCGTCTGCGTCGTGGCGGTTGCGCTGCACGACCAGCCATACCCGCTGCTGATGCTGTGCACCGTGCTGCTCTTCGTCGTCGCCTGCATCGGCCTCGACATCCAGACGGGCCATTGCGGCCTCGTCAATTTCGCCGGTGCGGCGTTCTTCGGCACCGGCGCCTACACTGCCGCGATCCTGGCGGCGCACGGCGTGCCGGATCCCGCGGTGATCTTCGCAGGAGGCGTGGTCGCCGCGGCAGCCGGTTCGTTGCTGATTCTGCCGGTGCTGCGCACGCGCGGCTATTACGCGGCGCTCGTCACGATCGCCTTCGGAATACTCTTCAGCACCTTCCTGGAAGTGAACGACTCCCTCGGCGGGCCGCAGGGGCTGAAACTCCACGGCATCGATTTCTTCGGCTGGAGGTTCAACCGCGACGTGAACCTCGGCTGGACGACGGCGTCGTTCTACGTGAACTACGTCGTGCTGTCGCTCGCGCTTGCAGCGGGAGCGTTCGTGTTTGCGAGGCGCATCGAGCGCTCGTGGCTCGGCCTCGCGTTCGACGCGGTGAGGCTGGACGAGATCGCCGCAGCGACGTTCGGCATCGGAGTCGGGCGTGCGAAGATCATCGCGTTCACACTCGGCAATTTTCTCTGCGGCGTTGCAGGTTCGGTGTACGCGATGATGCAGGGCTTCATCGCGCCCAACAATTTCACTTTCGGCGAATCGCTGATCCTCGTGTCGATCCTGATCCTCGGCGGCATCGGCAACCCGCTCGGCATCCTCCCGGCCGCACTCATCATCATCGTCGTACCGCAGAAGCTGCAGTTCATCCAGGAATACCGCTTCCTTCTCTACGGCGTGCTCGTCGTGCTGATCCTGCTCTTCCGGCCCGAGGGCCTCCTGCCGCGCCGGATCCGCGACTACTTCCCGGGGAGTGGGGCGTGACGGCCGCCGCCGACACGATGGACGGTCCGGCGCGCGAAGCCGCGGCCGCACCGCTTCTCGCATGCGCGGGGCTCACGATGCGCTTCGGCGGCCTCGTCGCGCTCGATGCGCTCGACCTTCACGTCGCGCAGGGCGAGATCCTCGGGCTGATCGGTCCGAACGGCTCGGGCAAAACGACGTTCTTCAACGTGCTGACCGGCCTGTACCGGGCGAGCGGGGGCCGGATCGCCTTTGCCGGGCGCGACATCACGGGGCTCGCGCCGCAGGCGGTGTATCGCGCGGGCATTGCGCGCACGTTCCAGCGCTCGCGGCTGTGCCTGCCCCTCACCGTGTTCGACAATGTCATGATCGGCAACCACCTGCGGCTCTCGCACGGCGCGTGCTTCAACGTGTTCCGCCGTGGCGCACTGCGTCGCCAGTACGACGAGGCGGTCGGAGCCGCTCGCTCGCTCGCGGCGACCTTCAACGCCCAGCTTGCGGCGCGCCTCTTCGACGCGGCCGGAACGCTCGACATGATCGATCGGCGCCGGGTCGAGATCTGCCGCGCGCTCGTGAATACCCCGCGGCTCCTGCTGCTCGACGAGCCGTCGGCGGGGATGACTCGCGGCGAGACCCGCGAGCTGATGGACGACATCCTGCAGGTCCGTGCGGCGCGGCCCGCGCTGACGATCGTCATCATCGAGCACGAGATGAACGTGATCGAGCGGATGACGCAGCGCTGCGTGGTGCTGAACTACGGAAGCAAGATCGCCGAGGGACCGTTCCGCGCCGTGGCGGCCGATCGGGGCGTGCAGGAGGCGTACCTCGGGCAGGCGGTGGCATGACGGCAGCGGCCGATGCGCTCGAGGTCGAGCACCTTTTCGCCGGCTACGATCGTGCCGACGTGCTGATCGACGTCAGCATTGCGGCGCGGGCGGGCGAAATCACCTGCATCCTCGGCTCGAACGGCTCGGGCAAGACGACACTCGTCCGCTCGATCCTCGGATTGACGCCGCCGCGGCGCGGCCGCGTCGTCTTCGGCGGCGTGGACATCACCGGCCTGCCGACGCACCGCGTGATCGCGCTCGGCATGGCCTGCATTCCCGAAGGCCGCAAGGTGTTTCCGAAGCTCACCATCGAGGAGAACCTGCGTCTTGGCGCATACCGCGAGGCCGATGAGGTGACGATTCGCAAGCGGCTGCGCGACGTGCACGGCATCTTCCCGCGGCTCGGGGAGCGACGGACCCAGCTTGCCGGAACGATGTCCGGAGGCGAGCAGGCGATGCTCTCGATCGGCCGCGGGCTGATGGGCGGCCCGCGCATGCTCTTGATCGACGAGCCGTCGCTGGGGCTCTCGCCGCTCTTCGTCGCACAGAATTTCGACGTGATCCGGCGCGTCAACGAGCAGGGGGTGACCGTACTGCTGGTGGAGCAGAATGCCCATCAGACGCTGGCGATCGCACACCGCGGGTACGTGCTGTCGAAGGGGCGTGTCGTCGCCGAAGGCAGCGCCTCCGCGCTGCGCGACAACGAGGAAGTGCGCCGCGCCTACTTCGGCTGAAGCGCTGCGCAGACTAGCCGAGGCATCACGGAGACGGACATGAGCGCTGAACGCAACGCCATCGAGCTCACCAGGGACCTGCTCCGATTCGACACGATCAACCCGACCGGCGACGAAACCGCCTGTGCGCGCTACCTCGGCGATCTCCTCGCCGACGCGGGCTTTCGCGTCTCGTACTACCCGTACGGCGAGCGCCGGACCTGCGTCGTCGCAGCACTCGGCGGCAGTTCCGGCAAGCGTCCGCTGTGCATCACCGGGCACATCGACACGGTCCCGCTGGGCGCCGCGCGCTGGCGCAGCGATCCGTTTGCCGGGGAAAGCGACGGTGACCGGCTCTTCGGACGCGGCTCGAGCGACATGAAGAGCGGCGTCGCTGCCTTCGTCGTTGCGGCGCTCGCGTTTGCCGGCCGTCTCGCCGGCACGGCCGGGATCGAGCTCGTGATCACCGGCGGGGAGGAGAGCGGTTGCGAGGGTGCATTCCACCTCGCGCGGTCGCACGCGCTCGGACACGCAGCGGCGATGCTCGTCGCAGAGCCGACGGCGAACTATCCGCTCGTTGCCCACAAGGGCGCGTTCTGGCTCGAGGCGCGCACGCACGGCGTGACCGCGCACGGCTCGATGCCCGAGCGTGGTGACAATGCCGTGTTCAAGGCGGCGCGCGCCGCGCTCGCGCTCGAGCATTTCGAGTTCGGCATTCCTGCGCATCCGCTGCTCGGCCAGCCGACGCTCAACGTCGGCACGTTCCACGGCGGGCTCAACATCAATTCGGTGCCCGATTTCGCGAGCATAGGGATCGACATTCGCACGATCCCGGGACAGGATCACGCAGCGCTGCGCGAGCGGTTGAGCGAGCGGCTCGGTGCCGGCGTCGAGTTGCACACGAAGCTCGATGTCGTGAGCGTCCATACCGATCCGCACGATCCATGGGTCGCCGAGGTATTCGACGTGATGAAGCCGATCCTCGGCGAAGCGCCACAGCCGCGCGCGGCGCCGTACTTCACCGATGCCCCTGCGCTGCGGCCCGCCTGCGGCGATCCACCGACGGTGGTCCTCGGTCCGGGTGAGCCGCAGATGGCGCATCAGACCGACGAGTACTGCGTCGCCGAGCGTATCCGCGAGGCGGCCGCCGGCTACGAGGAAATCATTCGCCGCTGGTGCGCGACGTAGCACGCCCGGCGCGCAGCACCTCGTAGCGCGGCACGTTGCCCGGCGGGGCACGGTGCCGGCTGCGGGATACGCCGATACGCGTATTGGCAATCTCGCCGCTCCAGTCCACGATGGGCCGTCCTCGAGCAGCGGCGAGCGCGGCAATGGCCTTCGACCAGGCGAAGCCCGACGCGTTTATCGGCAATTTCGTCCGTGACATCGGTGCGGTGACGCACGCAGCGACCGTCGTTTGCGAAGCGAGGCCCTGAAGGACTGCATTCATCCGGGGAGATCCATCATGGGACGCAAATACATCGATTGCCGCGAGTATCCGAGCGAGACGAACTGCACGCTGGCCATCGCCGCTGACAGTGAAAGCGAGCTCCTCGACGCGGCGGTGCGCCATGGCGTCGACATACATGGGCACTCCGACTCGGCGGAGTTCCGGCGGCAGCTCAAGGGCCTGTTCCGCGAAGGCACGCCGCCGCTCGAGCGCCGCTAGGGAAGCTCTGCGAAACGGGAGCGGACGCTGTTTCAGCGATCGGAAGCGGTGGGGATGGTCCGGCGCGCGAGTTCGACCGCGAAGGCCGGGGGAGCGGGGTACCGTGACGGGCTCAAAGACCGGCTGCGTTCCGCAGCCGAACTCGCGCGTCACGGTACCCCGCTCCCCCGGCCTTCGCGGTCGGTGTAGAGCGCGCCGGAGCATCCCCACCGCTTCCCAGCGCGGCCGATCGCTGAAACAGCGTCCGTTCCCGTTTCGCAGAGCTTCCCCAGGGATGCCGGGGAGCGGGGCCGCAAGAGAGCAGGACAGCACAACCGGTCACAACCGGCGCGCGCAGGAGTACACGCATGGGTACACCGCTACGTGTGAGGATCGCATCGGGCCTCGCGGCGTTCGCCGCGGCCCTCGCAGTGCTCGGCTTGACCGCGTCGGCATTCGATCGCGCGGTCCTGTCTCCATCGGTGCCGGAATCGGCTGTCGCCATGGTTCTCGACGTTACCGCGACCTGCGACGCAGCTTGCCGAGCCATGTGATACTTGGGCGTTTACGGAAAATTACGTCGTATGAGCGATGGTTTGTAGCTGGCCTCGGGCAGGCGCAGTGCGGATGATGGAAGCCAGTGAATCGGGGTGACCGGAAAGTCTCCTCAAGCGGTCCACGGAGGCGACTGTGGCGGCTGAATCACAGCAGAGGTACGGATCGCACAACCTGATGGGGATTGACATGACACCGAATCGCGCAGGTCAATGTTTTGCGTACGCGGTGGTGGCGTCACTCGCCCTGGGCACGGCTGCGGTGCACGCAACCGGCGATCCGGCGAGCAGCGCCGCGGCTGTGCAAGTTGCGGCCGGTACGCCGGTAACGCTCGCCCTCGCGGGAGATGCGCCGGCGGTGCTGGCCGGGGCGCCGGAAGCAGCGCCGGCACGAGCGAGCTTCAATCCGCGCGAGCGCGGCGTGCGCGCCGCGGCAGCGCAGGGGCCGACGGCACTGCGTCGCTACGTTCAGCGGACGGAGGCTATCTACCAGTTCAGCTACTGGGATTTTGCCAAGTACCTGCCGGCGAACGAGTAGCGGCAGTGCGCGACGCGCCGATCGCCGGCATGGCGATCGGCGCGTTACCCCGCCTGCACGACGACCGGAGCTGATCGATGAGGGTCGGGTAGGCATGGGGCACATGCTGCCGCAGCCGGAGACCGCAATGCGCTATACATCACACGACCTCGAGACCGCGCTCGATTTCACGCGCATGCTCTATGCGCCCGTCGACGCGGAGGACTGCGTTGGCCGCACGATGGTCGAACTGCTTCGTATCGTCGGCGCCGAGCGGATCATCTACGGCGAATTCGACGTCGAGCGCCAGGTGGCGCGCCTCGAAATGCAGCCGTCGATCGTCAAGGAGCAGGACGGCACCGTCGGCGGGAGGGTGAACGGGGCGTTGAGCAGCCTGGAAGCGGGCTTCAGTCACCACCCGCTGTTCCGTTACTTCCTGCAGGTGGGCGATGGCCGCCCGCAGAAGGCGACTCAGGTGATGACGCGATCGCAGCACCTCGCCTATTGTCATGACGATGAGTTCGCGCGCCAGCTTGGCGCGAAATACCAGATCGGCATGTTCTTCGCCGTTCGCCCGAATATCGTCGCCGTGATCCTGCTGACGCAGAGCCGTCGTCGCTTCACGCAGCGCACGTGGGCGCTCGCGCATTGTCTCTATCCGCACCTTCTTAATGTCTACACGACCCTCGCGTCGCGCAGCCGCGCGCGGCGCGACGTGGACGATTTGGTCGCTCTGCTCGAAGGCCCGACCAGCAGCGTGATCGTTCTCGCGGGCACCGGCGAAGTCAGGCGCTGGACCGCGCAGGCGCAACAGTGGATCAGGCAGTACTGTCGGACTCCGTTTCCCACTGAAGCCGATCGGTTGCCCGATTGCTTTGCCCAGTGGTACAGGCGCCAGCTCGCGCTCGCCGGGCAGGCGCAGCAGGTCCCGTTCGCGTTCGAGCCGCTCGTCGCCGAGCACGACGGCAGGCAGCTCACCGTCCAGTTCATACCCGACGATCTGCGCGACGAGCACCTGCTGCTGCTCAACGAGCGGCAGCTGACCACGTCATGGGCTGCGCTCGAGCCATACAGTCTTACACCCAGGGAATCGGAAGTGCTCGGGTGGGTTGCGAAGGGCAAGACCAACGGCGAGGTGGGCATGATTCTGCAGATGAGCGGGCGTACGGTGCAAAAGCACCTCGAGCACATCTACGCCAAACTTGGCGTCGAGTCGCGTGCCACCGCCACGTTGAAGATGCTCGGTGTCGGAGATACGTAGGGCTGCTGCAGGCTGAAAGTCAGGGTTCGAACGGTCGGCGCAACGCGGTCGGACAGACCCGGCGCATCTGCAACGCCTCTCGAGCTTGCCTGTGCTCCGCGATCTCGGCTTTGATCGCCGCCATGTCGAGTGCACGAATCCTCCGGATCAGCTCGGCCATCCGGAGCGAATCGTGTCTTCCCTTTTCGAGGTAGAGCACGACCGTATCGCGAACGATCAGGAGCGCACCCTCGTCCCCGATGCCGAAGGTCGCGAGCAGGCCCGCTTCGACTCGCGTGTCGACGTGACCCCAGTGTGCGCTGTCGGCGCCAGCCACGTGTGAGGCGCGTGCGGCGAAATCATCGGCCTCGTCCGAGAACTCGACGACCAGCAGGGCTGACTGCGCGACGGCCGCATCGAAGGTCGACTGCGTGAGGGAGGGCAGGTTCATCGGATGGGTTTGCGCCGGGGCTGCGTTCGGTCGTCGAAGACGCCGCTGCGCGAAGCACCGCGTCAGCTCCCCGGCAAGTCTCTCACCTCGGGGAAGAACATGTCGCTCCACACCGCGGGCGCGACGGGTATGCGCCCGTGGGCATGCATGAAGCTCACGACCTTCATCGTCCCCTCGGGGGTCATCGTATAGCGAATGTCGGGATTGGCGAGCATCTTCACGAGCCCGTCCTCGGTCAGCGACTTGTCCTTCGTCGATTCGAGATAGACCTTCGCAGCCTCACGCCGATGCTCGTTGATGAAGCCGGTCGCCTGCCTGAACGCGGTGAGAAACGCCTTGTAAACGCCAGGATTCTCGTCGCGGAACCGGGTGGTCGTGTACACCACGTTAAGCGTTCCCGGCCCGCCGAGGATCTCATAGCTGTTCAGCACGGTATGGATGCCGGGGTGCTCGAGCTCCAGGTAGCTGTACGGCGGCGAAGTGAAATGGCTGTCGACCGGCGAGTTCGGAGACAGCAGTTCCGCCATCCCGTCGGCGTGCGAGAGCGTGGTCGTCAAGGGATCGAGCTTCGCGTACTGCGCCTCGCCAAACGTTTTCGCCGCAGCCATTTCGAGCAGGATTGCCTGGATCGACACCTTGACGCCGGGCAGGGCGATCCTGTCCTTGCTCGTGAAATCGCGGACCGTCGTCACCTTGGGGTTGCGCGTGTTGAGCAGCATCGGCATCGAGTTCGCCGCGCATACGCCCATCACCCTGAGGTTGTCCCTCGTTTTCGCCCACATCGTGGCGAGCGGTCCGACGCCGGCGAGCGCGAAGCTCAAGTCGCCCGACAGGATCGCGTCGTTCATCGCCGCGCCGCCCGTGAACTTCACCCAGCGCACCTTGACCGGATGGCCGATGTTCGCAGCGGCAAGGGCTTTCTCGTAGAGCTGCTCATGCTCCATGACGATGAAGGTCAGCGAGCCGATCCCGAACTGCTTCGCGAGCGTGACCTCGCCGACTTCAGCGTGCGCGTGGATGCCGGCGGCGACGAGAACCGCGGAGAGAACGAGGCGAAGCGGCCGGAGCACGGAGTGCATCCGTTTCTCCGAGGGAGGTTGCTTCAGCGGAAACCCCGGGCTTCCAGGAAAGTTGGTAGGCGCGATTGGACTCGAACCAACGACCCCCACCATGTCAAGGTGGTGCTCTAACCAGCTGAGCTACGCGCCTGCGAAGAGGGCGCCATTCTAGCCGAGGCCGTGCGCGGGAACAATGGCGCGCAGCAACCGGAACGAGATGCAAGAGCGCGGCAAGCGTGTCGCTCGGTCCGGCACGATGCGTGCAGGTTGCGGCGCCCGACGGTTGCGCCCCGCTCGGCGCTGTGAAACACTGCGCCCGACAACGGGGCCGCATCAGGCCCGACGAGTGGAGGAGAAGATCGTGCGCGCAGCCAGACTGTCGGCCGCTGTGGTGGTTTTGGGAGGTGCATTGGCCGCGGCGTCGCCCGCATGGTCGCAGGACCACTACCCTTCGCGGCCGATCGAGACGATCGTCCCGTGGGGACCCGGCGGCGGCGCCGACCAGCTCGCGCGATTGACCGCGAAGCTGATCGAGCCGATGCTGAAGACCTCATTTCCCGTCGTGAACGTTCCCGGCGCGACCGGCGCGACCGGCATGACGAAGCTCCTCTCCGGAGACGCCGACGGCTACTCGATGGCGATCTACATCGCCGATACGAACGCGCTCCTCGCGGGACCGTCGCCGCGCTGGAAGCTCTCCGACCTGCAGCCGGTCGCAGTGATGATGCAGGTGCCGTCGTTCCTGTTCGTCGCCGAGAACAGCCCGATCAAGGACTGGGCGCAGTTCGAGAAGGAGGCGCGTGCGAAGCCGAACACGCTCAAGGTGGCGACGCTCGGCTTCGGCAGCGTCGACGACATGACGCTCACCTACCTCGCGTCGAAGGGCATCAAGGTAGTCGAGGTGCCCTACGCGAAGCCCTCGGAGCGCTACGTGTCGGTGATCGGCGGCCATGTCGACGCGCTCTACGAGCAGGCGGGTGACGTGCGCCAGTTCATCAACAGCAAGCAGATCCGCCCGATCATCATCTTCGGCAAGGAGCGCCTCGCCGCGTTCAAGGACATTCCGAGCTCGTATGAGCTCGGCTATCACATCGCGCTGCCGCAGTTCAGGTCCTACGTCGTCAAGGCCGGCACTCCCCCCGATCGCGTGAAGATGCTGAGCGACGCGATGGCGAAAGTCGCGGCCGAGCCCGAGTTCAAGGCGTTCCTCGACGAGAACTTTGCGGCGAAGGGCAGCTTTCTCCCGGCCGACAAGGCCGAGGTTTACTTCAAGGAGCAGCTCGCCGACATGAAGACCGCGCAGGAAGCCGCAGGCACGAAGAAGCCTTGACGCGCGCCGTCGATCGCCTGAGGGCCGCGTGGCCGTGGGCGGCCATGCTGGCGGGTGCCGCCTACCTGTACCGGTCGGCAGGACACTTCGCCTATGCGCCGCGGCCCGGTGAACTCGGCCCGGACGTCTGGCCGCGCGCGATCCTCGCCCTGCTGATGGTCGTCTGTGCGTCGCGCCTGTTCGGGCATCTCTTCGGCATCGCGGCCGAAGGCGCCGCCGCGGACGCCAGCGTCGATGATTCGGCGGGCGCGGATGCGCCGCGTCGTTTTCCGCGGCTCCTCGTCGCGGGGATCGTGCTGACGATTCTCTACGTGCTGTCGATGGGTACGCTCGGGTTCTTCGTCGCAACGACGCTCTATCTCGCGCTCTTCATGCTCGTCGGCCGCTACCGCCGGCCCGTCGTCATCGTCGTCACGAGCCTCGTCGGCAGCCTCGTGTTCGTCTACGTCTTCATGAAGATCGTCTACGTGTCGCTCCCGCTCGGCGCAGGGCCGTTCCAGCAGCTTTCGGTCGCGGTGCTGGCGGCGATGGGCGTGCGCTGACGGCGCGATGGACGGCGTCGCGCACCAGCTGGCACTCGGCTTTCTCGAGCTCCTTTCGCCCGCCAACGCGGCGTCGCTCGCGGTCGGGCTCGTCGTCGGCATGCTGGTCGCCGTGCTGCCCGGACTCACGCTGGTGATGGGCGTGGTGCTCGCGCTGCCGTTCACCTACGGCATGGGCGTCACACCGGCGATCGTGCTCCTGACCGCGATGTACCTGTCGGGAACCTACGGCGGCGCGTTCACGTCGATCCTGTTCCGCATTCCCGGAGAGCCCCTCGACGTACCGCTGCTGTGGGATGGCTATCCGATGGCGCGCAAGGGAAAGCCTGCGCAGGCGCTCGGCTGGACCCTCGTCGCGGCGCTGTGGGGCGGCATCATCACGGCGGTCTCGGCGGTCGTGCTCGCCGTGCCCTTCGCGAAGTTCGCGCTGCGCTTCGACGCGCCCGAGTACTTCGCCGTCGTCGCGTTCGGCCTGTCGGGGGTCGTGGCCCTCGGAGGCGCCTCGATGTCGAAGGCCCTCGTGAGCCTCTGCATCGGGCTCCTTCTCGCGACGGTCGGCGTCGACGACACCTACGGCGCCGAGCGCTTCACCTTCGGCGTGCCGATCCTGAAGGACGGGGTCGAGTACCTGACGGTGATGGTTGGCGCCTACGGTCTCGGCGAGGTGCTGGCGCGCATGGAGCAGGGCTTCGCCTCGCCGCCGATGGAGGGGTCGGGGCGCATCGCGACGCGGCTGCCGCGCTGGGCGGAGATCTGGCGGCTGCGCGCGACCGTCGCGCGAAGCTCGCTCGTCGGTCTCCTGTGCGGAATCGTTCCCGGCGCCGGGGCGACCGTCGGGTCGTTCATCGCATACGGTACGGAGGCGCAGTACGGCAAGAAGCGCGACAAGCTCGGCACCGGCATTCCCGAAGGCATCCTCGCGCCGCAGGTCGCGTCGACGGCGACGGTCGGCGGCCACATGGTGCCGCTGCTGGCGCTCGGCATTCCGGGCAGCGGCGCGACCGCGGTGATCCTCGGCGCATTCCTGCTGCACGGCGTGCAGCCGGGGCCGCAGATCTTCCAGACCGAGGCGCGGATGGTCTACACGATCTTCGCGTCGATGTTCGCATCCGTGGTCGGCATGTGCCTGCTCGGCTATTTCGCGATCCGTCCGCTCGTGCGCGTCCTTGCGCTCCCCGAGGCGGTCACCTCGGCGTTCGTCGCGCTGTTCTGCTTCGTGGGGGCCTACAGCGCGCGCAACAGCACGACCGACCTGTGGATGATCGTGATCTTCGGCGTCGTCGGCTACCTGTTCGAGCGCCACCGCTTCCCGGTCGCGCCGATGGTGCTGGGGTGCATCCTGGGGCCGGTCGCCGAAACGTCGTTCATGACCAGCATGATCGCCTACCAGAACGACTGGACGGTCTTCTTCAGGCGGCCGATCAGCGGCGTCGTCATGGTATTGACGATCCTCGCGCTCGCGTTCCCGGCGTTTCGTGCGCTGCGGCAACGGGCGCGTGCGAAGGAGCGTGTCGGCACGGATGCTCCGTCAGCGTAACGGCCGGGCGACCTGCAGCGCGCCCTGCAGTCCGTCAGCGTAGCCGCTGCGTCACCCACAACGCGGCCCACAGCGCGCCGATCAGGATCGGCTGGTGGACGAGGTAGACGGCGAGGCTGTGGCGGCCGAGGCGGCCGAGCACGGCGGGCGCGCGCCCGAGCCGGGCGATCGCCGCGAACTGCGTGCGCACGAGCACGTGTCCTGCCGCGATGCCGAGCAGCAGAACGCCGGTCCAGGGGAAGAGCGGCACGTAGTCTTCGGTCAGCGGCTTGGCGGTCATGAAGCCGAGCCAGCCCAGCGTGCGGTGGTCGAAGGCGGCGTCGCTCAGGCCGAGGCCGAGCGCGATCACCGCGAGGCCGGCGAGCGCGGCCGCCCGCGGGCGACCGACGAACGGGCGCGCCAGCACGAGCGATGCGGCAATGCCGTGCAGGACGCCGAACCAGATCCACGTCTGCGGGAACATCAGCCAGCTTCCCGCACTCACCAGAACGGCTGCGCCGGCGATCACTCCGACGTGCGCGAGCCAGCGGCGCGACCCCGGATGCGCTTGCTCGGTGAGCACGGCGCTCACTCCGGCGATGGCGAGAAACGACGACAGGATCAGCGTGCGCGCGGCGAGCCAGCGCACGTCGTATTCGAAGTTTGCGTGCAGCAGCCCGAAGTAGCGCAGGTCGAAGCAGAAGTGATAGACGACCATCGCGACGATCGCGATGCCGCGCGCGGCATCAAGCGACGCGATGCGGCCCGCTGCGGGCGCGGCCGCGTTCGCGCGCCGCCGGGTCAAAGCCGGCTCGTCCACGCGACGTGCACGATCCCCGACTGATCGGGGCTTCCCAGCAGGGCGAGCGCACCGCGGACGAAGCCTGGCGTAGTGACGCGCGGGGCGAGCGCAAGCGTGGCCGAGACCGTCGGTCCGCTCACGACGACGTCGCCCGAGAGTGCGAGATCGCCGCCGCGATTGGCGAGCGTGCCGCGAAGATCGCGGCTGCCGGATTGCGGGCGCAGCGCAAGCTCGACGTCACCGAAGTCGACGTCGAGTCCGGCGAAGACCACGCGTGCGCGCTGCCAGCGCGCCTCGAGGCTGCCTTCCCCGCGTCCGTCGGCCCACTGGAAGCCGGGAGATTCGAGCGCGAGCACCCCCCCGGCGGCGAGCGTGCCGGCAGGCATCCCCGCCGGCGCGGCGAACGCGGCCGCGATCGCGGCAGGGATGCGCGCGTCGACGCGCGCGAAACGCACGCGGCTGCGGGTCACCTCGACGTTCGCGAACGGAGTGCCGCCCGGAACCGTCAGCGCGACGTCGAGCGCGCCGCGAGCGAGCGCGCCGAGTCCCACGCGCCATCCGAGCGCGAGTCGTGCCGGGGATGCGGTCGCGGCGAGCGTTCCGGAACCGTGCCACCACAAGCCGCGTGCATCGGCCAGGCGCAGCGCCCCCTGGGTCCGTTGGCCGACGAGCGCGTCGACGAGCGTGGCGGGCGCGAACAGGACCGCGGCCGCCACCGCGAGCACGGCGGCGATCGCGAAGCGCGCGACGCGGGCACGCATCGTCAGCGCGCAGCGCCCGCGCGCAGCGTCAGTTCGGCGCGAAGGGCGTGGCCATCGGCGAGGCGCGCGAGCACCGCGCGCTCGACGTGGAGGTCATCGTGGCGGGCGAGCGTATCGAGCGTGCGCACCAGCGCGCCGAAAGGTGCCGCGGAGACGATGACATCGACGCTGCCGTCGGCGGACGAGCGCGGCGGCGCGAGCGGAACGAGGCCCTGCCCGGCGAGCGCGCGTGCGACCCGCGTCGCGGGGGCGACCGTCGCGTCGGCCACCGGCGCGCCGGCGCTGCGCGCGAGCGCGGCGTCGATGCCGTGATCGGCGCGTGCCGCGGCGAGCAGCGCTTCGATGCGAAGAGTGTCGGCGCGCGTGCGCGCGACGGCGCCGGTCAACGGGACGATCACCACGAACACGATGATCGCCACCGCGACGAGCACCGCCAGCACCGCGAGCGCAGTGCGCTCGCCGGCGCTGCGGCGATACCACGCGTCGGCGAGTGCGGCCCGGCTGATCATGACGCCGCCGGATCGAGCGCCAGCCGCAGCCGCGTGCCCGCCGCACCCGGCACCGCGAGGGCGTCGATCCCGGCATCGCGGAGCCGCACGACGAGCTCTTCGAGCGCCTTACCGTCGACGCCGGTGAGCGTCAGCGTCCACGTGTCGCCGGCGTAGGTCGCTTCGGTCACCGCCGCGTGCGGGAGCGTTGCGAGCGGCGCCGCAGCGCGGGCGAGGAGCGACAGCGCGCCGGCGGGACTCTGTTTGCCGGCGCGCCGGAGGAGCGCGTGATGATGCCGCGCGAGTGCAGCGGCGACCGTCTCGGCGTCGCCGGAGGCGGGAACCCGCGCCTGCTGCGCGAGCGCCACCAGCGCACCCGACGCCTGCCAGCGCTCGACCGCGAGCGCTGCCCACTCGATCGCGAGCCCGG
>JAFEDF010000127.1 GCA_018241785.1 Pseudomonadota bacterium | reverse complement strand
TCGTCCGACGCCTTCGCGTAGACCACGCCACGATGCCCGTGCACGAGCGGGGGCCCGGAATCGAACGAGAACGCCTTCAGCCCGGCGTCGACGACCGCTCGTTCGCGCGCCGGGACGCTCATCACTGACGCGAGCACGAAGAGGCTTTGCTCGAAGCGAATATCGGCCGGCCCGGCAACGTTCCTCGCGTAGTCTGCATCCATGAACACGTACGAACCGGGCTGCAGCTCGTTGTAGACCCCCGAGTCGTGCTCGTGCCGCCAGGTGCCGGTCCCGGCACCCGTCACGATCTCGCAGGCGATCCCTGCCGCACCGACCAGCGCGCGCGTCGCGCGCGCTGCATCGGTGGCGGAGGCGATCGCTGCGCGCCGCGCCGCCGGATCACGCAGGTGCTGCGCCGCACCGTGATACGCATGCAGGCCGCGAAAGCGCAGCGCGGGTGCCGCCGCAATCGCGCGCGCGAGCTCGAGCGCAGGCTCGCCGGGCGCAACCCCGCAGCGACGAGAGCCGACATCGATCTCGACATAGGCATCGAGCCGGGTGCCGGCCCCGGCGGCGGCTTCCGAGAGTGCAGGTACGCTCGAGGGCGTATCGATCAGCACGCCGATCCGCGCCGTGCGCGCGAGCTCCGCGAGGCGTGCGATCTTCGATCGATCGACGACCTCGTTGGTCACCAGCACGTCGCGCACACCGGCATCGACGAACGCGGCAGCCTCGTCGGTCTTCTGGCAGCAGATTCCCGCCGCCCCGCGCGCGAGCTGCGCCTTCGCGATCGCCGCGCACTTGTGGGCCTTTGCGTGCGGGCGCAGGCGGATTCCGGCCGTCGCCTCCGCCATCCGGTCGAGGTTGCGCTCGAACGCGTCGAGGTCGACGACGAGCGACGGCGTCGCGATCGCTTCGAGAGGGTCGCCGACCCGGGCGGGAATGCGCTGCATGGGCCAATCTAGCGTAAGCCGACATTCTTCGATAGAGTGGGCGGCGCCCGGCGTAGCGTAACCCGCGCGAAGCCTGGTCTGTCGGGGAGCAGATCCCGCACGCCATGACCACCGATCTGGCGGAATGGCTCGATGCGCACGGACTCGCGCGGTACGCGCGCGTCTTCGCCGACCACGACGTCGATTTCGAAGTTCTCGCCGACCTCACCGACGCCGACCTCGAGCGCCTCGGCGTCTCGCTCGGACACCGGCGGAAGCTCATGCGTGCGCTCGCCGAGCGGCGCGATCCGACGCTCGCGAAGCCGCCGCCAGGCGGCATTCCGAAACCCGTCGAGCCCGACGCGCCGCACGACGCCGAACGCCGGCAGGTCACGGTAATGTTCTGCGACCTCGTGGGATCGACCGAGCTTGCGAGCGCACTCGATCCGGAGGACATGGCGGCGCTGATCCGCCGCTTCCAGGAACTGTGTACCCGGGCGATCGTGAGCTTCGACGGCTTCGTCGCCAAGTTCATGGGCGATGGGATCCTCGCGTATTTCGGTTATCCGACAGCAAGCGAGGACGACGCCGAGCATGCTGCACTTGCCGCGCTCGACATCGTTCGCACGCTCGCGGGCTCGGCGCACCCCGACGGGGACCGGTTACGGGCGCGTATCGGCATCGCCACCGGAACGGTGCTGATCGGCGACATCATTGGCGAGGGCGTCGCGCGCGAGCATTCGATCGTCGGGGAGACACCGAATCTCGCGGCGCGCCTGCAGGCGATCGCCGAACCGAACACGATCGTCGTCGCAGACTCCACGCACAGGCTGCTCGGCGGGCGGTTCGACTACGAGCCGCTCGGCAAGCGTACGCTCAAGGGATTCGCCGCACCCGTTGGTGCCTGGCGCGTCATCGGGGAAGCGGCTGCCGAGACCCGCTTCGCGGCGAAGCATGCCGGCGCCCCGGGGGGATTCGTCGGCCGTGCAGCGGAGATCGCGAGACTCGTCTCGGCGCGGCGCGCCGCCGAGAGCGGACGCGGACGCGCCCTCCTCGTTTCCGGCGAACCCGGGATCGGCAAGTCGCGGCTCATCGATGCGGCATTCGATCGTGCTGGTGGACGTGGGCGGTACGGCAGCGCCGGCTGGCGACAGATCACCTGCCAGTGCTCGCCGTATCACACGAACAGTGCGCTTCATCCGGTCATCCGGCATCTCGAGCGCGCGGCCGGATTCGCCGCGAGCGACGACGACGGCATCCGGCTCGACAAGCTCGAGCGCGTGCTCGCCGAGACGAAGGAAGGCGAGACCACGACCGCGCTCCTCGCGGAGCTCCTGTCACTTCCAGCCGATCGCTACGCGCGGGTCGACCTGCCGCCCATACAGCGCAAGGCGGCGACGGTCGTGGCGCTGATCGAACTGATCAAGCGCCTGGCACTGCGCTCACCGGTGCTGCTGCTGCTCGAGGATGCGCACTGGGTCGACCCGACCACCCAGGATTTGTGGACGCGCCTCGTCGCGGCGATCGACACCTCGGCGGTGCTCACCGTCGTGACCGCACGCCCCGAGTTCGTGTCGCCGTGGGACGCCGCGCGCGTGGGAACGATCGAGCTTGCGCACCTTTCGGGTGCGGAGTCGGCCGCGCTCGTCGAAACCATCGCTGCGCCGCGCACCCTCGATCGCGGGCTGGTCGACGAGATCGTCGCCAGGGCCGACGGCGTGCCGCTGTTCGTCGAGGAGCTGGCGAAGAGCGTGCTCGAATCCATTGAGCGTCCGACGGTCCCGGCCACGCTGCGCGACTCGCTGATGGCGCGGCTCGACCGGCTCGGACCCGCGAAGGAGATCGCGCAGGTCGCCGCAGTGATCGGCACGCAGTTCTCGTACGCACTGCTCGCCGACGTCACGTCGGATGCGCGCGTCGATCTCGACGCCGGAATCGGCCGGCTGGTCGAGGCAGGGCTCGCGTTCCGCCAGAGCCGTGCCGCCGAGGCGACGTACGTGTTCAAACACGCGCTCGTGCGCGATGTCGCCTACGAGAACCTGCTCCGGACGCGACGCCAGCAGCTCCACGAGCGGATCGCGCGCGCACTCGTCGACCGCTTCCCGGCGATCGCCGAGTCCGAGCCCGAGGTCACCGCCCATCATTTCTCGCAGGCGGGCGAGCACGCACTCGCGTGCAGGTACCGCGAGCGCGCGGGTGACCGCGCCGTCGCACGTTCATCGTTCGTCGAGGCCGCCGCACACTTCGAAGCGGCACTCGACGAGGCGTCGAAGCTCACGATCGATCGCGAGCGGATGCGCCTCGAGCTCGATCTCTATCTCAAGTCGGGGCCGCCGCTGACGATCATCAGGGGTGGGCACAGCGCCGAGGCGGGGGACGTGTACCAGCGTGCCCACGCACACGCGACCGCGCTCGCAGACCCGACCGGCCTGTTCAAGGCGACATGGGGACTGTGGTACCACACGCTGACCGGACGACGCCTCGACCGTGCCCGCGACCATGCCGAGGACCTGGTGGCGCTTGCGACCTCGTCATCCGACGAGGACCTGGCGCTCGAAGGCATCCACTGCCGATGGTCGACAGCGTGGTTCCGCGGCGACATCGCGTCGGCGCTGTCGAACAGCAGGGACGGCTCGTTGCGCTACGACGCCGCCAGGCACGCCTGGATGGGCCTGGTGTTCGGCGGCCACGATCCGGGGGTGTGCGCGCACATCATCCTCGCCATGGCCGCCTCGGCGGCGGGCCGGCACGCCGAATCGAAGTCTGCGGCGGAGGCAAGCGCGGCGCTCGCGCTGGAATTGCGACACCCGAACAGCCACGTGCATGCGCTGATCAGCGGAATCGTCGCCGGGCAGATCCGCCACGATTACGGCGCGCTCGAGCATGACTGCCATCAACTGCTCGAACTCGCGGACCGGTACAACCTCCCCCCGCCGCGTACGCACGCGCGGTTCATGGACGGATGGCACCAGACCTGCACCGGCCGCTTCGAGGCCGGCCTCGCGCAGATGGAAGCCGAGTACCCGCGCGCCTCGGCGATGGGCCCGTTCTTCCGCTATTACGCCGCACTCCTCGCCGAAGCGCTCGAGCACTGCGGCCGCGTTGATGAAGCACTCGCACTCGTCCGCTCGTCGATCGCGACGATCACCGAGCCAGGTGTCGGCGTGTACGTCTCGGAGCTCTATCGGCTACAGGGTGTCTGTCTGCTCGCAATCGATCGATCGCATCGAGACGAAGCGATGCAATCGCTGCGTACGGCCGTCGACATCGCGAAGGGCCAGCAGGCGACGGCACTCGAGGTCACGGCGGCGCTGAGTCTCGCGCGTGCGGCGTCGGATACATCAGACGCCGCCTATGCGCGAGCGTCGCTGCAGGAACTGTGCATGACCGTACGAGCGGACTTCGATACGCCGTCGCTCCGCGACGCGAGAACGCTGCTCGCGAGCTGATCCTGCGCGGCAGGACATCATTGGAGCCGCTTTGCGGCAAGCAGCGGGAAGCGCGCGCGTTCGACGAAGCCGAGGCCCCGGTAGAGGGCGATCGCGCGCACGTTGGAGGCCTCGGCGTGGAGGAACGGCGTCTCCCCGCTGCGCAGCATTCGATTGACGACGCGCGCGATCAGCGCCCGCGCATAGCCGCGCCCCTGGGCGTCGGGATGCGTGCAGACGCCGCTCACTTCACGGAAGCTACCGATCCACGAGCGCTCGCCCGCCATCGCGACGAGCTGCCCGTTGTCGCGGATCCCGATGAAGCGCCCGAGCTCGATCGTCCGGCGGCGAAAGGGACCTGGCTGGGTCAACTCGACGAGCGCGAGCATGTCCGCGACGTCGTCCGGCCCGAGAACGACGGCCTCGGGCCCGCCCTCGGTGAGCGGTGTGCGGCCGGCGCGCAGCATCTGCGTCACCTGGGACTCGTGGAGGGTCTGCCAGTGGCGCCCGAGCTTCGGCATATACGGGCCGACCGTACCCATGTCGTCGCCAACCTCGACCAACGCCTCGAGCGCAGTGACGTTCGCGGGTGCGTCACCGGATAGGGCTGCAATCGGGGAGATGTCGGGCGGGTAGCGTCGCGCGAGCAACCCACCTTGCGCGACCTGCGCGTGCCGCGTCGCGAGACAGGACCAGAACGGATTGTCGAGGCCGTCGAAAGCCGGGCTCAGTAAACGAAGATCCAGTACGCGAGCGCTGCAATCAGCGCGTACTTGACCGTGCGAAAGGCCGTGCGATTGCGCCGCTTGAGCCGCGTCAGGAGGTCGCTCCCCCTGCCGAGCAGCGCATAGACCTGGTTCAGGGCGCCCACCGG
Organism: Pseudomonadota bacterium; assembly: GCA_018241785.1. Classification (GTDB taxonomy): domain Bacteria; phylum Pseudomonadota; class Gammaproteobacteria; order Burkholderiales; family Casimicrobiaceae; genus VBCG01. The sequence goes on along the minus strand of JAFEDF010000127.1, from coordinate 178 downwards.
CTCGGCGGGGGTGTTCTGCGTCGACGCCGCGCGGATCACCGTACGGGCCATCCAGCGGTTCAGCGCGCGCATCACCGGCGTGCGAAGCGGGCGCTCGACGTCGCAGAACAGGATGATCCGCGTCATGTCGGTCTTGTTCTCGACCGAATGGATGTAGGTCTCGTCGAAGAGCAGGTCC
>JAFEDF010000126.1 GCA_018241785.1 Pseudomonadota bacterium | reverse complement strand
CTCAGCCTGCGCCACGGCAGGGCGTTCTACGTGCCGTCGTTCTCGACGCGCACGATCGTCTACAAGGGCATGCTGCTCGCGCACCAGGTCGGCGAGTACTACACCGATCTCGCGGACCCCGCGATGGTGTCGGCGCTCGCGATGGTGCACCAGCGCTTCTCGACCAACACCTTCCCGACGTGGGACCTCGCACACCCGTTCCGCTTCGTCTGCCACAACGGCGAGATCAACACGCTGCGCGGCAACTTCAACTGGACGCGCGCACGCGAGGGAGCGATCGCGTCGAAGGTCCTCGGCGACGACCTGCCGAAGCTGTGGCCGCTGATCTACGACGGCCAGTCAGACTCGGCGTCGTTCGACAACTCGCTCGAGCTCTTGCTGATGGGGGGCTACCCGCTCGCGCACGCGATGATGCTGATGATCCCCGAGGCGTGGGCGGGCAATCCGCTGATGGACGAGGACAGGCGCGCGTTCTACGAATACCACGCGGCGCTGATGGAGCCGTGGGACGGCCCCGCGGCGATGGCGTTCACCGACGGCAGGCAGGTCGGCGCGACGCTCGATCGCAACGGCCTTCGTCCCGCGCGCTTCGTCGTCACGAGCGACGACTACATCGTGATGGCCTCCGAAGTCGGCGTGCTCGACATCCCGGAGGCGAAGATCGTCAGGAAATGGCGGCTGCAGCCGGGCAAGATGCTGCTCGTCGACCTCGAGGCCGGGCGCATCGTCGACGACGACGAGTTGAAGCACGCGCTCGCGACGGCGAAGCCTTATCGCGACTGGGTCGCGAAGTGCCGGCTGTCGCTCGAGGCGATGCCCGAGCCCGCGCCGCTCGCTCCCCCCACGGTGCCGATGCTCGACCGGCAGCAGGCGTTCGGCTACACGCAGGAGGACGAGTACCGGCTGCTGACGCCGATGGCGGCCAACGGCGAGGAGCCGATCGGCGCGATGGGCAACGACGCCGCGCTGCCGGTGCTCTCCGACCGGCCCAAGGTGTTCTACCACTACTTCAAGCAGCTCTTCGCGCAGGTCACCAACCCTCCGATCGATCCGATCCGCGAGGAGCTCGTGATGTCGCTGGTGTCGTTCATCGGCCCGCGCCCCAATCTCCTCGCGCTCGATCCGCGCGACGACGATGCCGAGACGGTGAGCGGCGGCGCGGCCGGGTCGGGAACCTCGCCGGGCGGCGAGCCTCCGCTTCGCGTCGAGGTCGAGCAGCCGGTGCTCACCGCGGAGAACATGGAGAAGCTGCGGCACATCGAGCTCTTCTCGGGCGGAGCCTTCCGCTCGCTCGAGCTCGACATCTGCTACCCCGCGGCGTGGGGCGGCAACGGCATGGAGGCGGCGCTCGCGAGCCTCGCCGCCCACGCCGAGGATGCGATCCGGCAGGGCTTCAACATCCTGATCCTCTCCGACCGCACGGTGTCGGAGTCGCTGCTGCCGATTCCCGCATTGCTCGCGACGGCGGCCGTGCACGAGCACCTGGTGAAGCGGGGGCTTCGCACCTCGACCGGGCTCGTCGTCGAGACCGGATCGGCGCGCGAGGTGCATCACTTCGCACTTCTCGCGGGTTATGGGGCCGAGGCGATCCACCCGTACCTCGCGCTCGAGACCGTCGACGCGCTGGCCCTGAAGCGGCCCGAGATCCCCGCCGCCGAAGCGCAGAAGCGCTACATCAAGGCGATCTGCAAGGGTCTGCGCAAGGTGATGTCGAAGATGGGCATCTCGACCTACCAGAGCTACTGCGGCGCGCAGATCTTCGAGGCGGTCGGACTGCAGAAGGCGTTCGTCGACAAGTACTTCACCGGCACCGCGAGCGCGATCGAGGGCATCGGGCTCTTCGAGGTCGCTGCCGAGGCCGAGCGGCTGCACGCCGCGGCCTTCGGCGACGACCCGGTTCTCGCCGACGCCCTCGACGAGGGCGGCGAGTACATGGTGCGCACGCGCGGCGAAGAGCACATGTGGACGCCCGATTCGGTCGCCAAGCTCCAGCACGCAACGCGCGCCAACTCGTACTCGACCTACAAGGACTACGCGCTGCTGATCAACGAGCAGGGCAGGAAGCTGAAGACGCTGCGCGGCCTGTTCGAATTCCGGACGGCGGCGTGCACTCCGGTGCCCTTGGACGAGGTCGAGCCTGCGAAGGACATCGTCAGGCGATTCTCGACCGGCGCGATGAGCCTCGGGTCGATCTCGACCGAGGCGCACACGACGCTCGCCATCGCGATGAACCGCATCGGCGGCAAGTCGAACACCGGCGAAGGCGGCGAGGACGCGAACCGCTACCGCGCCGAGATGCGCGCGGGCGAGAGCCCGTTCCACGGCGGAGAGATGCTGTCATCGGTACTCGGCAAGGGTGCCGTCGAGCGCGATCTCGCCCTCGAGGCCGGCGACAGCCTGCGCTCGCGGATCAAGCAGGTTGCCTCGGCGCGCTTCGGCGTGACCGCCGAGTACCTCGCATCGGCCGACCAGTTGCAGATCAAGATGGCGCAGGGAGCGAAGCCCGGCGAGGGTGGCCAGCTCCCCGGGCACAAGGTATCGGACTACATCGCGCACCTGCGCTACTCGGTGCCCGGCGTCGGCCTCATCTCGCCGCCGCCGCACCACGACATCTACTCGATCGAGGACCTGGCGCAGCTCATCCACGACCTCAAGAACGCGAATGCGCAGGCGTCGGTCTCGGTGAAGCTCGTCTCGGAAGTCGGCGTCGGAACCGTCGCCGCCGGCGTTGCGAAGGCGAAGGCCGACCACGTGACGATCGCCGGCCACGACGGGGGCACCGGCGCTTCGCCGCAGTCGTCGATCAAGCACGCCGGCACGCCGTGGGAGCTCGGGCTTGCCGAAACGCAGCAGACGCTGGTGCTGAACCGGCTGCGCGGGCGCATCGCCGTGCAGGTCGACGGCCAGATGAAGACCGGTCGCGACGTCGCGATCGGCGCGCTCCTCGGCGCCGACGAGTTCGGCTTCGCGACGGCGCCGCTCGTCGTCACCGGCTGCATCATGATGAGGAAGTGCCACCTCAACACCTGCCCGGTCGGCGTCGCGACGCAGGATCCGGTGCTGCGCCGCCGCTTCACCGGCCAGCCCGAGCACGTGATCAACTATTTCTTCTTCGTCGCTGAAGAGTTGCGCGAGATCATGGCGTCGCTCGGCTTTCGCAGGCTCGAGGACATGATCGGCCGCGTCGACCTCCTCGACATGAAGCAGGGTATCGAGCACTGGAAGGCGCGCGGGCTCGATTTCTCGCGCGTCTTTCACCAACCTGCGATGCCGCCGGCGGTCGCGCGGCATCACTGCGAATCGCAGGACCACGGCTTAGCCGGTGCGCTCGATCACACGCTGATCGCGGCGGCGGCGCCCGCCCTCGACGGCGGACAGCGCGTACGCCTCGCCTACCGCATCCGCAACGCGAACCGCTCGGTGGGGGCGATGCTTTCCGGGGCGATCGCGCGCCGCTTCGGCCACGAAGGACTCGCCGACGACAGCGTGCACATCGCCTTCGACGGAACCGCGGGACAGAGCTTCGGTGCGTTCCTCGCGCGCGGCGTCACGTTCGAGCTGCAGGGCGCCACCAACGACTACGTCGGCAAGGGACTTTCGGGCGGGCGCATCGTCGTCTATCCCGACCCGTCGTGCCCGGCGCGGCCCGAGGACAACATCGTCGTCGGCAACACGGTGATGTACGGCGCCATCGAGGGCGAGGCGTATTTCCGCGGCGTGGCCGGAGAGCGCTTCTGCGTGCGAAATTCGGGCGCCTCGGCGGTCGTCGAGGGCACGGGCGACCACGGCTGCGAATACATGACCGGCGGGACGGTCGTCGTGCTCGGGCGCACCGGGCGCAATTTCGCCGCCGGGATGAGCGGAGGAATGGCTTACGTCTACGATCCGGACGGGACCTTCGCGACGCGCTGCAACACATCGATGGTGACGCTGGTGCCGGTGCTGCCCGAGGCCCTCCAGCGCGAGGCCGAGGCCGATCTCACGCTCGCCGGCAAGGGCCGGATGCTCCACTGCGGCGAGGCCGACGAGCCGCTCCTGCGCGGGCTCGTCGAACGGCACCTGCGCTATACGGGGTCGACGGTGGCGCTCGCACTGCTCGATCACTGGGAGCAGGCGCGCGCACGCTTCGTCAAGGTGTTTCCGAACGAGTACCAGCGCGCGCTCACCGAGATGCACGCCGCGGCACCCGCCGGGCGCGCGGCGGCGGCGCAGAAGCAGGCGGCCTGACCGACATGGGCAAGATCACCGGATTCCTCGAGTACCAGCGTATCGCCGAAGCCGCCGACCCGGTCGCGGCGCGGGTGCGCCACTTCCGCGAGTTCGTCCATGTCCTCGACGACGCCTCGGCGTCGACCCAGGGGGCGCGATGCATGGACTGCGGCGTCCCGTTCTGCCAGAACGGCTGCCCGGTCAACAACATCATCCCCGACTGGAACGACCTCGTTTACCGCAAGCGCTGGCGCGAGGCGCTCGACGTGCTGCACTCGACCAACAACTTTCCCGAGTTCACCGGGCGCATCTGCCCGGCGCCGTGCGAGGCCGCCTGCACGCTCAACATCAACAGCGACCCGGTCGGCATCAAGTCGATCGAGCACTTCATCATCGACAAGGGCTGGGAAGAGGGCTGGGTCGTTCCGCGCCCGCCGTTGCGCCAGACCGGGCGCCGCGTGGCGGTGGTCGGATCGGGGCCCGCGGGCCTCGCCTGCGCGCAGCAGCTCGCTCGCGCCGGCCACGCGGTGGTCGTGTTCGAGAGGGCCGATCGCATCGGCGGGCTCCTGCGCTACGGCATTCCCGATTTCAAGCTGGAGAAGCACCTGATCGACCGGCGGATGGCGCAGATGTCGGCCGAGGGCGTCGAGTTCCGGCCGAATGCGCACGTCGGCGGCGACATCGGCGCGCACGAGCTTCTCGGCGGGTTCGACGCCGTCGTGCTCGCCGCCGGTGCAGAGAAGCCGCGCGATCTCCCGGTTCCGGGGCGCGAGCTTGCGGGCGTTCACTTCGCGATGGAGTTCCTGCCGCAGCAGAACCGCGTCGTCGCCGGTGACCCCGTCGACGCGCAGATTCGCGCCGACGGCCGTCACGTGGTCGTCATCGGCGGCGGCGATACCGGGTCGGACTGTGTCGGCACCTCCAATCGCCAGGGCGCCGCGTCGGTCACCCAGTTCGAGCTCCTGCAGCAGCCTCCGCAAGTCGAGAACAAGCCGCTCGTGTGGCCGTACTGGCCGATCAAGCTGCGCTCGTCGAGCTCGCACGAGGAAGGATGCGATCGCGACTGGTCGGTGGCGACCAAGCGCTTCGAGGGGAGCGCGGGCCGCGTCGAGCGTATCGTCGCATCGCGCGTCGAATGGCAGCGCGACGGCAGCGGTGCGATGCGCATGGCGGAGATTCCCGGCACCGAGTTTGCGATGAAGGCCGACCTCGTGCTCCTCGCGATGGGCTTCACCGGGCCGGGCGAGACCGCCCTCGTCGAGCAATTCGGCGTCCTGCGCGATGCGCGCAGCAACGTCAAGGCCGACACCATCGACTACCGCACCAGCGTCGACGGTGTCTTCGCCGCCGGCGACGTGCGCCGCGGCCAATCGCTCGTCGTGTGGGCGATCCGCGAGGGCAGGCAGTGCGCGCATGCGGTCGATGCGTACCTGATGGGCACTTCGGAGCTGCCGCGCTGATTGCCGAGCCGAACGTCCCGCCTGCGTCGGCGCCGCCCGGTGGGGACGCTGCGGATGGCGCAGCGCACGGCGTCGCGCCGGTCGTCACGCTCGCCATCTCCGACTGGCATCCGAGCGTCGCGCCGGCCGACTCCGATCGCCATGCAGGGGTCCTCGAGAACGGGGGCGTGCTCGCGCTCCCGCAACTCGCCTTCGGTCTCGACGCGCGCGAGACGCGCTTTCTCGACGTCCGCTGGTCGGACGGGCACGCGAAGAACATCAGCCTCGACGGCACCAGGCTGCACGGCGCGGCGGGAGCCGCCGCCGATCTCGCCGCGCTCGCCGCGATGATCGAGCGGTTCAGGCGCTCGGCCAATACGCTCGTCGCGGCGCTCTTCCCCCGCTACGGCCCGTGGCTTGCAGGGGCGCGAACGAGCTTTCGCCCGCAGCCGGCTTCGCGCCGCCCGGCGTCGTGGCGCAAGGACGACACGCGCCTGCACGTCGACGCATTCCCGTCGCGCCCGAATCGCGGGCAGCGCATCCTGCGCGTCTTCTGCAACGTCAACCCGGCCGGCGAGGACCGCGTCTGGCGCGTCGGCGAGAGTTTCGAGGCGATGGCGCGCCGGCTGCTGCCCGGCGTGCGCCCGATGCTCCCGGGCGAAGCGGCGCTGCTCGCTCTCCTGCGCGTCACGCGCGGGCGGCGCAGCGCCTACGATCACCTGATGCTGAACCTGCACGACCGCGCGAAGGCCGACCTCGATTACCAGGCCGCGAGCGCGCAGCGCGAGGTCCGCTTTCGTCCCGGCGCGACGTGGCTCTGCTTCTCGGACCAGGTGATGCACGCAGTCGTATCGGGACAGTACATGTTCGAGCAGACGATCCACCTGCCGGCGAACGCGCTCTACCGGCCGGACTCGTCGCCGCTCGCGGTGCTCGAGCGCGTCACCGGCCGCGCGCTCGGCCGATGAGCGGGGCGCGCCCGCCGCGGCCGGCCAACGACAGGCTGCTGCGCGCGCTCGCGCGCGAGCCCGTCGACCGCGTGCCGGTGTGGCTGATGCGGCAGGCCGGTCGCTACCTGCCCGAATACCAGCGCGTGAGGGAGCGCGCCGGCAGCTTCATGGCGCTCGCCACCGATCCGCAACTCGCCGCCGAAGTGACGCTGCAGCCGCTCGCGCGCTTTGCGCTCGACGCCGCGATCCTCTTCTCGGACATCCTCACGATTCCCGACGCGATGGGCCTCGGCCTCGCATTCGCCGAAGGCGAGGGGCCGTACTTCGCACGGCCGGTTCGCGACGAGGCGGCGATCGCTGCGCTTGCGGCCCCCGACCTCGCGAAGCTCGGCTACGTGTTCGACGCGATCGCGGCGATTCGCCGCGGGCTTGCAGGGCGGCTTCCGCTGATCGGCTTTGCGGGAAGCCCGTTCACACTCGCGTGCTACATGGTCGAAGGCCGCTCGAGCGCGGAGTTCGCGACGCTGCGCAGGATGATCTTCACGCGCCCCGACCTCGTCGATCGACTCGTGACCTTGAACGCGGTCGCGGTCGCCGGCTGCCTCGCCGAGCAGGCGCGCGCGGGTGCCGACGTGCTGATGATCTTCGACAGCTGGGGCGGATTGCTCGACGAAGCGTCATGGCGGCGCTTCTCGCTCGAGCCGACCCGCCGTGTGCTGGCCGCGCTGCCTGCCGGCGTGCCGACGCTCGTCTTCACCCGCGGGCGCGCGGGCTCGCTCGCTGCGCTCGCGGGATCGGGAGCGCGCGCGCTCGGCATCGACTGGACCGTCGATCTCGCGGCCGCGCGCCGCGAAGTGGGTGCGGCCGTCGCGCTGCAGGGGAACCTCGACCCTCTCGCGCTCACCGCGAGCCCCGAGCGGGCGGGGGCCGCCGCGAACGCGGTCCTGGACGCCGCGGGGCCGGCACCGGGCTTCGTGTTCAACCTCGGCCACGGCGTGATTCCGGGGACTCCGATCGAGAGCGTGCTCGCCGTCGTCGAGGCCGTTCACGCGCGTGCGGTCACGCCACCGCGGCCGCAGTGAGGCGGCAGTGAGGCCGGCCAAGCGCGCAGGCTTGACAAGCGCGCCGAAGCTGATCTAGCGGGGTAGTTATGCACATGCGGCCGCGGCCGGGCTGCCTGTTCGGGAACTGACGATTTTTGCGCGAAGCGCAAGCGCTAAGTTGATGAAAATACGTTCGAACTCACCTGGGTGTCGAATCGACGCAACAACTGCGCCATGGGCGGAGGTCCGCGTGCGCGTCGCACCCCGTCCGGTTGCGCACAAAGTTATGCACATCGTCACATCGCGGGCCTCCGGCCGAAACGTTCCAAATGAAGGGGTTGGACGCTGAATTTGAGGTGTCGAGTGAATACTGGCGTGCCAGCCGGGCCGATCGTCCGCCGCGCAGATTTCGCGCCGGCCGACTGACGCCGGGCGATCCCAATCCATGTCGATCGCACGGGTCGCGCTCCCGGTCGCGGCTTTCGAGACCTTCGACTACTGGATTCCGGAAGGACTCGCGGCCGGGCCCGGCGCCGTCGTGCGCGTGAATCTCGCCGGTCGCCATCGAATCGGCGTCGTGACCGCAGTCGACGGCACGTCGGCCCATGCGGAACGCCTGTTGCCGATCGACGAGGTGATCGAAGGCGTGCGCCTTCCCGGCGAGATCATCGCGCTCGCCGAATTCGTGTCGCGCTACTACCAGTGCGCAGCGGGGATGGCCTTCGACCTGGCGCTCCCGCCGATCGCGCGCTCGGGCGCGGTTTCACGCAGGCCGGCTTCGCGCGCACGCGCAACGCGCATCGATCGGGAGGCAGACGCTGCGCTGCACGCGCGCGACGCATCCGACGCATCCGACGCGCCCGATGTCGCGCCCGCCGGCAGTCGGGCACCCGAGCTCAATGCGGCGCAGCAGGATGCGGCCGACGCAGTCGCCGCATCGTTCGGCAGCTTCGCGGCCTTCGTGCTCTTCGGGGTCACCGGCAGCGGCAAGACCGAAGTCTATCTGCAGGCCGCGCGCGAGGCCGTCGCGCGAGGCGGACAGGTGCTGATCCTCGTCCCCGAGATCAACCTGACGCCGCAGTTCGAGGAACGCGTGCGCGCGACGCTGCCGCAGGTGCACGCGGTGACGCTGCACAGCGGCCTTCCGGCGGGAACGCGCCGCGCAAACTGGGAAGCGGCCGCATCGGGCGCTGCCGGCGTGGTGCTCGGGACGAGGCTCGCCGTGTTCACCGCGCTGCCGCACCTCGCGCTCGTCGTCGTCGACGAGGAGCACGACGACTCGTTCAAGCAGCAGGAAGGCGTGCGCTACCACGCGCGCGACCTCGCGCTGTGGCGCGCGCGCAGGCGCGGCGTTCCGATCGTGCTCGGCAGCGCGACGCCGTCGATCGACACGTGGCGCCGCGCGCGTGCGCGCGAGGCGCGGCTGCTGACGCTGGGCTCGCGCGCCGCCGCGGGAACCGTCGCTCCGGCGATTGCATTCGCGCCGGTGCGCGGCGCCGTGGTCGCCGGAGGCCTCACGCCGCAGCTCGTCGATGCGCTCGCCGGTGCGCTCGCCCGGCGCGAGCAGGCGCTCGTATTCGTCAATCGCCGTGGCTATGCGACGTCGCTCAAGTGCTCTGCCTGCGCGTGGGAGGCCTCGTGCCCGCGCTGCACGGCGCGGCTCGTCGTGCATCGCGGACCGGACCGGCTGCGCTGCCACCACTGTGCGCATGCCGAGCGCCTGCCGCACAGGTGTCCGGCGTGCGGCAACGTCGACATCCTCGCCGCCGGCTTCGGTACCCAGCGGCTCGAGGAAGCGATCCGCACAGCCTTCCCCACCGCGCGCGTCGCGCGCGTCGACCGCGACACGACGCGCGGCCGCGATGCATTCGCGTCGGTGAGACGGCGCGTCGACGCCCACGAAGTCGACATCCTGGTGGGCACGCAGATGCTCGCCAAGGGGCACGATTTCGGCCGCCTGACGCTGGTCGGCGTGCTCGGCGCCGACAACGCCCTCTACAGCGCCGACTTCCGCGCGACCGAGCGGCTGACCGCGCTGCTCGTGCAGGTTGCCGGGCGCGCGGGGCGCGCCGGGCCGCCGGGCCGGGTGATCGTGCAGACCGATTTTCCCGATCACCCGGTGTACCGCGCGCTCGCCGCGGCCGACTACGCGCAGTTTGCCGACGACGTTCTCGCCGAGCGCGAGGCGGCGATGCTGCCGCCGGCGACCCGCATCGCGCTCCTCAGCGGCGAAGCGCACGAGCGCGCTGACGTCGACCGGTTTCTCGCGCAGGCGTTCGAGTGCGGCCGCGGGCTCGCCGGCACGGTCGCGCGAAGCGACGACCGGATCGAACTGTTCGGGCCGGTGCCGGCGACGCTCGCCCGCAGGGCCGGCTTCGAGCGCGGCCAGGTGCTCGTGCAATCGCACAGGCGCGCAGTGCTGCAGGCGTTCCTGCCGCGCTGGCGCGAGGCCATCGAGCGGTCGTCGCCGCGCAGGGTCCGCTGGGTGATCGACGTCGATCCGGTGACGTTCTGACGGCGCCGCGCGCACTATAATTCCAATCCCATGTCCGAACGTCCCGACGCCGCGGAGCCGAGCGTACATCCACGGCAGCGCATCGCCGCGGCAGTGGAGCGGATCGTTCGCGAGCAGGCCCCGGACGCTGCCGGGCTGGCCGTCGTCATCGAGCGGCCGCGCGACCGCAGCCACGGCGATTACGCGACCAACGCCGCACTGACGCTCGCGAAGCGCGTCGGGCGCAATCCGCGCGAGCTCGCGCAGGCGATCGCGGCGGCGGCGGGACGCGAGCTCGCCGACATCGTCGAGGCGCCGGCAGTCGCCGGCCCGGGATTCGTCAACTTCCGCCTCAAGTCCGAGGCGCAGCGGCGAATCGCAAGCGAGATCCTTCGCGCAGGCGAACGCTTCGGACGCGGCGACCTCTACCGGGGCGAGCGGGTGATCGTCGAGTTCGTCTCGGCCAACCCGACCGGCCCGCTGCACGTCGGGCACGGCCGGCAGGCTGCGCTCGGCGACGCGATCTCGAACCTCTTCGAGTGGCAGGGTGCCTGCGTCACGCGCGAGTTCTACTACAACGACGCGGGCCAGCAGATCGAGAACCTCGCAGTGTCGGTGCGCGCGCGCGCGCGCGAGCTCCTCGGCGAGTCAGGCGCGTTCCCCGAGGACGGTTATCGCGGCGAGTACGTGCGCGAGCTGGCGCAGCGCTACCTCGACGCGCACGGTCACGACCTCTCCGACCTCGACGCGATCCGCCGCTTCGCGGTCGCCGCGCTTCGCGACGAGCAGGATCGCGACCTCACGGCGTTCGGTGTCAGGTTCGACAATCATTACCTCGAGAGCTCGCTCTACGCCGACGGGCGCGTCGAGGCGACGGTGGCGAGACTCGTCGCCTCGGGCAGCACCTACGAGCACGACGGCGCGCTGTGGCTGCGCACGACCGCGTTCGGCGACGACAAGGACCGCGTGATGCGCAAGTCGGAGGGCGGCTACACCTATTTCGTCCCCGACGTCGCCTACCACGTGACCAAGTTCGAGCGCGGATTCGTCCGGGCGCTCAACGTCCAGGGCTCGGATCACCACGGGACGGTCGCGCGGGTGCGCGCCGGCCTGCAGGCGATGGCGATCGGCGTTCCGGCGGGTTACCCGGACTACGTGCTGCACAAGATGGTGACGGTGATGCGCGGCGGCGAGGAGGTGCGGATCAGCAAGCGCGCCGGGAGCTACGTCACGCTGCGCGAGCTGATCGACGAGGCCGGGCGCGACGCGGTGCGCTTCTTCCTCGTGTCGCGCAAGGCGGACGCCGAGTTCGTGTTCGACGTCGACCTCGCGCGCTCGCAGTCCGAGGACAACCCGGTCTACTACGTCCAGTACGCGTACGCGCGCGTCGCGTCGGTGCTGCGCCAGGCGGGGCTCGACCGCGCGTCGGCAGCGGCACGGCTGAGCGGTGCAGATCTGTCGCCGCTCACGGGCGGCCACGAAACCGCACTGATGCGCCGGCTGGCGGATTTTCCCGACGAGGTCGCGGCCGCCGCGGAGGAGCTCGCGCCGCATCAGATCACGTTCTACCTGAAGGCTTTGGCCCAGGAATTCCACAGTTACTATAATGCCGAGCGCTTCCTCGTCGACGACCGGCGGCTGCGCGACGCCAGGCTCGCGCTCGCCGTTGCCGCCGGCCAGGTGCTCGCGAACGGGCTCGCGATCCTCGGCATCGGCGCACCCGAACGCATGTGAACCTGCCCCGGTGCGCACACCCATGCCGCGCGTCCGAACCCGCGAACTTTTCGACCCGATGACCGCTCCCACCGCCTTGCGCCGATCCCGGCGCTCGCAGCCTGCACCCCGGCGCGCGAGCGCCGGCGGCACGCTGGTGGGCATCTTCATCGGCGTCGTCGTGGGTCTGGGCCTCGCCGCAGGAGTCGCGTATTGGCTGATGAAGAACAATCCGGCATTGCAGATCGCGCGACACGCCGACGACAGTGCGGCGTCCCCCGCGGCGCCTGCCGCGGCCGACAGTGCCGCCGCATCGGGCAAGCCGCGCTTCGACTTCTACAAGATCCTTCCCGGCGTCGAAGACGCGAAGCCGCAACCGGACGTGCCGCGCACCGCGGCCACGGCACGGACTGCGTCGCCCGCGGCGACCGCTGCGGCGACGTCACCGGGCGCTCCCGCCGCGACACCCGCGGCAGTACCCGCACCGGCGTCCGCGCCGGCACCCGCGGCGAGGCCGCAGGCCTCCGCGTCCACCGTGACGGCGAGCGCGGCGGGCCCCGCCGCGAAGCCCGCGGCGCACTCGTGGCTGCAGGCGGGCTCGTTCACGACCGAGCCGGACGCGGAGAACCTGAAGGCGAGGCTCGCGCTTGCCGGGCTCGAAGCGTCGGTGCAGGCGGGCACGCTTCCCGACGGCAGCACGCGCTATCGGGTCCGCCTCGGGCCCTACGACAACGCCGACGAGCTCACGCGGATGAAGTCCGAGCTCGCGAAGCGCGGATTCGACGTTGCCGTGATCCGCTTCTGAACCCGCCGTTTGCCGGCACCCGATGGAGTCGATGATGATTCGCAATGAAGCACCGATGTCGAGGCGCGCGGCCCTTCGCGCGGCGGCCGCCATGGCGGCCCTCGCCCTGGCCGGATCCGCGGGGGCTGCGACGCCGGCCGCGCTCGTCGAGGGGAAGAACTTCGCGAGGCTTGCCAATCCGCAGCCGGTGGAGACGGGAAAGAAGATCGAGGTGATCGAGTTCTTCTCCTACGGCTGCCCGCACTGTGCGGCGCTCGAGCCCTATCTCGACAAGTGGCTGGCGACGCTGCCGTCCGACGTCAGCTTCCGACGCGTGCCGGTGATGTTCCACGAGGCCTGGGTGCGGCTCGCCCGCGTCTACTACACGCTCGACGCGATGGGCGATGCGCGCAAGCTCTCGCCGGACGTGTTCAAGGCGATCCACGTCGATGGCGTCGATCTCACCAACGACAAGACGTTCTTCGACTGGGCGGCGAAGCACGGGCTCGACGCCAAGCAGGTTGCCGCCGTCTATACGTCGTTCGCCGTCGACAGCAAGCTGAAGCGCGCGATGCAGCTCGGCAAGGATTACGGCATCGAATCGGTCCCGACCGAGATCGTCGACGGGAAGTTCATCACGTCGTCGGATCGCCTGGGGGGCCACGCCGCGGTTCCTGCGGCGCTCGACGCACTGATCGCCAAGGCGCGCGCCGAGCGCGCCAAGGGCTGACCGGGGTCGCCGCGGCCGGAGTCTTCATCACCGGGGCGACCTCGGGCATCGGCGAGGCGCTCGCGCGTCATTACGCCGCACAGGGTGCACGGCTCGGATTGTTCGCACGCCGTGCGGCCGAGCTCGAACGTCTCGCCCAGTCGCTCGCTCCCGCAGAGGTTGCGGTCTATCCGGGCGACGTGCGCGAAGCGGCGAAGCTCGCTTTGGCCGGCGGCGACTTCGTCGGGCGCTTCGGCGCTCCCGATCTCGTGATCGCGAATGCAGGGGTCTCGCGCGGAACGCTCACCGACCATGCCGAGGACCTCCCGGCGTTCGCACAGGTGCTCGCGACGAACGTGCTCGGGATCGTCCACACGTTCCATCCGTTCATCGCTGCGATGCGTGCGGCGCGGCGCGGGACGCTCGCCGGCATCGCGAGCATCGCAGGCTTTCGCGGCATCCCGGGATCGGGCGCCTACAGCGCATCGAAAGCCGCGGCGATCGCCTATCTCGAGAGCCTGCGCGTCGAGCTACGCGGGAGCGGCGTCGCCGTCGTCACCATCTGTCCCGGCTACATCGCGACGCCGATGACCGCCGGCAATCCCTATCCGATGCCGTTCCTGATGCAGCCCGATGCCGCGGCGCGCGCGATCGCGCGGGCGATCGCCCGCCGCGAGTCGTTCTACGTGCTGCCGCGGCCGATGGCAATCGCCGGGAAGGTCCTGCGCGCGCTGCCGAGGCCGCTCTACGACCTCGCGTTCGCCCGCGCCAAGCGCAAGCCGCGACGGCCCGACTGAACGTGAACCCCGGCGCCGGTCCGCCTACATCGGCACCCTGACGCCGACGCTGATCACGTAGCCGTTGCCGTCGCTCTTGCCCGAGGTCGCGCTGCCGGTGACGTAGCCGGTGACCCCGCCGAAGTCGGCGCTCGCGCCGAGCGTGTAATCGACCCAGTTGTTGCCGGGCGTGAGCACCGGCACCGAGTAGGTGCCGGCGAGGCCGACCGGCGTCGCCGAGACCGAGCGGTCGTCGTTCCTGCCCTCGTGGGCCCAGGCGACGCGCGCGAACGGGCGCACATTGCCGAGGCGCCCCGCCACCTGCCAGCCGAGGCTCGACACCAGCGACGTGCGCTCCTGCTCGCCGTACGACAGCGCGGTGCTGTCGCTGCCCTGCTCCGAATACGCGTCGACGTGGATCTTCTGGTAGGCGAGCCGCGCGTACGGGCCGTGCAGGAGGTCGCGGTAGCTGAACCAGTAGCCGCCGAGCACGCTCGCCATCAGGTGCCAGCCGCGCGTGTTGCCCGATTCGGTGCGCGTCAGTGCGCCGAGCGTGATGTTGCGCCGGACGTCGCGGTAGTCGAGATCGCCGGCACCGAGCGTCGCGCCGACGTACCACGGTCCGCCGCCGTAGCCGGCATACGCGGTACCGGTCGTCTCGCGGAGCTTGAAGCCTCCGTTGCCGTCGCCGAAGTCGCCCTTGTGGTCGGAGTACCCGAACGCGCCGCCGACGAGCATCCGGTCGGAGACCTTCACGTCGCCGCCGACGTTCAGCATGTTGACGTCGGCGTTCCCGGTGAGCGCCGACCCGTCGATGTCGTGGTGGCCGTAGTCATAGCCGCCCCAGACGTTGATCTTTCCCGAGGCGGGCTGCGCATCGAGGCTCGACATCATCCTGCCGTCGATGGCGCGGAAGGTGCCCCGTTCGGCAGCGAGCGGCTGCTCGGCGAGCGCGCCGACCATCGCTGGTCCCTGCAGCATCGACAGCGCCGCTTCGGCACCGATCAATGCGAGTCCGGTCGTCGGGTGCAGGCCGTCGGCAAACACCCATGTCAGCGCGCCGTTGGGGTCGCGCAGCGTCGCGGGCGTGCACTGGAGCGCCGACGACGTCGTGCACACCGGCGCCGTCGCGTTGACGAAGCCGAATGCCGCCGGATTCGAGGTGACCTCGTCGAGGAGCTTGAAGACGTTCACCTGCACGACCTGTAGGTGCGCAGCAGCGATGCCGGCGTTCATCGTCGTATCGAAGAGCGACGAGAGCGCGGTGAAGCTCGCCTGCGCGCCCGCCGCTGCGGCCGCTGGCGTGCGGCCGATGTCGGTGACGTTGTAGACGATGAGGTAGCGCGCCCCCGACGACTGCAGCCGCACGGCCTGCGTCACGAGGTCGGTCGCCGCCTGCACGACGGCCGCCTGCGCCTGCGCCGGAGTGATCGCGCCGGCACCGGCCTCGGATACGGCGAGAATGATGTCGTTCGACCCGCCCCAGAGCTGGTAGAGCGCGTTGCGGTTGAGGGGGCCTTTGGCAAGCAGTTGCGAGACCTGGTCGGCGATCGACAGGTTCGGTGCGCTCGGCGGAATCGAAGGCGACGGCGAATTGACGTTCGCTCCCCCCTGCGCATAGTCGGTGCCGCCGAAGAACGACGGCGTCACGTTGAAGCCGAAGCCCTGCGCGACGTACATCGGGACCGTGAGGCCGGGGTTCGTCGTGAAGCGCGCACCGTACTGGCCGGCGTCGCTCAGGCTGTCGCCGAAGATGTAGGCGCCCGAGAACTGCGCATGCGCGGCGGGCGCGGCGAGGGCGAGTGAAGCCGCGAGGGCGGCGATCGAAGGGCGGAGGGTGGGCATTGCGTGGATTCTCCTGTGGAGGGTGACGTCGTCGCAGCGGCGCGGCTGGAGCGCGGTGGCTGCGCGCTCGCTCTTAAGGAAGCTGTGCGAAACGGGAACGGCCCCTGTTTCAGCGATCGGCCGCGCTGGGAAGCGGTGGGAATGCTCCGGCGCGCGAGTTCGACCGCGAAGGCCGAGGGAGCGCGGTACCGTGACGGGCTCAAACACCGGCTGCGTTCCGCAGCCGAACTCGCGCGTCACGGTACCGCGCTCCCTCGGCCTTCGCGGTCGGT